>DASUBU010000146.1:0-41456 GCA_035763125.1 Ktedonobacterales bacterium
GCCAATTGATCAGTCGCTTGTTGGGCACAACCAAACGATCACCAGCTTTTGGCTCAGTCCTAGCGGCGAGCTCCTAGCCGAAGTGATGACCGCGAGTGGGGTTGCCACGCCAGGGAGCGTTTCCGCTAGCACGCGCGTCGCGCTTTGGCGCTCGTCAGATGTTGGCGCACATTGGCAGCTATTCCCAGCGCCCACACTCTCAAGCGACACAACGCCGCCGTACTTCATCGTCCAACAGCCAACTGGCACTGATCAGCCCTGGCATATCTGCGCGCCATATAAGGCCGGAGATGCCGCCCTGAGCCTGGCCTGCACTTTCGACAGTGGACGGACATGGTCCACACGTCCCCTGCTCTGTATTACCGCCCCCTGCAAGCCAGCGTTGCCGTTTGCTGGCCAATACATCCTGGCGAGCGATGGGGCCGTCCTGGCGATGGCGCTAGCGCCGGGCAGCGGCTCACAGGTTGGCATCTATCGCCTGCCGCGAGACTCTGCCAAATGGCAATACCTTGGTCCGACGTCCGGCGGCATGTTGTTCTTCGTGCCGACGTCGAATGGCGGGGTTCTGTGGGCATTCACCGGCGGCGCATACCTAGGCTGGTTCAGTGGTAGCATCGGCGGCCACCAGGCACTGCCAGGCGTGCTATCGACTGCCACGTATCCGTAGAGCGCCAATTCGACAGCGAGATCTCTTGTGAACGGGTGGCCGCGCTCGGCGGCCGCCCGTTCGCCTCTGTTCAATGCACGGCTAGGGCCGTGGCTAGGGCTGCTGCGCGGTGAGCACAACCGAGATGGCGAAGCCGTCCATGCCCTCATCGTCAAGCGGGAGCACGACGGAGAGCAGGTGTGGGTCTTGGGCGACACGCTGGTCATACTCGACGATGCCCTCGGCGCGGGGGTCGTTGGCAGCGCCTTCACGGAACGGGCTCCCACCGCGAATACAGTTGTCGGCGACGATGATGCTGCCGGGGCGCGTGAGGCGCAGTGCCCAGTCGAGGTAGGTGGGATAGCCGGGCTTGTCGGCGTCGATGAAGACGAGGTCGAAGGGCGCATCCGCGACGAGGGCGGGCAGCAGCTCAGCTCCAGGTCCGACGCGCACCTCGGCGCGCTCGCCTACCCCGGCGCGCTCCAGCGAGGCGCGGGCAACGGCGGCGTGCTTCTCGCTGACCTCCAAGGAGATCAGCCGGCCATCACTGGGCAGTGCACGGGCCAGCCAGATGCCGCTGTAGCCGGCCAGCGCGCCAATCTCGAGGATCTTGCGGGCGCCGCAGGCCTTCGCCAGCACCTGCAAGAGCTTACCCTGCAGCGGCGAGATCTGAATGGCCGGCATGTCGTTGGCGGCGGCGGCCTCCAGCGCGGCTCGCAGGGCATCGTCTTCGGGGGCGTAGCGCGCGACAAGCGCGGTTTCGATGAAGGCGCGTGTGGCCGCGTTCTCACGTAAGGTCTGGAGGTCGTCGGGGACGGACATGCGGGTCATCTCCTTTGGATGGCGCTGGCGGACACTCAAGACGGGCGCGGCGCGCACGCTTGCTGGCGCCGGCCCGTCCACCACATAGGAGTGTACCATCCGTTCTCCAAAACGTACCGTCTGAACCACCGCTACAGGTCTTTGAGGACAGTTCCCAGCGATCCGCCACGATCACGCCTACACGCGCATCGGTCGGCACCTTCTTGAGCTTGGGCCGCTCGTCGTTCAGCCCGGAGGCAATCTCGGTCACTTCCGCCACGACCTGGTAGCCACGCGCCGCCGCGTAGTCGCGCAACCGCTGCATTTGCCGGCTCACGTCGTCATTCTGCCCAGCCGAGGCAACCCGCGCGTAGAGCGCCGCCCCACGAGCCGCAGGCTTTGGCTCACGCGCGATGATGGTGCCGGTCGGCAGTTGGTAGGCATCCAACTGCCCGGCCTTCCACCATTGATAAGTGGTTTTGCAGCTATTCAGTAGGGGTTCTCCCCCGCAAACTGTACAATTCCCCACAAGGGAAGACCTTGCCCAGATGTCAATCCCCCCAAGAGTGTTCGGATTGACACGCACGTGTTGGGTCACCGGAGCTCGCAGATGTAGAATATGGCTGGCTTGCCATTGAGCGTGAGTTGACCGACGGCGACGAATCCGTTGTGTTCAAGCACCTTGCGCGAGGCCGGATTGTCCAATGTGACTCTTGCGCGCAGCCTGGTGAGTCCATACGCTGTGGCGGCACGCTCGCGCACCTGGTGCACCGCCGCTGTGGCCAGTCCTTGCCCTGCGGCCTTCTGCGCGATCCGGTACCCGAGTTCCGCAGACCCATCTGCCACTTCGGTCAGATTCACCCGCCCCACCACCTCGCCGCGCTCGGTCACCAGCAAGTGAAGGTAATCCGTCCCGGTGGCCTGCCACGCAAGCAGTTGCGCATACCGCGTGTCGAACTCGGCAAAGAACTCCTCACCCCGATCCGGAATCGACGCCGCGAAGTACGCTCGATTCTCCCGCTCGAACGCCAGCACGGCTGGCGCGTGATCGAGGCGGAGCAACTGCAGGTCTGGTGTGGGAAGGTGGAGGTGTGGTGTCGGTTCCAACCCGTTTCCCTTGTCTTCCTTCGGTTCCGTCGATTCCGTGTGGGCGGGTTTCCCGCCCACGGCCTGCCCCTCGAGACAGGAACGTTCATCGGCCTCTGGCGCGTCTCGTTCGTCTCGTTCTTCCATGTGCTTCTTCCTTTGCTCAATGAAGTATTGAGATGACTGTTCAGCCCCAGGCAGGGTAGAGGGGGCTACCAGTAAAGAGCGTATGCAGCGCACTCCGGCGCACGCCGGTTTCATCACTGTGCAGCACCGGCGCGCCCCGCAGCGCCTGCTTGAGCTCGTCCTCGACTGGCTTGACGGCCGCGGCGCTCTGCTGGACCCACTCGGCCAGCGTCCCCACTGAGAGCCGCGCGCCCGTCAGATCCGCCAGCAGGTCACGGGCGCGAACGTAGGGCACGAACTGCTGCGCCACCAGATAGACCGCCAGCGCCCGGAGCCGCGGCCCGTACTGCGCCCGGCTGGACGCTTCCGGCGGAAACGCGCCAGCGGTCACCTGCTGGCACGCCGGACAGCGCACGCTGAGTGCCCGGTGTTTCGTGACGCGCAGGCGGATGGGCGGCAGATCCTGCACCTGGCGCGGCTCGCGGGCGACGACCGCCGCCGCCGCACCCATGGCGCCCATGTCCAAGGACGCCTGACAGGCCGAACAGACGGCTGGCCAGTGGTCGACGACCGCGTCGGGTTCGGCCACTAGATGCAGCGTCTCGCCGGGATGGCCCAGTTGCCCGCCCGGCCTCTTGCCACTCGTGCGGCGTAGACTGCGGGTCCGGGGCAGTTGGCGCTTGAACCCATCTGTGGAGGGCGGCTTGCTGCTGTTGTGACTATCCTTGGCCAGACGCGCTTCCAGATCTCGAACACGTTCCACCAGCGCCGTCATCTGCTCGCGCAGGGCGTTCTCTTCTTCACGCGTCATACCTCTACGGTACACCTACATGGCAAGACCGCCTGAACAGTCACGTGGTCTTGTAGGTGACGCCCACCACTTTCGCGTACCCGCTCAGCTTCATGCCGAGCGAATACGCGAAACCACCTAAAGACGCAATAGAGATGACTCTTGATGAGCATCCCCCTGGTCAGCCCATCGTCGGGTTTCATGTGGAGAGAGTAGCAACCACAGTTGGCATGCGATGCGGCATCTCAGCGGGCCGTTGCGCGCCGTTTGGCGAAGAAAAGCGCCAGCAGACCGAGGATGATCGCCCAGGCCGCGAGCATTAACACGCTCTGCACATCAATCGCGCGGCCGGCGACGAGCCGCCAGCCCAGGTCGGCGGCGCGATACGAAGGCAGCAACTTGCCAATCGTCTGCAGGCCGGAGGGCAGGATGGAGATGGGCATCCACAGGCCGCCGAGCGCTGCCAGCACCATGTAGAGGCCGTAGAGCAGGCCAAAGGCAGACTCCGCATCCGTGGCGTAGCCGATAGCGAGGCCCAGCGCGCCGATGGGCACGACTCCGACCCATAGCAGCCCCAGCAGCGCCAGCCAGTGCCAGGCATCGAGCCGCACCCCGTGGGAAATAGTCGCTGTGGCAAACACCAGCGCCAGCGCCGGACCCGCCAGCAGCAGTGCGGCGATCAGGCGTGCCGTGAGGACCGCCCGCGGCTGCACCGGCAGCAGCTTGAGCTGACGCAGCCAGCCGACGCTGCGATCCTGCGCGATGCGCGGGCCGGTGGCCGAGAGCACAGCCCACATCGCCCCATAGACGCTCATCGAAACCATCAGCAGCACCGATGTGGAAACCCCGTTCGCGGTGTACTGGCCGAAGAGCGCCGCGAAGAGCAGGTAGAACCCCACTGGCGCCACGACCGCCAGCAGCAGATAGCGTGGGTCACGCAGCGAGCGCATGAGCTCCAGGCGCAGATAGCCGGTCATTGATCTTCTCCCGTCTGAGCCTCGCCAACAAGTGTCAGGAAGACGTCGTCCAGCGTGGGACCATGAATCTCGATGCCGTGCCAGGCGATGGCGCTGGCTGTCAGATCACGAATGGTAGAGTCGGTATCGGTGGTCTTCAGCGTGACCTGTTCGCCTTGCCGCTGCACTTCAAACACTCCCGCCAGCACGTCGAATGCCTGGGAGCCATCCACCGGCGAGCGGAACTGCACCGTGGGCATCCCGAAGCTGCGACGCAGGTCGGCGACGGTCCCGTCGGCGACGATGCGCCCGTGCGCGATGACGACCACCCGCGAGGCGAATGCCTCGGCCTCTTCGAGGTAGTGCGTGGCGAAGAGGACGGTGCGGCCGGCGTCTGTGTAGTCGCGCATGCTCGCCCAGAAGGCATGGCGAGCCTCGACATCCATCGCGGCGGTCGGCTCATCCAGCACCAGCACCTCCGACTGGCTGGCAATTGCCAGCGCGAAGCGCACGCGCTGTGTCTGGCCGCCGGAGAGGCGGTCCACGCGGCGCCGCTCCAGTCCTTGCAGGCCGGTCATGGCGAGCATGCGCTCGCGTGGCATGGGCGAGGCGCACAGCCCCAGCACGTAGTCGAGCAGCTCGCCAACCCGCACTCCCGGCATGAGGCTGCCTTCTTGCAGCATGGCACCGATGCGTCCGCTCTGGACGGCCTGCGTGGGCGCCATCCCCAGCACGCTGATCTCGCCGGCATCGGGCGCCAGCAGCCCCAGCAGCATCGAGATGGTGGTGGTCTTACCGGCGCCATTGGGGCCAAGCAACGCCACCGTCTCGCCGCGCCGGATATCGAGGCTGAGGGCGTCCACCGCGCGCAGCGCGCCGAACTGCTTCGTCAGATCCTTGATGCGCACGGCGGCGCTCTCGCCGGAGTCCGCGCTGTGTTTCCCGGCAGCGGCCGCTGCGGCTGGTCTCCGTACGTCTATCATCTGCGCTCTCCTCTCGGTTGAGCGGTTAGCCCGCTCGCATTGACCACGCTTTGAGTCTATGGCTGGCACAGCACGCCCGGTAGTGCGGAGCGTCAGCAGTTGCGGATGACATTTGTCACTGGACGAGGCGATGGGGCTGGGGTAGCGTGTAGGCGTGTAGCAGAGGGGCAAGATCGAGTCGAGTGTCGGGACATCCGGGAGTGGAACCCATGCACGCCATCGAGGAGACAGCATCGCGCGAGGCGGCGGCCGGCAGCCATCGTCCAGCCTACCTGGCGTCAGCGGCCTGGCTGCTCTGGCTGCCACTGCTGGTGCCGATGATTCTTGCGCTGCTCGGAACGCACCCTTCGCCAGCGCGGCTCGTGCTGAGCCTGTTGGGGGCGGCCATCTTCGCCGGACTCTACATCTGGACGGCGCTACGGAACGCGCGGCGGGTGGTGGGCGCCGCCCCCACCCCAGTACGGGCGGATCTGGCGCTCTGGCTGCCGATCCTGGTGATGCTGCTGCTGAGCCTGGTGCTGACCGAAGCGGACGGAGCGGCATGGGGTGGCCTGTTCATCTTCACGGTGGCGGTGGCGATGGGTCGCCTTCCCACGTGGCAGGCGGCGGCGCTGCTGGTGGGTGTCGCGCTGCTGACCCTTTTCTATGGCTGGCGCAGGCACTTGCCGATCGTGGAAAGCCTATCGAATATCTTCTGGCTTGGACTTGCCGGCCTGGCGACACTCACCATGGTCTGGTCCATCACGACGAGCCGGCGCCTGCGTGAGGAGCGCGAGGAGCTGGCGCGCTTCGCGGCGGTGACGGAGGAGCGGCTGCGCATCGCCCGCGACCTGCACGACCTGCTGGGGCACAATCTGTCGTTGATCGCACTCAAGAGCGAGCTGGCCGGGCGATTGATAGGGTCCGCGCCGGAGCGAGCCGCGGCGGAGATCGGCGACATCGAGCGGGTGGCGCGCACGGCGCTGCGCGAGGTGCGCGAGGCGGTGGCGAGCTACCGGCAGCCAACGATGGCGAGCGAGCTGCACAGCGCGCGTGAGGTGCTGGCGGCCGCGGGCATCATCTATCGCATCGAGGGCGCGACGGCGCTGGGGAGGCTCCCAGCGGCGGTGGAGGGCGCGTTGGCCTGGACGGTGCGCGAAGGCGTCACCAATGTGGTGCGGCACAGCCGCGCGCGGTCCTGCACGATCTGGCTGCGCCGCGCGGCCGAGACGGTGGGCGTCGAGATCGCCGACGATGGCATTGGCATCGCGGGAACAACCAGCGACGGAGATGGAGAGGCCGCACAGGCACGCTACACGGGCAACGGCTTGCGCGGGGTGGAAGAGCGCGTGGTGGCGTTGGCCGGGCGCTGCGAGGTGGGGCCGCACGGCGGCGGTTTCCGGTTGGCCGTCAGGGTGCCAGTGGCGCCGGCGGCGCTTGCGGAGGAGACAAGCAAACAGGTGGCAGGTCATGTGGGTGAGCCAACCGCACGCGAAGCAGACGCGAAGGCCATCGAGAAAGGTGCGCCGCGATGATCCGGGTGCTGTTGGCCGAGGATCAAGCGCTGGTGCGCGGGGCGCTGGCGGCACTGCTGGCGCTGGAGGGCGACCTGGAGATCGTCGCCGAGGTGGGCCGCGGCGATGAGGTAGTGCCGGCAGCGGTCGAGGTCCGCCCGGACGTGGCACTGCTGGATATCGAGATGCCCGGCGGCGACGGACTGACGGCGGCGGCCGCGCTGCGCAGGGAGCTGCCCGCGTGCCGGGTGGTGATCCTGACCACGTTTGGGCGGCCGGGCTACCTGCGGCGGGCGATGGAGTGCGGCGCGGTGGGCTTTCTGCTGAAGGACGCGCCCGCCGCGCAGCTAGCGGCGGCGATCAGGCGGGTGGTGGCGGGCGAGCGGGTGGTGGATCCGGCGCTGGCGGCGGCGGCACTCAGCGAGGGGCAGAGCCCACTAACGGAGCGCGAGCGCGAGGCCCTGGCGGCGGCCTCCAGCGGGGCCAGCATTGCGGATATCGCGGACCGGCTGGCGCTCTCGGAGGGGACGGTGCGCAATTATCTCTCAATGGCGATGCAGAAGCTGGGCGCGCGCAATCGCGTGGAGGCCGCTCGCATAGCCGAGGAGAAGGGCTGGCTGTAGCGGGCCCGTTAGCTGGCACAAGACGTGCGACTACGAGACCTATCGGGCCGTGTATCGTACTTCGTTCTTGCTCATCTGGTAGGCTGCTTCGACTACCATCTCGCCTCGCCATGCTGGCTGCGGCAGTGAAGCGGTACAGTGACCATCATGCAGGCGCCTGCCTGCGAAATGAGAGCTGCAGCAATATGAAGCGTGAAAGGCGCATCCGCCTGAAGGGTCGAGCGGGCGGCGCGGGGCAGGTGGCCGGGCTGGTGCTCAACGGCCTTTTGCGGGCGAGCATCGGCGGCTTCCTGGCGGACGTGATGGCCAATCCACAGGATCCACGCTACGCCGGCAAGGCCATCCCCATACGGAACCTGCTCATCGTCGGCAGCCTCAGTGAGTTGTTCCCGCTGCTCTACGTCTTGGATCGCCGCCGCGGCCCCGGTCGCCGGCGGTGGCAGCGCTATCCCGTCTGGCCTGATAACCTGTATCTCTCGATCTTCTCGCTGGATATGGCCGGTAATGCGCTCGACCTCTACGACCGCTTCAAGAACTTTGACCTGATCCCGCACTACCACGGCACTGGCGCCCTCGCCGCAGTGTGCCAGCGCGGGTTCGGCTGGTCGCCCCTAGCCGCGATCGGCGTCGCGAACGCCATCCACGCGCTTCTGGAGGCGCAAGAATATGCCACCGACGTCTTCTTTGGCACGCACAACGTCCGCGGAGCATGGGATAGCATCGGCGACCTGGTGGTCGGGGTATTGGGGACCGTCTTCTATTCTGGCGCGGCGTCGGCCCAGCGAGCGCTCAGCGCTGCACAGCGGCGAACGCGACAGGCATAGAGCGGCATACCCGGAGGGCCACGCTGCTGGCTCCCCGCTCCGATCCGCATTCGTAGGGTCATCCGGTGGACGCCCGGCAAGTGGGCGACCCGAGGGGGAGGGGCGTGTTGCACCCGCCCCTCCCTGGCCGAGCGGGGGGTGAGGATACCCCCTACTCCAGCTCGCGCATCTTGCGGATCACGGCATCGGCCACCTGCGACGTACCGACGGCCGTCGGATCGTTGGGCGTCGGCTTGAGGTCGTAGGTGACGTTCTTGCCCTCGGCGATCACGGCGGCCAGCGCCGCCTCCAGCCGTTCGGCGGCTGCGCGCTCGCTGAGATGGCGCAGCATCAGCACGCCGGAGAACATCATGGCCATTGGGTTGACCTTGTTCTGGCCGGCGTACTTCGGCGCACTGCCATGCACCGGCTCGAAGACGGCGTACTGGCTGCCAATATTGGCGCCCGGCGCGACACCCAGGCCGCCGATCAGGCCGGCCGAGAGATCGGAGAGGATGTCGCCGTAGAGGTTGGGTAGCACCAGCACGTCGTAGAGCTCAGGCTTCTGGACGAGCTGCATGCACATGTTGTCTACAATGCGGTCCTCGAACTGGATGTCGGGGTACTCCTTGGCGACCTCCTGCGCCATCTGCAAGAAAAGGCCGTCGGAGAACTTCATGATGTTGGCCTTGTGGACGGCCGTCACCTTGCGGCGGCCGTTCTTGCGGGCGTAGTCGAAGGCGAACTTGACGATACGCCGGCTGGCGGCAACCGAGATGTATTTGATGCTGATGGCGGCGTCTTTGTTCAGCGTCTGCCCCGTCGTGCGGCCGATGAAGTCCACCAGCTCGTCGAGCTCCTGCGAGCCGCGCGCGAACTCGATGCCGGCATACAGGTCTTCGGTGTTCTCGCGCACGATGATGAGGTCAATGTTCTCATAGCGCGAGCGCAGGCCAGTATACGACTTGGCGGGGCGCAGGTTGGCGTAGAGGTCGAGGCTCTTGCGCAAGGCCACGTTCGCACTTCGGAAGCCCTTGCCAACCGGAGTGGTAATCGGACCCTTGAGCCCGATGTGAGTTTGCTTGATGGATTCGATGACGTCTTCGGGCAGGACTGTGCCGGTCTTTTCGAGGACCGCCAGCCCGGCGTCGCGCACATGCCAGCGAAACTCGATCCCCGTCGCATCCAGGACACGCCGGGTGGCCTCGGTGATCTCGGGTCCGGTGCCGTCTCCGGGAATCAGTGTCACATCGTACGGCATTGTACCTCCAGGTACGGCGAGCGGGGTAGTAGCAAGCCCACAGCCCTGCTCACTACGAAACGCAAAACAGCTGCTCATGCTCATCAGGGGGCAGTCAGGGGAGAGACACTGGCGAACCCCGTGGGCCATCTCAGAGTATAGCACAGGCTTGGCGTGAGAGCGGGCAGGCAGCCGAGCGGCGCGGCGTGGTATACTCTGGGGTGCATGCGGGTCGGAGGTGACCAGGCAATCGCGGGCGCGCAGCCGCGCGTTCGAGGAAAGTCCGAGCTCCATAGAGCGGGATGCTGGCTAACGGCCAGTGGGGGCGACCCCAAGGACAGTGCCACAGAAACATACCGCCGAAGGCGATGAGCCAGGTAAGGGTGAAATGGTGAGGTAAGAGCTCACCAGCGGTCGGGTGACCGGCTGGCTGCGGTAAACCCCATCCGGAGCAAGGCCAGACAGGAGCAGCGGCGGGCCGGAGCAATTCGGTCCGCCCGCGGGTGGCTCGCCCGTCACGCTCCAGGTAGGCTGCTAGAGGCGGCGGGCAACCGTCGCCCCAGAGAGATGATTGCCGCCCGGCACGCCGCGAGGCGCACCGGGAACAGAACTCGGCTTACGGTCACCTCCGGCCCGCTTCGCCACGCCATCTCTGCCATTACGTGCGCTCGAAGACGCCGCTCTTGCCGCCGCTCTTGCGCAGCAGCCGGATCTCGTCAATCGTCATCGCGCGGTCGACCGCCTTGCACATGTCATAGATGGTCAGCGCGGCCGCACTGACGGCGGTGAGCGCCTCCATCTCGGCGCCGGTCTTGCCGACGGTGCTCACGGTGGCCTGGATCTGCACCGTTCCCTCATCGTCGCGGGGGCCGTCCTCCAGCGCGAAGGTCAGCTCGACGCCTGTTAGCAGCAGCGTGTGGCACATCGGGACGATCTCGGGCGTGCGCTTGGCGGCCATGATGCCAGCGACCTGCGCGACGGCGAGCACATCACCTTTGGCCATGCGCCCGGCGCGGATGAGCGCAAGTGTCTCGGCGCGCATGCAAACGGCGCCAGCGGCGACGGCTTCGCGCGCGGTATCGGATTTCGCGCCGACATCCACCATGCGGGCGCGGCCCGCGTCGTCGAAGTGGGTCAGTCCCATGGAGCAGTTCTCCAGCCTATGACGGGGCCTCACATCCCACGGCCTCGCCGGTCGCACCGCAGCGCACCGCACCGCAGCGCAGCGCACCGCACCGCATCGCAGCGCCGTATCCGAGGCACGCCGTGAATCGTCTTGAAGGTAATAGCGAGTATTGGCGGGTTGCGGCTGCGGGCACGATGGACTATACTGGGCCTTGATTGTGAGCAGCGTACCACATCAACGTTATCAGAAACCGACATAGCCCTGCCCCGGCGGTCTTGAGGAAACGGGAGAGAGACGATGGCGAAAAAGTCTTCGGCCACACGCCACAGCACGGCCCAGCGGCGGCCGCAGGCTTCCAGGACGCCAGATGTCGCGCTGGTCCGGACTCCCAGACCCGGCGGCGAGCAGACGGCGTCCGCCTCGGCGCCGTCAACTAGTCAGCGGGCAATTGGCGCAAAGACCGCTCCAGTGGGGGCGCAAGGGCAGGCGCCCAAGCCAGCCGCGACGCATACCATCCAGCGGCCAAAGGCGCCTGAAGTAACGAAGCCGAAGCCGGCCAACGGCCCCAGGACGCAGCCGCAGCCGCAGCCGCGACAACAACCACAGCAGATGAGTGGTGGCTCGGCCGCCGCACGCGCGCAGGCAGCGCGGGTGGCGCGCGCGAAGGTGCTGCAACGGGCGCGCGCGGCGAACTTCGTCTCGCCGGAGCGCTACAGCTACGTCATCGGTGATCTGAAGCTGATCGCGGTGATGGCGTTCCTGATGTTCGCGACGCTGGTGGTGCTGCACTTCGTGCTCCCGCAATAGGATTCATGCGAGCAGGACAGCACGACCCACGCCGGCCGCGTCCTTGGGGCCGGGTGGAACATGGGAGCGCAATGCGGGCCAGGGTGCGTCAGAGCATAGAGGATTGCAGTGGCGCGCCCTGGCGGTACTCAGCGGGAATGGTGACGCTCAGCACGCGCTCGACCGCCATGGTATGGCTGCACGTGCCGTAGTCGGCGAAGAAATGGCAGTCGCAGTGCCACTTGCCATCAGCAAAGCTCGTCGTATGCGTATCGTTCTCACCTCGGAAAGTCGCGCTGAACTGAGTGAACTGGATGCGGTCCGGCTCGGCGGCATACTGTTTGGCCTTAGCGATCTTTCCGATCATGCTTGAGTGCATTGGGGGTTCCCCGCTTTCCTGTTCGTTGCCCCGTGGCATGTAGGCGCCGGCGGTGCGGCCCGCAGAAGGCGAACCGGACGGCGCGGCCGTAGGGCCCGAGGCTCGATGAGATGGACGACCCGTTCAGGTGGCTGGCGCGATTCCTCCTGCGCTGGCGGCTAGTGGCAGCGCGCAATCGAGCGGCTGCCGGAGAATACACGAAGGCACCGGAGGATATCCTCACGGTGCCTGGCATCCACATCTCGCCCGCGCAGCGGCAGTGGTCTGGCCGATTATCGCGGCTCCGTGCACTCGCATGTGCGTTCCCCCTTTCGGTTGGGTCGGCTCACGAATGCTCTCGCTCTGCGCTGGGTGTGCCGATAGTGTACCATGTGGGCGAGGGCGCGTCCAGTCACACAAGCCTCACGCCGACTGGCGGTTCTTATGTACATGTAGCGGACGAGGTGGCCGATGGCGCGCGAGGTCTCGAAGGAGTCGCAACCGGCGGAAGGGACACATGTGGCGCTCGCGCCGAGCGCCCCGGCTCAGAGCAGGCAGGCCCTGGCGGCACTGGCGCGAGCGCTGGAAGTGACGCTCGGCCCCGGCGGCGTGCTGACTGCACCCGACGCGCTGGTCGCCTACGGCTACGATGGCGGCTTCCTCGACGCGCAGCCCGATCTGGTCGCATTGCCACGCGATGCCGAGCAGGTCGCGACAGCAGTGCGGCTGGCAACAGAAGCGGGCGTTCCGATTGTGCCGCGCGGCTCGGGGACCGGCCTCTGTGGCGGAGCGGTGCCGGCGCGCGGCGGCTTGGTGATCTGCACGTCACGCATGAATCGCGTGCTAAGCATTGACGCGCGTAACCGGCGGGCGGCAGTCGAGCCGGGCGTGATCAACCTGGATCTCTCGCGCGCCGCCGCACCGTATGGACTCTACTACGCGCCCGACCCCGCCAGCCAGAAGATCTCCACCATTGGCGGCAATGTCGCCACCAACGCCGGCGGGCCTCACTGCCTCGCCTCCGGCGTGACAACCAATCATGTACTTGCGCTGGAGGTGGTGCTGGAGGGCGGCGAGCGTGTCTGGCTGGGCGATCCAGCGGGCAGCCGCGACGTGCCCGGCTACGACCTCGTGGGGGCGGTGGCAGGCTCGGAGGGCACGCTGGCGGTGGTCACGAAGATCGTCGTGCGGCTGCTGCCGAAGCCGGAGGCGGTCGAGACGCTGCTGGCGATCTATCCCGACATCGCAACCGGCACCAGCACGGTCTCGGCGATCATCGGCGCGGGGATCGTCCCGTCGGCGCTGGAGATGATGGACGGCCTCGTCTGCGGGGCGGTCGAGCGGCACTTTCGCGCTGGGTATCCGGAGGATGCCGGCAGCGTGCTGCTGATCGAGCTGGAGGGCGCGCGTGAGGCCGTGGCGGCACAGCGCGAGCGGGTGGCGGTGCTCTGCCGGGCGCACGGCGCGCATGAGGTGCGGATGGCGCGCGATGAGGCCGAGCGAGCCGCTCTCTGGGCGGGACGCAAGGGTGCGGCCGGCGCCTTTGGCCAGCTCGCGCCGAACTACTACCTGCAGGATGCTGTGGTGCCGCGCTCGAAGCTGCCGGCAATCATGGAGCGCGTCGGCGAGATTGGCCGCGAGTACAAGCTGACTATCCCCAACGTCTTCCACGCTGGCGATGGCAACCTGCACCCGGCGATGCTCTTCGACCGCCGCACGCCCGGCGCCATCGAGCGGGTGATCGAGGCGGGGACGGTGCTGCTGCGGTCGTGCGTCGAGCTGGGCGGGACGGTCTCGGGCGAGCACGGCATCGGACTGGAGAAGCGCGACGCGCTGCCGCTGGTCTTCTCGGCGCGCGACCTGGCGGCGATGGCAAGCTTGCGCTGCGCCTTCGATCCGCGCGAGCTCTTCAATCCCGAAAAGCTCTTCCCGGCGGGCATGTCGTGCGTCGAGGTGCGCGACCCGCGGGCGCTGGCGGCTTCCGGGTCCGACGAGGGCCAATGGATGTGCTGAGGGAGGGGAGTGGCATGGAGATTCTGGTGATCGGGGCGGGCGTCTCGGGGCTGACGAGCACGCTGGAGCTGCTGCGCGCGGGGCACGGTGTGACGGTCTGGGCGCGAGACCTGCCACCGAACACGACCTCGAACGCCGCCGCCGCTGTCTGGATGCCCTATGCCGTGCGCGGTCCCTCGGCCGGCGACGTGACGCGCTGGGGCGCGATCTCGCTGGAGCGCTTCGGTACGCTGGCTGGGGACGAGCGGGCCGGCATTGTGCAGCGCGAGGTGCTCGATCTCTACCCGACAGCCTACGATGCCCTGCCGGAGTGGGCAAGCGCAGTGCCCACCTTCCACCTGGCCGCTGCCGATGAGCTGCCGCCTGGCTACGCGATGGGCTATGCCTTCCCCGCGCCGGTGATTGATACCTCGGTCTATCTGAACTGGCTGCTGGACGAGGTGACGTCGGCCGGGGGACGTGTTGAGCGGCGGGCGGTGGAGCGGCTGGAGGACGTGCCTGCGCGTTGGCAGGTGGTGGTGAACTGCACGGGGCTCGGCGCACGCGAGCTGGCGCCCGACGATCGCGAGACGAGCGGCGACGGGCTGGGCGTGCATGCCGGGCGTGGGCAGGTCGTGCGCGTGCGTAATACGGGCTTCGCCCGCGCGCTGGCCGACGACGCCGACCCCCAGCGGCCCACTTACATCGTGCCGCGCCTGCGCGACATTGTGCTGGGCGGCTTCAATCAGGCGAGCGAATCGCTGGAGCCGGATCCCGCGCAGATCCCGGACATCCTGCGGCGCTGCGCGGCGCTGGCCGCCCACTTCGATCCAGCCTTCGCGGCGAGCCTGCGCGCGCTGGCTGACCCAGACTCCCAGCCTGGCGTGGCGCCCGCGGAGGTGGTCAGCGTCGGCGTGGGGCTGCGGCCGATTCGCGGGGTTGTGCGGCTGGAGGCGCAGCGGCTTGCGGATGGACGGCGAGTGGTCCACAACTACGGCCACGGCGGCGCGGGGGTGACGCTCTCGTGGGGCTGCGCGGAGGATGTGGTGCGGCTCGTCGCGGAGAATGCCTCCTGATGGGCTACCACTCTGGCCACGAGTGGTGATGCGGGCAAGCGCTCACGGCCTGAACCGCCGGGAGGAATCCTGCGCGTACGGCTGTGCTGCCTTTCACCTACGCTGCCCCCAATGTAAGGGCGATGTATGCATCGCCCGGCGCTCGCCGTACTACAATCTCCCACGATGGCACCATCATGCTACGCTTTCCCCACATAGAAGGAGCGCGCCCCATGTCGGAGACGTTCAAGGCGATTGTGCTAGAAGAGCGCGACGGGCAGGTGACGACCTCGCTGCAAGAGCTGCCGCGCGACCGGCTGCCGGAGGGCGATGTGCTGGTGCGCGTGGCCTACTCCGATCTCAACTTCAAGGACGGCCTGGCGATGACCGGCAACAAGAACAAGGTCGTGCGCAGCTTCCCGATGGTGCCGGGCATTGACCTCGCCGGGACGGTCGAGGAATCGTCCTCGCCGCAGTTCACGCCGGGGGATCGCGTCGTGCTGACCGGCTGGGGGGTAGGCGAGCGCCACTGGGGCGGCTTCGCGCAGCTTGCGCGCGTCAAATCCGAATGGCTGGTGCCGATTCCGCAGCGGTTCAGCTTCCAGCAGGCGGCGGCGATTGGGACGGCCGGCGTGACGGCGATGCTGGCGATTGACGCGCTGGAGCGGCAGGGGCTGACGCCGCGGGAGCAGCGCGAGATCCTCGTCACCGGCGCCTCTGGCGGTGTGGGCAGCTTCGCCGTGGCGCTGCTGGCGAGCCTGGGCTATCGCGTCGCCGCCTCCACCGGCCGGGCCGAGGCGCACGACTACCTGCGCACGCTGGGCGCCGCAAGCATCATCGGGCGCGAAGAGCTGACGGCGCCGGGAGGCCCACTGGCTTCAGCACGCTGGGGTGGCGCGGTGGATACTGTTGGCGGCGAGACGCTGGCGGGCGTGCTGCGGACGCTGGCCTATGGGGCGAGCGTGGCGGCCTGCGGCAACGCGGGCGGCATCCCCTTCACCACCACTGTCCTGCCTTTCATCCTGCGCGGGGTGAATCTGCTCGGCGTGGATTCGCTCCCCGTGCCGCGCGAGCGCCGCGAGCTGATGTGGGCGCGCATCGCGCAAACACTGCCAGATGAGGCGCTGCACCGCATCACCTCGCGCGTGGCGCCGCTGGGCGACACGCCGGCGCTAGGGCGGCAGATGGTCGAGGGCGGTGGCATCCAGGGCCGCGTGGTGATAGACGTCAACGCCTGAGGGCTTGCGAGCTACAGCGGCAGTGGGCGACCCATGATGACGTAGGGCACGTCGCCCGGCGTGAAGACCATGCTCTCGACGAGATACGTGAAGCCCAGGCGCTCGTAGAGTGCGCGGGCGGCGGCATTGTGGCGCTCCGTGAAGAGTGTGGCGCGTGCGTGAGGCAGGCCAGCAAGCAGCTCGCGCATCAGGCGTGTGGCGAGTCCGTGGGGGCGCCGCTCCGGCGCGTCGGCCAGCTCCGTGCCGGCGAACGAGCCGGTGAGGTAGCGGGCTGTGGCCTCAAGGCCGAGCACCGATGCGAAATGCTCGTGCCACCACGTGCCGCGCAGATCGGTCGTAGGAAAACCTGGCGAGGCGAGCCACATCACAAAACCGCGGCGAAGTGGAACAGGCAGGGGCGTCGCACGTATCAAGGGTGTGCCTGATCCACTCATCGGCGTGGCTGGCCTGGCGTGAACGTCCTGCCCCGTCCAGAAAGGAACGGATAGCTATGGCAATGCCCGACGCAGCGCCTTCCGGGCGCTTCGAGAGCCGGTGGGGACCGACCTCGATGGGCATAGACCCACAGGTCGCCGCCGGCATTGGCTACCTCTCCATCCCCATCGCTGGCCCCATCGTCCCCCTCATCTTCGTAATTGGAGAGAAACGCAATCGCTTCCTGCGCTTCCACGCGGCCCAGGCGCTACTGCTCTGCATCCTGCCGTTTGCCGCTCTGGCTGTTCTGGTCATCTTGAGTGTCGCCGTTGGCGCCGTGGCGTATGCGCTGGGCGTGCCAGCGCAGACCAATGTCTTTGGCACAGGCCTTGTCGTCGCAGGCGTCGTGTTCGCGCTGCTGCAGGTGTTCGCGATCATCTGCTGGGTCTGGGGCCTTGTCGCCGCGTTCGGCGGACGGCCAACGAGATTTCCGCTGATCGGAGGCTGGTCGGAGCGCCTTGCCGGTGGGTCGGTTGAGATCGCCATCGCATAGCGCATCCATCAGCCGCGGACGCCACATGAGGCCACACAGCAGTGGCCCCGCGAGCCGTCGTGCGGCTTGCGCCCGGGGAGCCCAAAGTGCTATACTGCGCGGCGGAAGGGTGTCCGAGTGGTTTATGGTGCCGCTCTCGAAAAGCGGTGTGCCTGAATAGGGCACCGCGGGTTCGAATCCCGCCCCTTCCGCCGCGATGGCTGGCTATGACACATGGCGAGCAGGCGCCCAACCGGCCCGCTCGCCATGTCGCATGCTGGGCCACCGGGAGGAGTCCCATAGAGGCCTAGTGGGCGCGCCTGGAAAGCGCGTGTGTCGGCAACGGCACCGTGGGTTCGAATCCCACCTCCTCCGCCCCCGCGCATGACGTGCCCCTCCAGAGGGCGTCCGCAAGACGCCCCTGCGAGACACCACAGGCACGCGCCCGCACCTCACCTGGCCACACTACCGCGGTTTCCGCCCCCAACCGGCCATCACCAGCCCCTCCATCCACGCGAAGTCCGGAGTCGCCATCAGCGCGAGCGTGCGCGCCATCTCGTCCGCCGAGAGCAGCCCCGCCGCCACCAGTCGCTCGCTCACCTGCTCGGCGGTCAGCCGCCAGACCTCAGCCTCTGGCGAGCCGCCGCGCGCCATGAAGACGCGCCCCTCCGCGCCGATCTCTTCCAGCCCCAGCGCGCGCAGCTCGCCGTAGAGCGCGCGCCCCGCGTTCACGTCCACGCCGGACAGCCGGAAGAGCTGGAGGAACGCGGCGGTGAACGCACTGAAGAGCGCCGCGTCAGCCGCGGGCGCCGACGGATCGGGCAGCCACGAGCAGTGGTCGGTGCTTTCGATCAGCAGCCAGCCGCCGGGCTTGAGCGCGGCCGCCATCGGCCGCAGCGCCGCCATGCGGTCGGGCAGATGCTCCACCACGAAGCGCGCGTGCGCGAGATCGAAGCTGGCCTCCGGCAGCGGATCGGTCACGATGTCGTGCCGGCGGACCTCGACGTTGGGCGTATCGAGCGCGTCGAGGAAGCGCGTGTCGAGATCGGTCGCCAGCGCGCCGCCATCAGGCCCTACGCGCGCCGCCAGCCACTCCGCGATGGAGCCGCCGCCCGCGCCGACCTCCAGACAGCGCCAGCCAGGGGCGACACCCAGCGCCTCCAGATGGCGAATAGTGTCGGGATCGAACCACGATTCCAGCAGGGCGAGCCGGCGGCGTTGCTGCTGCCAGGCGTTGTCGAGCAGATAGTCTGACATCCCCATATCCCCCTCCCCGCCCGCGAGCATAGCAGGTCCATCGCGCGCCGTCACCTTACCGTTTCAAGCAACGCCGACTAGAAGACTGCCTGGACGGCACGCTAGGCTGGGTGACATGCTCTCAAAGGCGACCGCAACCCCACACACGGAGATGAGGCACATGGCTGAAGAGACCTTCACGCTCGAGACGTTCTACGAATCGTGGAAAGGGTACCAGGATCACATCAAGGCGTCGTTGGCGCCGCTCACGGCCGGGCAGCTCGCGCTGCGCGCCGCGCCGGGCATGCGCTCCATCGGCGAGAATGCCCTGCACATCATCGGCTGCCGCATGTACTGGTTCACCGAGTTCCTGGGCGAGGATGGCGGCGAGGCGCTGCGCGCGTATGCAAGCTGGAACGAGGCGGCACTGGCGCCAGGAGCGCCTATTCCCTCCGCCGCCGAGCTGGCGCAGGCGCTCGACCACACCTGGCAATTCATGGCTGATTGCCTTGCCCGCTGGAGTCCCGCCGACATGCGGCAGACCTTCCCTGACGACTGGGACGGCCAGCGCGTCGAGCTTTCGCGCGCGTGGGTCGTCTGGCACGTGCTCGAGCACGACCTGCACCACGGCGGCGAGGTCTCGCTCACCCTCGGCATGTATGGGCTCCCGGCGGATTTCCCGGGCTGATAAGGCCGTGCAGGCAGGGTCGTACCTGGACGAGAAGGGCGTGTGCAACATGCCTCCCACGCAGCCGCCTGCATGTTGTCATCGCGCGTATGTCACTGAGGACCACACAGCCCCGGAGACGCCCAAGAGCGCCAGATTCGGGGGCACGGCGGATGCCCAGGGGTGAGCGGGCGCCGCGGCAGGTAGAAAGAGGAGGGGTGAACACATTGCAGAAGATCGCCGTTCTCTCGGATATCCATGGCAACCTGCCCGCGCTCGAAGCGGTGCTCGCGGAGATCGCCGCGGAGGGCATCGAGCACATGGTATGCCTGGGCGATGTCGTCACGCTCGGCCCGCAGCCACGTGAAGTCATCGCCCGACTGCGGGCGCTGCGATGCCCCGTCGTGATGGGCAATACCGACGCCATCCTGCTTATACCCCAACCTGCCGAGGGTGGTACCAGCGGCAACTGGCGTAACGAAGACTTCCACCGGTGGTGCGCCGCGCAGCTCACGGCCGACGATCTCGCCTACCTGCGCACCTTTCAGCCAACGATCAGCGTGCCGTTCGGTGATGACGTCACGCTGCTATGCTATCACGGCTCGCCGCGCTCGTATGATGAGCGCATCACTGCCGAGACGCCAGACGAGACCCTTCACGAGATGCTGGCCGAGACGCCAGCGCAGCTCTACGCCGGCGGCCACACCCACCAGCAGTTGCTCCGCCGCCACCGGGACGCGCTCGTGCTCAATCCTGGCACGGTGGGTTTCACGAAGGACGCCATCTCGCCCGCCGCGTCGATCCGCAATCCTTCTTGGGCGGAGTATGCCGTAATCACAAGCGATGGCGGCCGGCTCGACGTGTCGCTGCGGCGTGTGCCCTTTGACCTCGACGCACACTTTGCCGCGCTCGACGTGTCGGGCATCCCTCGCGCCCAATGGCGAAAGGGCGACTGGCGGCGCGTCTGAGTGACTGCGGCAGCATTGCGCTGACAGTGGTCCTCGCTTGGCTCCGCATCGTGCTGCACGCCACGCCTCGGCGGGAATCCTCCGGCTCCCAATCGCCAGAAGCCGCACGATGGCCTGCCACCAAGCTGGAGGCCGAGCAGTCGGAGTAATGCAGGAATATCGGGCGCTTCTCTAATCGAAACGCCCGGCCTGCAGTAGATGAGACATTGACATCCATCAATGTCTTGCGCTATGCTCTCGGCATGGACACGACGACCACCACTCCACGTAGCCTGTCGGTGCGGCCCGCCGAAGAAATAGCGGGTGGACCGTGCTGCGAGCCGCCTGTGCCGGTCTCGGCTGCGCTTGGCGCCGCGCAGACCGAGATGCTGGCCGACCGGCTCAAGGCGCTGGCTGATCCCACGCGCCTGCGCATGCTGGAGCTGCTCGCGGGGCAGCCGCGGCCGTTGTGCGTCTGCGACATCACCTCGCAGTTCGACCAGCGCCAGCCGACGATCAGCCACCACCTGCGCATTCTGCGTGAGGCAGGGCTGGTGGCCTGCGAGAAGCGCGGCGTCTGGGCGTACTACTGGACGACCGAGGGGGGCAAGGGCGCTGTGTCCACGGTGAGGGCCTTGCTGTAGCGTCCCTCCTTTATTTTTGCCGACATTCATCGAAGAGCTTCGATGAAAGGAGCGCCAGATATGGCGGATGCGACCTTTGCGACGACTGGACAACCGGAGGCCGAGACGATTGCCGAGCGCGTGCGCGAGCGCTATGCCGCGGCGGCCAAGCGCGTGAGCGATGGGAACGGTGAGGGCGGCTGTTGCAGTCCCTCCGGCGACGACATCAGCAGCGGACTCTACACCGCCGAGGAGATCGGCTTGCTGCCAGAGGAGGCCGTGCTGGCCTCGCTGGGCTGCGGCAATCCGACGGCGCTGATTGATCTGCACGCGGGCCAAACGGTGCTCGACCTGGGCTCCGGTGGCGGGATTGACGTGCTGCTCTCCGCCCGGCGTGTGGGGCCGACCGGCTTCGCCTATGGGCTGGACATGACCGACGAGATGCTGGCGCTGGCCCAGGAGAACAAGGCCAAGTCCGGGATTGCCAACGTCGCCTTCCTCAAGGGGCGCATCGAGGAGATTCCGCTGCCGGCCAACGCCGTGGAGGTGGTGATCTCGAACTGCGTCATCAACCTCGCCGCCGATAAGTCCGCCGTCCTGCGCGAGGCATTTCGCGTGCTGAAGCCCGGTGGCCGCTTCGCCGTCTCGGACGTGGTGGCGGACGGCCCGGTGCCCGCCGACCTGCGCACGAACATGGAGGCGTGGGTCGGCTGCCTGGCCGGCGCGCTGGAGGTAGATGAGTACGAGCGGTTGCTGACCGAGGCTGGCTTCGCGGACGTCAGCGTGACGATCACGCGGCGCTACACGGCCGCCGAAGCCGGACTCGACCCCGCGACGCTGCCAGTGGGCTGGGAGGCCGGCGACGGCAAGCTCGCCAGCGCCTTCGTCCGCGCGACCAAGCCCGCTGCGGCGACTGAGCTGGAGGGGAGTAAGACGTCCCCGGCGCGGACGCTGCCAGTTACAAGCGCCTCCACTGGCACCAACGCGAGCGCGGGCTGCTGCGGCGGGAGCGGCTGCTGCGGCTAACACGCGGTCTCCGAGCGGCTGGCGACGGGACTTCCCGCCGTCGGCCACCCCTCTTTGAAATGAACGAGTGGCCAGTTTGACCAGGCTGAGGAGGCGGTTATGCCAGGCGCAAGCAAAGAGACGCGTCGCGTGAAGATCCTCAACGCCAATTGGCATCCAGCGGACGATAGCGCGGGAGACGGTCATTTCGAAGTCTTGATCGTGACCGAGGATGACCAGCGGCACGTCGTGCCCGCCAGCCCCGGGTCCATGACGGCGCTCGTCGCGCTGGCCAAGGCCGACACAGTCATGGCGTGGGATCCACTGAACCGGGCGCTGATCGTCGCCAACATCGTCGGCACGATGCCGTGGACCGCCGACGAAAGCGCATGAGGATGGCACGGCACAGCAGGTTCCGTCGTTTGCCCAAGCATGCCCACGACGGTTGGCATCAGGTGATGGCCGCAAGGGAACGGTCGCCATAGCATGGGTGCGGTGTTCACTACACGAAGGGCGCGTCCCGCGACGCCACGCCGGGCGCGCTCGCCGTATGCTAGTGGCGGGAGAGTGGCGCCTATGCCAAGTGAAGAGACCCGCTCCACGGTCGTCCAGGCACGCGAGATCATTCGGCGTCTGGCCAGTATCCCTGTGCGCCTCAGCGATGCGCTGGCGCGATCGGATGAGGATCAGATCAGGGCGCCGGCCAGCGAAGGCGAGTGGTCGGCGGCTGACATCCTGGCCCATCTGCGCGCCTCGGATGCCATCGTTGCCCCGCGCGCGTATATGATTCTGGCGCGCGAGGACCCGCCGCTGACGGCCTTCGACGAGCGGCGCTGGGCCGCTGCCGCTTGCTTCGCCGAGATGGAAAGCCAGACCTTGCTGATCCACTTCTTGCTCGGCCGCGCCGAGCTGGTCGCCACGCTGCGCCGCCTGCGAGCCGCCGACTGGCGGCGGACGGGCATGCACGAGTCACGCGGTCCGCTCACGCTGCTGGAGGTGATGCGCGGGTTGGTCGAACACGAAGAGGAGCACTGCGCCCAACTCGAAGCCCTGTGTGCCGAGGCAGCATCGAGGGACGGCGCATAGGAAGACGCTACGCGCGGCCCGGATGGGCATGCCATGCCGGCAGCACGAAGTATGGCATTGTCGGGTGCGCGCCATACAAACGAGGCAGGCTCAGTAGCCGAACAGGCCCGGAATCACGACGCCCAGCAGGTAACCGCCAGCAGCCGAGACGCCTCCGACGATCACCACTTCGAGAGCACTCACCACGAGGTTGAGATTGGCGAGCCGACCCTTGATGATACCGACGATGACGAGAGCCACCACCGTCAAGGCAATCGAGACCGGCAAGGCCTGTGACACGGGCAAAAAGAAGTAGGCGATCAGGGGGAAGATAGAGCCGACGATGTAGGAGATGCCCATCGTGAGCGCCTCGGGAATCCTCACGGTCTGCGGCTCGAACGGCAGGCCCAGCTCTTTTTCGACCATGGTCTTGTGGTAGGCAGTTGGGTAGCGCGCGAGCGTGTCGGCCATGCGGGCGGCATCCTCCGGGCTGATGCCTTCCTGCTCCAGCAGCTGCGCCATTTCACGCAGCTCGTATGCCGGCTGGCTCCGAATCTCCTCCAGCTCCTTGTTCACCTCGGTCCGCTGCACCTGCGCCTCCGAGCGACCTGAGATGAACTCCCCCGCCCCCATCGAGAGTGCGCCGGCAAACGCCTCAGCAATGCCTGCCACAATCACGGCTCTGGTGCTGGCCGTGCCGCCCGCGACGGCGCTCACGACGCCCAGCGGCACGAGCAGCCCATCGAGGGAGCCAAAAACGAGCTGCCGGATGCGCCCCAGGCGCTCCATGCGGTTCTTCTCGTCAAACAGGTGCTCACCGCTGTGTGTAACGTCTGCCATGCAGTCTCGCCCTTTCACCTGCGCTCGTGCACTCGCATCACGGTCTGCTTCCACAATTGTATCGCTATGCCATAGCCGCGCGGCGAGTGGTGCGCGGATGAAGGCTCGATGCTTGGGCGGATGTGCTATGCTGGCAACACGAGCGAGCGGCGAAGGCACCCACAACAGCGCGTCCAGTTGGCGAGCGAGCGGGCGATAAGGCGAAGACAGATTGGGCGCTTGGGCGTGTCTACGTGATGATGGCAACTGAAAGGCAGGTGAAATGGCGCGTAGTAGGCTATCGTCGCAGTGATATATCGCCAAGTCGACCAATTTCAGTTGCCACTTGAGGAGCGAGGTGCCGAGTGAAGATTAGCACGATTCTCGACCAAATTGACTTTGGTGTGATGGCGCTCCCTGAGTTTCAGCGGGGTTACGTGTGGAATCGCGACCAGGTACGCGGACTGATGACCTCGCTCTACAAGCGACATCCAGTCGGCAGCCTGCTCGTGTGGGTGACTAAGACGGAGAGTGCCACAGTACGCGGCGACGGTACAGCACCGATGGGAACTGTCGAACTCTTGCTAGATGGTCAGCAGCGTATTACCTCTCTCTACGGCATTGTCAGGGGTGAGCCGCCGACCTTCTTCGATGGCAATGTATGGGCGTTCACAGGTCTACACTTCAACCTGTATGATGAGACCTTCGAGTTCTACGCTCCGCTCAAGATGAAGGACAATTCCGCCTGGGTAAACGTGACTGACCTGATGCAGCGAGGCATCGGCGACTACACACAGCGGCTGCTCGCCGTCCCCGAGATGCAGGCAAACCTGGGAGAATACATCAACCGGCTGAATCGCATCACAGGCATCAAAGATGTCGAATTCCACATCGAGAAAGTCACTGGTGAGGACAAGACAGTAGATGTCGTCGTAGACATCTTTAATCAAGTCAATAGCGGCGGCACCAAGCTCTCCAAGGGCGACCTTGCACTGGCCAGGGTCTGTGCCAGTTGGCCTCAGGCCCGTGTCCAGATGCGCGACCGGCTGGACAAATGGCGAGGTGCAGGTTTCGACTTCCGCCTGGAGTGGCTGTTGCGCTGTATCAATGCGCTAGTGACCGGTGAGGCACTCTTCACGGCGCTCAAGGACGTTGAGAACGCTGCTTTCCGTGATGGCCTGAGCCAAGCGGAGACAGCCATTGACAGACTCCTCAATCTGATTTCGGCTCGCCTCGGTCTCGATCATGACCGTGTGCTCGGCAGCCGCTATTCCTTCCCGGTGCTGGCGCGCTACCTGAACCTGCGTGGCGGCCGCCTCACCGACTATCGCGAGCGCGACAAACTGCTCTACTGGTACATTCACACGTTTCTCTGGGGCCGCTACGCCGGCTCAACCGAGAGCACCCTCAATCAGGACCTGGGCCTGATTGAGCAGCCCGACGGCGCGCTCGACCGCCTGATCGCGCAGCTCCGTCAGACGCGCGGCGACCTGCGTGTGCGCCCGGAGGATTTCCTTGGCTACAGCCAGGGCGCCCGCTTCTATCCGCTGCTGTATATGCTCACTCGCGTCAGTCAGACGCGCGACTTCGAGAGCGGGACACCGCTCTCGCAGCACCTGCTGGGCAAGCTCAGCGGACTACAAATCCATCATCTGTTCCCCAAGGCACAGCTCTACAAGCACGGCTACACTCGTGCCGAAGTCAATGCGCTCGCCAACTTCACCTTCCTCACTCAAGAGACCAACCTACACATCTCCGACGAGCTGCCAGCGAGCTACATGCCTCGCATCGCCCGTATGCAGCCAGGCGCGCTCGAATCTCACTGGATCCCGACAGATGCCGAGCTATGGAAGATCGAAAATTACCGCGAGTTCCTCGCCGCTCGACGTGACTTGCTCGCCCAGGCTGCCAACACCTTTCTCGACAGTCTGCTGGGTGGAACGGCTGCCGCAGAGGAGATCGCCGTCCCTGTGCTGGAGCAGCCCACCGAGACCGCCGCGCGCATCGAGAGTGATGAGCACCGTGCCATTCGCGAACTCAACGAGTGGCTGGTGAGCCAGGGCTTGCCCCCGGGTGAGTTCAACTATGAGCTGATAGACGCCGACACGGGCGTGCTACTTGCCACGTTCGACCTCGCGTGGCCCAACGGTATCCAGGAAGGCTACAGCCAGCCCGTCGCGCTCCTTATTGATCGCGATCCTGAGAGCATTGAGATAGCCAACCGCGCCGGCTATCGCTACTTCACCGATCTCGCCGACCTACGCCACTACATCGAAACCGAGGTACTGGCGCTCGTCGCGGTAGAGGTATGAGCGCACTCGACATCAAAGGTATGCTTACCTACGCTATGCTGGCGGTGCGAGCGAGTGGGGAGACGAAACGATGGCGAGCGAGCGTCCAGTCCAGGCAACAACGGTGACCGGCGAGGATGTGCGTCCGAGCGGCGAGCGGGCTGTGCTGATCGCGATGGCGGTCGCGCTGCTGCTGACGGTCGCGTATTGGGTGATCTGGTACGGCGTGGACCGCGATCTGCTCGCCTCCAGCCATGCCGCGGCCTACTACGCCTTCGAGAACGCCTTCCCGCTGGCCGACGGCTGGCTCGTGCTGGCGCTGCTGCTGGGTATCGTGAACTTGGCGCGGCGGCGACCGGCGGTGGTCCTCTGGACGCTGCTGGCGGGCGGGGCGGGCATCTACCTCGGCTGCATGGACGTGCTCTTCGACCTCGAGAACGGCATCTACACGTCCCATCCCGGCGCCGATGCCAGCGCGTCGCTGATCGAGATCGCCATCAACATCATCACGTTCACCTTCGGCATCGCCATCATCGCCTGGGTCTGGCGGCATCGCGCGGCCTATCTCGCCACGCGCTGAGCGCTCCTCACCCGATATCCCGTGATGAGACAGTTGCCAACGGGTTGTATTCCGATAGACTGGTTAGCAGACGAGGGGCCGACAGTAGCGGGAGACGACACGCGTATAGTGGATAGGCGGATTGGCATCGCCGTCTTAGCCGTTATCTCACTCGGTGCGGCGGCGCTCGCCCAACACTTCGGTTTGTTTCGAGCGGGCAGCCGCGCTTGGCATGTCTGCCTCTTCTGGGGGTGTTTGGCGCCGTGCTCGGCCTGTCTGTCGCCCTGATGCAACTTGGGTTGCCCAAGGCTCTGACCTTTGCGACCCTCGTTTTGCTGGCGATGTGCGCCTTGGGCGGCGTGCTTGCCGCCGTGCTAATGGTTTTCATCGAGCAGCGCTGGCCGCGCGAGGAATAGCGCCCCTATGATCTAAAATGATCGGACGTGGTGCGGGTGCGCTGCCCCCAGTGGCGCGGCCGGCTGTTGGCCATCGGGCAGGAGCAACAAGCAGGAGGGCGCGAAGATGGATCTGGGACTGGCGGGCCGTGTGGCGCTGGTGACCGCGGCGAGCAGGGGACTCGGCTTCGCCAGCGCGCAGGCGCTGGTGGGCGAGGGCGCCTCGGTGCTGATCTGCGCGCGCGAGCAGGCATCCGTGGAGCAGGCGGTGAGCGCGCTGCGCCAGGCCGCGACGCAGGGCGCGCAGGTGGAGGGCCTAGCGCTCGACGTGGCGGCGCCCGACACGGCCGCCAAGCTGATCGGACACGTGCGCGAGCGCTTCGGCCGGCTGGACGTGCTGGTCAACAACGCGGGCGGTCCGCCGCCGGGCACCTTCGAGAAGCTGACCGACGCCGACTGGGAGAGCGCCTTCCGCCTGACGCTAATGAGCATCGTCCATCTCGTGCGCGAGGCGCTGCCGCTGCTCAAGCAGAGCGATCAAGGGCGCATCATCACCATCGTCAGCACGAGCGTCAAGCAGCCGATTGACAACCTGATGCTCTCGAACTCGATCCGCTCGGCCGTCGTCGGCCTGGCCAAGACGCTCTCGCGCGAGGTCGCCCGCACCGGCATCACCGTCAACAACGTGCTGCCCGGCAGCATCCTGACCGATCGCCAGCGCGAGCTGAAAGGCGCCGAGGCAGCCCGCCGCGGGGTGAGCGTCGAGCAGGTGATTGACGAAGCGAGCCGCGCGGTGCCGGCCGGGCGCATCGGCCAGCCGGAGGAGATCGGCGCGCTAGTAGCCTTCCTCGCCTCGAACAAGGCGAGCTACATCACCGGCGACAGCATTGCGGTGGACGGCGGCGCCACTATGACCATGATGTAGCCGGATCCAGTGGAGCCGCGTCGCCGCCCCCTCTTCCCCCATGGGAGAGGGGGTCGGGGGTGAGGCTCACTCGCCCCATTCCGGCTCCGGCTCGACGCCCAGCGCTTCCACCAGTCGGTTGTAGTAGTTGAAGAAGCCGATCACCTCGGTCGCCTCGAGGATCGCCTCATCGCTCCAGCCGGCGGCGCGCAACTCCGCAATCGCTGATGCGCCGCGCCCGTTGGGATGGCACGTCAACTCGACGGCGTAGTCCAGCAGCAGCCGCAGCTTCGGCTCCCAAGGCGCCTGCCTGTAGTCCTCCATCGCCACCTGCGATAGCCCGGCGTCCAGGCCTGCCGCGAGTAGCTGCTCGCGCAGGTCTTCGCCGTGAGAGCGCGTTCAGTAGTGGCAGCCATTGGCGTGCGAAACCACTGTCGCCAGCAGCTCGCGCGTCCACCGCGGAAGCGCCCCCTGCGCCATCATCAGCGCGGTGTAGAGGCCGATCGAGGCGCGCAACACGCGCGGGCTGAGGCTCTGAATACTGACGACATTGAAGACCTTGCCCGCGCGCTTGATCGCCGCCTCGTACTCCGCACGCAGCGACCCCTCGGCTTCGTCGAAAGGCACGACGTGGATGTGCGGCACTATTTCTCCTCTTTGCTCTTCTTGTACGCCTCGATGACGCCCTGCTGGATGTTGGCCGGCACCTCTTCGTACTGCGCCACCTCCATTGAGAAGGTGCCGCGCCCCTGCGTGATCGAGCGCAGATCGGTGGCGTAGTGCAGCATCTCGGCCATCGGCACCTGCGCCGTGATGCGCTGCAAGCCGCCGGGCGCTGACTCCATGCCCAGGATGCGTGCGCGCTTGGTGTTGAGATCTGAGTTCACGTCACCCATGTTCGCCTCGGGCACGAGGATCGTGACGTTCATGATCGGCTCCAGCAGCGTCGGGCCCGCCAAGTCCACGGCCTCCTTCATGCCGATGTGGGCCGCCGTCTCGAAGGCCTGCGAGGACGAATCCACCGGGTGATACTTGCCGTCCACCAGCGCCACGCGCACGTGCACCATCGGGCAGCCGGCAATGAAGCCGCGTTTGAGCGACTCCGCCACGCCCTTCTCGACGCCCGGCACGTACTCTCGCGGCACCACGCCGCCGACGATCTTGTTCTCGAAGAGGTAGTTCTCTTCGCTGCCCACCAGCGGCTCGATCTCCAGCCAGATGTCGGCGAACTGGCCGTGGCCGCCGGTCTGCTTCTTGTGCCGCCCCTCGGCGCGCGCCTTCTTCTTGATCGTCTCGCGGTAGGGCACGCGGCGGTCGTGCTTGATCACCTCGACGCCGAAGCGGCGCTGCATGCGCTCGATGGCGATATCCACGTGCGACTCGCCCATGCCAGAGACCAGTGTCTCGGCGGTCTCAGGGTCTCGGGCGACCTTCAGCGTGGGGTCTTCCTCGGTCATGCGGGCCAGCGCCTGACTCATCTTGTCCAGGTCGCTCTGCGTCTTGGCCGTCACGGCGGCGGTGAAGACCGGGCTGGGCAAGTGGATCGGCTCTAGCGGTGCGGCGCCCTTCTCGGCGAGCGTGTCGCCGGTGTGCGTCTTGTTGAGCTTGACGACCATGCCGATGTCGCCGGCCGGAACCTCCGTCGCCGGCTCTTGCAGCTTGCCGCGCACCGTCATGATCTGGCCCAGTCGCTCGTCGGTGCTCGTGCTGACGTTGAAAGCGTGAGCGTCGGACTTGAGCGTGCCGGAATAGGCGCGGAAGATGGTCTGCTGGCCCTTCTGTGGATCAACGATCGTTTTGAAGACGAACGCAGCGGGGGCAGCCTCGACGCCGCCGGTGGTGCGGGCCTCGGCGCCAGGCGTGTACTCCACGATGGCGTCCAGCAGCGGCTGAATTCCGATGTTCTTGGTGCTGGAGCCGGCCAGCACGGGCACCAGGCCGCCACTCGCCACGCCCGCCTTGATGGCCGCGCGCAGCTCCGCCTCGCTGAGCTCCTCGCCTTCGAGGTACTTGTTCATCAGCGCGTCGTCGCTCTCGACGGCGCTCTCGACGAGCTGCTCGCGCAGCTTCTTGGCGGTGTCGGCCATGTCCGCGGGCATCTCGCCGGCCGTCATCTTGTCGCCGGAGAAGGAGTACGCCTTGCCCGTCACCAGATCTACCACGCCCGAAAAGCTCCCTGCCTCACCAATCGGGATGGTCAGCGGGACGACCTTGGTGCCGAAGGCCTGGCGGAAGGACTCCAGCGCGCGCTCGTAGCTCGTGTTCTCGCGGTCGAGCTTGTTGAGGAAGACCAGCCGCGGCAGGTCGTGCTCGTCGGCATAGCGCCAGACAAGCTCCGTGCCGACCTCGACGCCCTTCTCGGCGCTAGCCACCACCAACGTCGAATCCGCCACGCGCAGCGCCGCCATCACCTCGCCGACGAAGTCTGCGTAGCCGGGCGTATCGAGCAGGTTGATCTTCGTCTTGTTCCACTCGACCGGCAGGACGGTCAGATTGATAGACATGTGGCGCTTGATCTCGTCGGCGTCGTAGTCGGAGATCGAGCTGCCCTCGTCTACGTGGCCGATGCGATTGACGGCGCCGGTGTCGTAGAGCGCGGCGTCTACAAGCGACGTCTTGCCGGAGCCGCCATGAGCAATGACGGCGACATTGCGAATCTGGGCCGGGCGAAAGACGTTCATACGGGACGGGTCCTTTCCAGGGAAAGTCCGGCACTCATCAGGGGCGGCGCCGCGCCGCCCAGGCTCTTCAAGCAACCGTGTCGAGCAGGTGTGCGTACGTCGTCCACAGCTGGTGCGCCAGCGCCAGGTGCACGCCGCCGCAAAGGACGTTTAGTCTGGGACCGCCGCCGGTGTGTCCGGCGTGAGCGACGAGAGCAACGCCCCCGGCAGCGGGAAGCGCGTGGCGAGTGCGAGCGCGCGGCGGCCGACCTCTTGCGTCCGCTCCGGCTCGTCGCGCGTTACGACGGCGTTGTGGATCAGGTCGGCCACCTCGCGCATCTCGGCCGGCCCGAAGCCGCGCGTCGTCACGGCGGGCGAGCCGAGCCGCAGGCCACTGGTGCGCACGGGCGGCTCGGGGTCGAAGGGGATCGCATTCTTGTTGGTGGTGATGTGGATGCCTTCCAGCAGCACCTCCGCTTCGCGGCCCGTAATGCCGAAGGGGCGCAGATCCACCAGCATCAGGTGGTTGTCGGTGCCGCCGGAGACCAGTCGGAAGCCGTGAGCTTCGAGTGCGCCCGACAACGCCTGCGCGTTCTCCACAACGCGCCCAGCATACTGCGTAAACTCCGGGCTGAGCGCCTCCTTGAAGGCGACCGCCTTGGCGGCGATGATGTGCTCCAGCGGGCCGCCCTGCGTGCCAGGGAAGACGCCCTTATCTATCTTGGGCGCCAGCTCGGCGGTGCAGAGGATGATCGCGCCTCGCGGGCCGCGCAGCGTCTTGTGGGTGGTGGTGGTGACGACGTGGCACCACGGGACAGGATTGGGATACAGCCCGGCGACGACGAGGCCAGCCACGTGGGCGATATCGGCCATCAGATAGGCGCCGACGCTGTCGGCGATCTCGCGGAAGCGGGGAAAGTCCAGCGTGCGGGGGTAGGCCGAGAAGCCGGCGACGATCAGCTTGGGCTTGTGCTGCTCGGCGAGCTGGGCCAGCGCGTCGTAATCAATCGTCTCGGTCTCGCGGCTGACGCCGTAGGGCACGAAGTTGTAGAGCTTGCCGGAGAAATTGACCTTGGAGCCGTGGGTGAGGTGGCCGCCCTGGTCGAGCGCCATGCCAAGCACGGTGTCGCCGGGCTGCAGCAGCGCGAGATAGACGGCGGCGTTGGCCTGGGCGCCGGAGTGCGGCTGGACGTTGGCGTGCTGGGCGCCGAAGAGCTGCTTGGCGCGCTCGATGGCGAGCAGCTCGGCCTGGTCAATGTACTCGCAGCCGCCGTAATAGCGCTTGCCGGGCAGCCCCTCGGCGTACTTGTTGGTCATGATGCAGGCCATCGTCTCGGCGACGGCGGCGCTGACGTAGTTCTCCGAGGCGATCAGCTCGATACCCTCGAATTGCCGGACCTCTTCGCGGCGAATGATCGCGGCGATCTCGGGGTCGGCGGCCTCCAATGCGCGAAAATCCATGCAGGGTCTCCCGTCGCTGTGGTGCGCCGCGCGCCGTTGCATCGGCGTGTTGGGAGGATGGATGTGAGTGGTCGCGCCGGCAGGTCCGCCAGCAGAGGACGATGCCCGCCTTGCCCGCGGCTTGCCGGCGCAGGGAGCGGCGAGAGCGGCCTCGTCCGCGCGCCAGTAGTGTGAGGTAGTATACCATCCGCTGAAGACATAGGGCCGGACCCACCGGGTCCGGCCCTTTTCGCGCCGAGGGAAGGTGCGGTTGGCTCGTTCGAGCGGCGCCTGGCGAGCCGAGTGTGGCGCTGATGGCGCGTCTTCCGGCATCAAGCGACCCACCACTGGCGGGCGAGCGGCTAGCAGGGGGTGCCGATTGCCCCGCCGCACCCCCATCCGCGGGGGCTGATCTGCATCTGGAGCGCCGGTGCTGTCCGCGCGGCAGGCGATAGGCCCGCGCCGCCGCTAGCACGACTCATAGAGAGCGAGAGCGCGATGGCCGCCAATAAGGTCAGCACGAGCACAACAGCAATTAATCGGTACGGAAGAGCTGCCCACCGAACGCCGAGTTGACTCACGGTGACGTTCCTTTCTGAATTGAAGATATGGTCTCGGGACACAGCGATCAAGCGATTACGTAGCAAGAGGGCTGAACAACGCGTGCGCGGAATCCCATTGCTGCGAGCCTAGAGTCTCCGCCGCTGATAGGATGAATGGCGGCGCTGGCTCCATTCTTCGCTGTTGGCCGTTCAGCCTGGACACACGGCTATCCGTCGGGCATCCAGTACCTCCTTGGATTGAAAGGCGCCGCCACGAGCGAGCCAATACCACTCGCGGAGGCGCCAGACGCTCACAACCGCTAGCCGCCAGTTCTTCTTGCGCATGATTCTACACCGCCTGTCCATGGCCGCACGCTTGCCCCTGCACGTTCGCCGCGGGCGCGCATGAATGCATTGACTGGGATTAGACCGTCCTGGCGCTCTACCGTCTTGTCCAAGCAGGCGCGGCTGGCTACACCACTATGTGCGCCTGCGCCCTGATGGCACGCGGCGCTCATGCGGGCACGTGCAGCATCGTGTACCGCGCGGGGGTGACCCCATAGGCGGCTTTGAACATGCGGCTGAAATGCGCCTGATCGGCAAAGCCCGCCTCGATGGCGACCTCGGCCAGCGCGCGATGCCGGGCGAGCTGCTCGCGAGCAAAATCAAGTCGCCGCATCAGCAAGTAGCGGTAGGGGCTGGTGCCGTGCATCAAGCGGAACTGGCGGGCAAGATCGTAGCGCGTGAGGCCGGTCACCGCTTCCAGCTCCGCTGAGCGGACGACACGGGTTCGCTGGGCATCGAGAAACCGCCGCGCCCGCTTCACCGCAGGAACGTCGAGATGTCGCGACAGTGAGGACTGTCTAAAGCTCGGATCAGCCGCGATCAATCCTTCTGCCAATTGCAGCACAAGACTATCAATGGCCAGGGGTTCGCGCGTGCCGAGAAATGCCCCCATAATCGCGGCAGATAGGCGCTGGTTTGCATGCTGATTCATGATGACCGGAGCGCGTACAAACGGCAATGCGCTCGCGCTGCCGCAGATCGTCTGAACTGCTTCAAACACCAGGGCGGGATCAACATACAGAATGCGATAGCCAAATCCCTCGTCGGTTCCGGCATACCCGTCGTGCAGCTCATCGGGGTGCAGCACGGTAACCTGCCCTGGCAGGCCAACCTCCGATGCACCGCGATAGGAGAACGCCTGGACGCCGGCAGTCGTCAGACAGATGGCATAGGTGTCGTGACGGTGCTTGTGATAGGCCTGCCCGTGGAACCGCGCTTCTAAGAGCTCTACCCCGTGCTCCGCTTCGGTACTCCGCATCCAATCAGCGGGCGCCTTGTTCTCGCTGCACAATCGTTCAAGACCAATGCCGCTGGCCCTGCTACGGTTGCCTCTCATGACGACTACCCTCTGCGTCGGTCAAATGAGGAGGTAGCTGCGATGACCGCCGAACAAGCTACCGGTTTTCTGCTCTTTGCCATTGTCGCCGCCATCACGCCTGGCCCAAGCAACCTCATCGTCACCTCGACGGGTGCCACTGTCGGTATTGTACGCGGACTTCCCGCGCTCGCGGGCGTGGCGGTTGGAATGGGCTTCATGATGTTCCTGGTGGCCTTCGGACTGGGAAGCCTCGTGCTTGGGCAGCCCTTGATCTTGCTGCTGCTGAAGGTGGGTGGCGTTGGCTTTCTGCTGTGGCTCGCGTGGAAGATCGCTACGGCCGGCCGCAGCGACGTCACGACGGATAAGGAGCCGGTCGGCTTTTGGGGCGCGGCCGCTTTTCAATGGGTGAATCCCAAGTCGTGGCTGGTCAGCGTCAGCGCCACCGGAACCTACTTACACGCGCAGGCTGGGAGCGCTCTCACCCAGTCGCTCTTCTTTGGCCTCCTCTTTGTCTTGGCGGCGTTGCCAGGCTGCTTTGTCTGGCTGGCCTTCGGCGCAAGCTTACAGCGCTTCTTGCAGACCGAGCGCACCGCGCGAGTATTCAACATCGCCATGGGCACCCTGCTTGTTGGAGCCGTCGTGCTATTCATCAGATAACCGCATGACGTGCCATTCCCGCCAAACAGCAGCATCTCTGCCGTAAGCCGGGGGCGAGAGCCGTGGCATCGCAGTTCCGGACACGTCCAGTGTACCATCAGCTCACTTCCAAGAGGCGCTGCCGGAAGGGGCGACACATCATGGCGGAATGGTCTTCCCGGCCAGATGCGCCACGAAGCGATATGGCGATATGATGAGATGAGAGGAGCGCGGCCGGGGTAGCCTCAGCCGCTGTGACCGTTTGCGTCTAGCAAGCACGTGACTGGGATGGATGGGCAGAGCATGACCGTGACGAGCCGGCGAGCGGATCGACGCCATGACGCGATCATCGTCGGCGCGGGGATGGCGGGGCTGCTCGCGGCGGATACGCTGGCGCGGCTGCGCCCAGCAAGCGATGTGCTGGTGGTGGACGCCGGGCGCGCGATGGCCGCCCGCGAGCGCTACGGCAGTGGCGACTGGGGCGGTTACGGTGGGGCGGGCCTCTTCCTGGGCGGGCGCGTCTACATCGGTCCGGCGGCGATCCCCGTGCTGCCACCGACCACGCTCCCGCCAGGTATCGCACCGATTCTGGATGGCGAGGCATACGTCGCGCAGGCGCGCGAAGTGAACGCGCTGCTCGACACGCTGGGCGCGACGGCTCCGCTGCGCGAGGTCCCCAACGAACGCCTGCAAACGGCGATGGATGCCGCGGCGTCCGCCGGGCTGGAATACGTCACCAGCTATCCCGCGCGCTTCCTCTCAATTGACGAGCGCCTGGCCGTGCTGCGTGGGTTGCGCCAGCGCCTTGAGGAGTCCGGCGTGCGCTTCCGCTTCGAGACGTCTGTGGCGGCGGTGGAGCGCGCGGAGGACGGCTATCGCCTGCGGCTGACGGCGGCGGGCCGTGAGGATCGCGGAGATACGGATGGAGAGACGCTGGCGGCGCGCGCACTGCTGCTGGCGCCGGGCCGCTATGGTGCCGAATGGCTGGTCGGAGTGGCACGGGCGCTAGGGGTGGCGCTCAATGCGCTGCCGCCGGCCTTCGGCGTGCGGCTGGAGCTACCGCTCGCGGCGTACGCCCCGCTGACCGAGATCAACCCCGATCCGCGCCTTCAGCTTGCGCTGCCAAGCGATGCGCTGGTGAAGACCTACGCGACGATCCCCGGCGGCATGGTGACAGCCGTGCAGCGCTACGGGCGGCTGGTGGCCAGCGCGGTTCCGCTGGCGGCGGGCGAGAAGACGTCGAGTACGACGCTGGCCGTGCTGGTGCAGCCGGGGGTCGAGGGAGGCGCGGGCGAGTGGGCCGGCGCGGAGACCTTCGCCGCGAGGCTGAACGCGCGCGCGCCCGCCCGGCTGGTCATTCAGCGGATGGCCGACGTGCGCGCGGGTCGCGCCACGGCCGCCGAGATGCTGGCAAGCAATCCCCTCCGGCCGACGTACGCCGAGGCCATGCCCGGCCGGCTGGACGATGTGTATCCGCCGGCCTACTGGCGCGCCTTCGACGAGCTACTGGGCCGCATCGCGCGGATCGCGCCGGGCATGCTGAGCGATGATGCGCTGGCCTACGGCCCGGCTGAAGAACGCTTCTGGCACTTCCCGACCGATGCGCGCCTCCAGACGAATCTACCGCGCCTCTTCGTCGCCGGCGACGCGGCCGGCCAGAGTCAGGGCATCGTACAGGCGGCGGTGACGGGCTTGCTGGCGGGCGAAGGGCTGGCCGCGCGCCTGGACGAGTGAGCGAGCCGTTCGCGGTCGCGGGGCCGCTCGTCATGATGTGCACGTCCCAGGGGCGTCTCGCTCATGATTCTGTGGGCAGTAATCTGGACGCTGATCATCCCTGTGCCTGCCATCCTGCTGACAGTGCTGTTCGGGCGCGGCGGGTGGCGCGCTGCCTGATGCTGGTGCTTCTGCCGTGCCCTCTTGGCAGCTTGGCCCGAACGGTCAGCCCCCGGCCTGACCGATGATGTTCACCGAGCGGGCGACCAGCAAGACGAGGATCAGCAGCGAGATGACAGCCTGGATCATCATCAGAACCTTGGCGCGGCGCGTCAGCGGGACAGTATCGGCGGGGCTGAGGGCGGTAGAGGTGCAGAAGGCCACGAAGAGATAGTCCACAAATCCCGGCGCCCAGTTCGTCGGATCGCCATTCTGCTGCTGAGGAAACTGAAAGTCGGCGGCGGCGTAGCTATTCTCGAGGCGCTTAGGGGGGCCGTTGCCGTCGGTTTCCCAGTACCAGAGCGCGAAGACCAGGATGTTCGAGGCCCACAGCAGCCCAGCCGGCTGGAGTAGCGCGGTGCCCTTGAGTCCGCTGAAGTTCACCGCCAGCAAGAAGACAGAGCCAGCCAGCGCCACGGTCAAGACCGCCAGCAACGACAGCGCGAGCGCGCGGGCGATGTGATAGGGCAGCGAGACGCGTACTGAGATCGCCGCGACCACCACAGGCGCCAGCAGCGCCGCCTCGATAATGATCAGCAGCCACGGCGGCTGAATGAAGGCCAGCTCTTTGGGCAGCGCAAGGTAGATAGCGCCCACCAGCAGCGCGCTGATCGTAGCGACGACAAGCTGCGTCAGGTCAGGCGCAACGAACAACTTCGACTTCCGTGCGGCCTGACCGGAGGATGACGAGTCGCCTGGAGAAGTATCTGGCGGTGAGCTGTCGTGCGGCGGTTCATCGCGCGCGGCCCGTGGCGCCTGTTTGCTCATTGTCGCGCCTCCTCGCACAGGTCGCACTCCTGGTCCTGTCTCCGTCAGCGGCCAAAGAAGCGCTGGGTGAACGTCGCGATGAAGCTGATCTCGATCACCAGTCCGACGATTGCCTCAACCGCCGCCAGCACATAGATGGGACTATCGGGAGCGACGCCGCCGGCGAAGATGCCACGCCCATGAAACGAGTTGACGCTCACCGTCACCGCGCCTAGCCAGCTTAGTGAGGCGCCGGACGTGTTGCCCAGCGCATAGAAAGCCAGCGCGAAGCCGGCCAGCGAGAGCAGATACGCCACAAGACTGCGGCCGGGCCGGTAGCCGTAGCCCGCCAGCCCATCGAGAAACAGCGAGAAGACGTACTGGCCGAACCGCAACAGGCGTGTGCTCAGCTCGCGCCGCTCCAACCGTGCCTCGGCCGTCAAGCGCCTCAGCGCCTCACGACGCAAGACGCTACGCTGCAAGACGTGCGCCCGGTAGGCGAAGAGGTCGGCCTGCTCGTTGAGTCCCTGGTCGCGCAGGGCCACGGCGAGCTGCCGGCTGGCGCGCACCGCCGTGCGGAATTCGGCCAGACGGGTCGCGTCGTCCTTGGGCTTACCCTTGGCGTCGAGCGGCTCGCTCGCCGCGCGCTCGTCGCCCAGTGCCCGCACTGGCCCCCACTCCACCACCGCCAGATTCACCCCACCCCAGCGGGTGTCGGCCACAGCCACGCTGCCAAGCTGCTCGTCGCCAAAGATGGCCTCTTCGAGCGCTGTCGCGCTGTCGAAGAATGCGCCGCCCAGATCGGCCCCTGGCAGCGCCTCTCCAATCTCCAGCCCCGCTGCCCGCAGCCGCGCGCGCACCTCCGCCGGCAGGCGCCGTCCGGCCAGGCGCGCCTCGTTGAGCCGCGCGCCCTCCAGATGCGCCCCGAATAGCTCGGCGCCAGGCAACGTCGCATTGGAGAGCACGGCGCCCTCCAGCCGCGCGCCCGTCAGGAGGGCGCCGTCGAGCGCCGCGCCGAGCAACACCGCACGCTCCAGCACCGCCTCGGAAAGGGTCGCGCCCTCCAGCCAGGCGAAGCTGAGATTGGCGCGCTCGAGCCGCGCCTCGCGCAGATGCGCCCCCTCCAGGTGCGCTCCTTCCAGCACGGCGCCCTCCAGATGCGCGCCGGAGAGGTCCGCGCCCTCCAGGTGGGCCGCCGCCGCGTCAATCTGGCGCCGGTTCAGATTGCGCCACTCGGCCTCGCGCAGCCCCGCGCGCACCCCCGCCAGTGGCAGGCCGGAGAGCTTCAGCCCGCGCAGGTCGGCGCCGCGCAGATCTAGCCCGGCGCGCTCGCGCTGCGTCTCGTCGCGCCAGTCCAGCGGCCCACGCCCGCCCTCATGTGCCGTCAGCAGCCACTCGACATCCGCCCGCGAGAGCCGCGGCTCGACCTCCGCGAACGGATAGCTGCCGCGCTCGACCACCGCTGGGCGTCTCAGCCGCTCCGCCAGCGCCGCCTGCCGCTCTGGCGCGATCTCCGGCTCCGTCCGCCATGGCTGCCCCCGCGCCAGCCACCAGGCCCGCCAGCCGTCGTGATCTTCTGCCGCCGGCCGCTCACTATCGTCACTCGTCCGCGCTTCGGCCATCCCCGCCGCTCCTTCGTGCCGCACACCCGCCCACGCTGCGCCCGCCCAGACCTCAGTATAGCGACATAGCGGCACCGGTCAATGCCCGGATCTTCCCACGTATCAACCTGGCGAATTATACTGGGGAGATGGGCGGACGAGAGTGCGAGCTGGATGATGTGACGGGTGCCGTGCCAGCAGTGCTTGACGATGGCGTTTCCGCCTGCTACCCTGAGACGCATGGCGCTCGCAACCATCGCGCGCCACCAGGAGGCTCTCGTGGCAACCAGCACCGATGCCGGCATCAGCACCAGCGTCACCCTCCCACCGCTGCCGGGCGCCACTGCTCGCCGCCGCCCGCTCTCGATCACTGTGCTCGCGGGCTTCTCGCTGGTGCTGGCGATCGTCACCGGCATCCCGCAGCTCTACTACGTGCTCTTCGCCGTGGCGCCAGGCGTTTTCCCGATCGGTCCCAGCACAAATCCGCTGGGCGAGGTCTGGTACTGGTACATCCTCAACGGCGACAATACCTATCGTCAGGTGGATCCAGGCGTACTGGCCGGCGCGATCGAAGACGCTTTCCTGCTGAGCCCACTCTACCTGGCTACCGGCGTCGGCCTGCTGGGCCTGCGCCGCTGGGTGGTGCCGGTTGGGCTGCTGGGTGGCGGCATGATCTTCTATGCCATCGTCCAGTTCTTCCTCAGCGACGTCTTCTCTGGCCTGCCCACCGTTACCAACGGCCTGTCGTATTGGGCGTCCAATCTGCCCTACCTGCTCTATCCGCTCTGGCTGATCCCGACGCTGCTCTTCCGCCGCCGGCTCTTTTGGCGTAGCTGACAGCTGCCCACACAGGAAGGAGTCCCCGCATGGCGCACGACGAGCCTGCGCTATCCGCCCCCCAGCGGCGCTACCGGGTGCTGGTGGTGGATGACGACCCGATGCTCAACGAGGTCATGACCACCTCGCTACAGCTGTTTGGCGACTACGAGGTCATCTCTGCCTTCGACGGCGCGGAAGGGCTGCAGTACGCGCTCACGCAGCAGCCGGATGTCATCGTCGTGGATGTGCGCATGCCGCAGCTCGACGGCTACCAGCTCGTCAAGGCGCTGCGCGGCGACCCCGCCACCGCCCAGTTGCCGCTCATCATGCTCACGGCGATGGTGCAGGACCGCGATCGCGCGGCAGGGCTGCTCTCGGGCGCTGATGCCTATCTGGATAAGCCGGTGAATCCGCGCCAGCTTGTCGAGGCCATTGACCATGCGCTGGTCCTCAACGCTCAGCAGCGTCGCGAGCGTATGCACCAGCTTGGCGATGACGATGCCGCGGCACCGGGCAATGGCCACGACGAGGTATAGCCGTGAGCGATGCTGCCAGCCCGCGCCGCCTGACAATGCCCCCACTCGCTGAGTTTCCTGGCCCGCCGACGCCCAGCGAGCGCGAGATGCTCGCTCGCTTCGACGCCGCCCGCCGGCTCGGCATGCTTCGCGTGATCCTGCCCGGCCTCTTCGCCGTCACGCTGCTGGCCTTCCCTTTTGCCGTGTATGCCGACCTTGCCGCCAACAGCCACAACAGCATGTTTCAGGACGGCATTGGGCTCGTCGCCTTCGCCGCCGGCGCTTGGGCTGCCGGGCGCCGGCACGCCAACGTCGCCTCGTTCATGCTGTTCGCCGGCGTCACCGGTGTGCTCGTTGTGCTGACGCTGATAGATGGGCCTCTGCGGGGCAGCCTCGACCTGACCTCGGTGCCCGAGCTGACGCTCTTCATCCTGCCGATCGTGATCGCTGGCCTCTTCGGGCAGGGATGGGCGGTCGCGCTCACCACCGCTGGCTGCGTCGCCTATACGCTCGCCCTTCTGCTGCTGACACCGCATGCGCCTACGCTGGCCGCCGCGCTAGGAGAGGCCGACGGCATGGTCATCTTCACCGTTCCCCTCGCGGCGCAAATTGCCCTGGGCGTGCTGATGTTTGCTGCTGCGCGCGCCATCCAGCGGACCCTGCGCGAGCTGGGCGACGTGCGTATCGCCTACGAGCGGGAGCGCGAGCTAGATCGCCTCAAGGATCAGTTCATCTCCAACGTCAACCACGAGCTGCGCACGCCCATTATGGCGCTGCAGGGCTACATCGAGATCGCCCGTGAGCAGGCGGATGGCGCGGCGCCATCTCAGGCGCGGACCCTCGCGCGCGCGCGCGAGGCGGCCGAGCATCTGGTCGGCATCGTGCGATCCACGCTCGATCTGCGCCGCGCGGAGTCACAGGCGGAAGATCTGCATCAGGGAACCTTCCCGCTGCGGCCGGTGGTCGTCGCCGCCGCTAACCTGCTCGATCCGCGTGATGCCGGGGAAATCGAGCGCGCCCTGAACGTATCCGTCCCTGACGACCTCGACGTCTTTGCCGATGAGGACCGCGTGCGGCAGGTGCTCGTCAATCTGCTCTCCAACGCCGCCAAGTACTCGCCGCCCGGCAGCCCAATTGATATCACAGCCCGCGTCGCGGACACACCTGCGACTGGACACCGTCACTTCACGGCCGCCACCCACCCGATGGTCGAGGTTGCCGTACGCGACCTGGGCCTGGGCATCCCACCGGAGCAAGCGCCGCTGCTCTTCCAGCGCTTCGCGCGGCTGGAGCGCGACATCGCCTCGCCGATCTCCGGCACCGGCCTGGGCCTGGCAATCTGCCGCGCCTATGTCGAGGCGATGGGCGGGCGCATCTGGCTGGAGAGCGAAGGCATGATCGGCGCCGGCACCACCGTCTACTTCACCCTCCCGCTCGCCTCCGCGCCTGCTCCGTAAAAGGGCGTCCGCAAGATACCCCTACGCAGGCGCCGGTATGAGCCGATCCTTCGCCACGTACAATATGTTGGGATAGACGTTCTCTGAGCCAGGCATCACGCCGAAACGAGCATTCCCTTGCCTGCCCACAAGCCTGACTGGGATCCAGCTACCGCGCTGCTGCC
>DASUBU010000147.1:0-20770 GCA_035763125.1 Ktedonobacterales bacterium
GGCGCCGTACGGCAGCGGCGTCTGCGGACCGCGGAAGAGACCGCCTAGCTCGTCGCGCATACCCGGCAGGCCGGCGATCACCATCGCCAGTGCGCACGCCAGCCCGATGAGCGCGCCCCATCCCAGCACACGCCTGGGCCGCCGTGCGCTCGCCGTTCGTGATGGGCCTTTGGGTGCCGGTGCGTCCTCCGGGGCCGGCTCGTCGCGGTCCAGCGCCGTCACCTGCAGCTCGAACTCGTCCATGTCGTCACTACGCTCCCGCGCCTCGTCCTCCTCACAGGATCGTATCGCCACATCACATATAGCCGGACGAGAGCGCCAGTGAATGCGCTGGCGGCAAGCTGTTGGCGTGCAGCGCGATTCCGCGCGTCGTCCTATGCCCGCTTGCCCTGGATCACAGCCGCCGGGCGGACATCCGGCCTGAAGCGTCGAGGCAAATCCTGTGCAAGGGACATCAACCGTCCAATCGAATGCTGTATCACTGGTCTGTGCGGCACGGTGGTGTGCGATCGTGGCGGCGAGGCAGGCCTCGCCACTACAGCCCAGGGCAGGGGAGAATACGCCGTCCATGCACTCCCGGGATGGACCAATTAGTGGCTGGCCATGATCTGGTGCGCCAGCGCCTGCTCGGCTGCCGTGGCCATCGGCAGATCTGGTAAGCGCGCGTGTGAGGCGTCGTCGGTCGCCAGCAGCAGCCCGAAGCGATAGAGCAAGACGATCTGGGCGGCTATCGCGCCGTTGTCGCTGATATCCTCGAAGCCCACGATGCAGCCATCCGCCGGATTCGCCGCCGGCAGCGGCCGGAGCAGCGTCGGAAGCACTCCAGCCGACGCGCCTCCGAAAAGCCGGTTCGCAAGCAGTATGCTTCCCGCCTGGCAAGACAGCGGCAGCTTATCTGTATCACCCTGTGGCACGGGTACTGGCGCCGGGCTGAGTAACACCTGCCACGCCCCGTTCCAGCGTACCTGCAAAGAGTCAGGCTGGGCCAGCGTCGCGGGTCCCGGCTGATCGGGCTTGCCGGCAAGCATCAGCGGCCCCTCGGCCACCACTTGCCCGTCGGCCGTGGTATAGCGATAGCCCTCCCGCACCTCCGCGGTCAACATCCAGGCATCCACGGACACCTCAGTCCCGGTGTCGCAGAGGAACACGCAGCCATCCGCCGAGTCGAGCGGCAGGCCAGACCACGCCTCGCGGAAGAGCGTGGCGCGCATGTCTTGGGCGGCTGTCTGGATCATGCCATCGGCGCCCATATAGCGCTCGCCAGCCGCCACACGCACCGGCTTGGTCGTGATGGCGACCGCCGCCTGCGCTGCCACATCGAGCGCCGCGCGCGGAGCCGTAGGCAGGTGGTCCAGCGTCGCGCCCAGCTCGATCACCCGGGCCGCTCCCTGGACGTACTGGCGCCCCTCGGCGCTCGGCGCCGCCAGGGGGCAGGTGTCCTTGCTCGACGCTGGCACACTCACGGTGCATTTCAGTGTGGTAAACGGCGGCGCCTCATAGACGATGGTGTGCTTCCCACGATCCAGGATGAAGCTGAATTCGGTCTGGGACAGATACGCTGCCTGGGCCAGGTCGGTGGCAGTGTTGGGCTGGCCGTCCACCGTCAGCTTGCCCCACGGCACCTCGTGCTGCACGAAGAAGATAGAGCCGCCCAGCGGAATGGTCGGCGTCGGCGTGGCCGTCGGCAAGTGCAGGTACGAGCCGACCGAGGCCCAGGGATCGGGCTGCGTCAGCGCCAGCAGCCCCACCAGCGCCAGCGCCACCATCCCCGCTGAGAGGAATGTCAGCGCCAGCCGGCGTGCCTGACGGGGGCCCAGCTGCCGTATGCCATCCATTCGCCACGCCGTTCCCGAATCGCCGCCAGCCCGCATTCCCGAGGCGTTTCGTCGCTGAGATCCAGACCGCAGTCGCGTCACCTCGATCTCGCCGTCATCCACCGCTGCATCCTCTCCGCGTCGCAGGCCTGTGTCCCAGCATGCGCGCAGTATAGTGCCCTCTCGCTGGCTGGTCAACGCCGCGCGACGTGCGCCGCGCGGCGCTAGACACCGCGCGCCCATCGCACTATACTGCCCCTGGCCGCACATGGCGGGGCGGAGACGATGCCCGCCGGCAACGATGCCGGCGCGTCACATCCAGCGAGCGCGGCCATGAGGATCCTCGCATGGACATCACCATCATTGGCGCTCCCATGGACCTTGGCGCGGACCGCCGCGGCGTGGACATGGGTCCCAGCGCCATTCGCTATGCCGATCTGAACGCAAAGCTCGCCGCCCAGGGTCATGCGGTGCGCGACCTCGGCAACATCCATATCGCCGGCCGCGAGACGCGCGCGCCTGGCGAGGCGCATCTGAAATACCTCGACCAGATCGTCACCAGTGCCGGCGAGCTGGCCGAGCGCAGCGAGGCGGCTGTGCGCGCCAGCTCCGTGCCACTGGTGCTGGGCGGCGATCACAGCATCGCGCTCGGCTCGATCGGCGGCGTCAGCCGGGCGCTGGCTGGCATCGGCGTGATCTGGTTCGACGCGCACGGCGACTTCAATACCAACGAGACCACGCCCTCCGGCAACATTCATGGCATGGTCCTGGGCGCGCTCTGCGGCTACGGCGCCCCCGCGCTCGTCAATGCCACTGGCCCCGGCCCACGGCTTGACGTCGCCCGTGTTGTGATCGTCGGCGCGCGTGACCTCGACGCCGGCGAGCGCGGGCTGCTTCATCGCGCGGGCGTTCGAGTGCTCACAATGGCCGACATAGACCGGCGCGGCATGTACGACGTCACCCGCGAGGCCATCGCGCTCGCCACCGACGGCACGGCTGGCCTGCACGTCAGCTTCGATATGGATGTGGTGGATCCCAGCGAGGCGCCTGGCGTGGGTACCCCCGTTCACGGGGGTATCACCTATCGCGAGGCCCATCTGGCGATGGAGCTGGTGGGAGAGAGCGGCAAGCTCGTGGGCATGGATCTGGTCGAGGTCAATCCCATTTTGGACCAGGCCAACCGTACCGCTCAGCTCGCCACCGAGCTGGCACTCTCTGCCACCGGCAAGTGCATCTTCTGACACGCACTGGTACAGCCCGCGCGCGCCTCCCGTATGCCCCCGTGTGCCACCGCGTGCCATCGTCGGGACCGCTCGAATTGGGCGTCTGGCTTGGCGGCATGGGCATTTGCTCACCACCCAACCTCTACCACTCGTGGCACGGAACTGGCACCATCACTCTCGTATGATTGCTTGACAGGCAGGGCAAGGCGGGGCTATGGTGCCGTGGGGGCGTCTGCTCCTTCGCGCTCCGTGGGGAGCAAGCGAGCGCCCGCGCTGTCGCTGGTAGCCCGTCTGGTACATCGCGGCAATGGCGCCGCGTAGGAGGCTGATGTGTCTAGCGCTGCCCCGCTTTCGCAGCGGTCCGACATGATCGTGTTCTTGAACGGGGAATACATTCCCGCCAATCAGGCTCGCGTAGGCGTGCTGACCCACGCATTGTCGTATGGCACCGGCTGTTTCGAGGGCATACGCGGCTACTGGAACCCTGACACCCACGAAACCTATCTCTTCCGTTTGCGGGAACATTTCGAGCGTCTGCACAACTCCGCACGCATCATGCAGATCACGCTGCCGTACTCCGTGGACGAGCTGATCAACATCGCCGTTGAGCTGGTGCGCCGTAACGGCCTGCGCGAGAACTGCTACCTCAAGCCACTCGCCTACAAGGCGGATGAGATCATCGGCGTCAAGCTCAACGGTGTGGCCGACCACTTCTACATGGTTGCCGTGCCGATGGGCGACTACGTCAAGACCACCGGCCTGCGCTGCGGCGTCTCGTCGTGGCGGCGCATTGACGACAACATGATCCCCGCCCGCGCCAAGGTCTCCGGCGCCTACGTCAACTCCGCCTTCGCCAAGAGCGAGGCGCTGCAAAACGGCTTCGACGAGGCGATCATGCTCACCGCGGAAGGGCATGTCAGCGAAGGCTCCGCCGAGAACATCTTCCTGCTCATCAACAATGAGCTGGTGACGCCTCCACCCTCGGAGAACATCCTACTCGGCGTGACCCGCGACACCATTATGCAGATCGCCCGCCGCGAGATGGATCGCATCACTCGCGAGCGCGTCGTTGACCGCACCGAGCTGTATGTGGCCAGCGAGATCTTCCTCTGCGGCACCGGCGCCCAGATCGCCCCCGTCATCTCGGTAGACCACCGCCCGGTCGGCAGCGGCAAGATTGGCCCAATCGGCGCCGAGATGCAGCGCCTCTACGGCGAGATCGTGCGCGGCAAGCGCTCCGAGTACATGAGCTGGCTGACGCCTGTCTTTGGCGGCGTCAAGAAGCTCACCCCGGTCGCCGCGAAGGCAGGGGCGAGGCATGCTGCCAATGGAGCGAACGGCCAGCATGCCGCCGCGCACTCCCCCAACGGCCACGCCAAGGCCGTGTCGCGTCGCGCCCCCGCCAAAGCCAAGTAGATTCCAGGCTACCGCTACAGCGAACGGCACCCCTATCCAACCGCCCCTGGATCCCGTTCCAGGGGCGCCGTTCTGTTCTCGCGCCGATCATCCATCCCCGCCGCACACGCCGTCCTCTCCGAAGGCCTGGCGGCCCGCGACATGCTACAATCGCCAGTGTGCCGGGATGAATCAGCGCACGTGGCCCTGCGTCTGCCCTCCCGGTACATAAGGAGACGCCCCCGCACATGCCAGCCTCCTCTGCTCCCGGCGAGCGGCCGGTCGTCTTCATCCTGGATTGCGACAACACGCTGCTCGACAACGACGCGCTCAAGGCCGATCTGGCCGACCGGCTGCGCGCGTTGCTTGGCCCCCAGCGCGATGCCGCTTTCTGGCGGGCCTACGAAGCCGTGCGCGACGAGACCGGCACGGTGGACTATCCCCTCACCATCGAGCGCTTCCGCCCCATCCTGCGCGACGATGCACTGCTAGAGGGCGTGCGCGCCGTGGTGATGGATTATCCCTTCGACCAGCGTGTCTATCCGGATGCGCTGCCGGCCCTCGCCCATCTGCGCGCCATCGGCCTGCCCACCATCGTCTCCGACGGCGATCAGGTCTATCAGCCGCTCAAGATCAGGCGCAGCGGGCTGGCGGAGGCCGTCGAGGGGCGCGTGCTGGTCTACGTCCACAAAGAAGCGCACCTTGACGAGATCATAGAGCTGTGGCCCGCCGACTTCTACGTCATGATAGACGACAAGGCGCGCATCCTCTCCGCCACCAAAGCTCGCCTGCCCGACCGCTTCGTCACCATGCACGTCCGCCAGGGTCACTATGGCCTGGCGCCCGTCACCGCCACGCCGCCGCCCGACCTCACACTCGACCACATCGGCGACCTGCGCGGCCTCACGCCCGACGTTCTTCGCCCGCATCTCGTCGTACCCCGCACTACCTGAGCCGACATCCTTTCCCTTCGCCCCGCGCTCGTAGGGGCGTCCGGCCGACGCTCCCGGCGGACGCCCTCGCCACCCCAGAAGGGCGAGGCAGGCCCCGCCGCTACACCGCTGCCTCGAATGCGGCTTTCGTAGGAGCGTCTTGCGGATACCCTCGCCGGGATGCATTCCCCCGGCTATCAGCACACACTGGAGCAGCACATGGCGAACGCCACCTTCGGCACCGCGATCAACTGCATTGACGGCCGCGCCCAGGACCCCGTCGCGGCCTGGGTGAAAGACCACTTCCACGTGGACTTCGTGGATACGATCACCGTGCCTGGTCCAGACGGCGTTTTGACGCAGGGAACCCAGGAGCGCATCACCTATCTGCGCGACGAGGTTGCCGTCTCGCAGCGTGCCCACGGCTCCGGCGTGGTGGTGGTCGCCGGACACTTCGGCTGCGCCGGCTACCCCGCCTCGCCCGAGGAGCATCAGCGCGCGATCCGTGGCGCCGCACGCGTCGCGGCTGGCTGGGGCTTGCCGATGCGGGTGATCGGCCTATGGGTCAACGACGCATGGCAGGTCGAGGTGGTCTGCGATACGGCGAACGGCCCGCTCTAGTCCGCCGGCTGGCGCGCAATCGCCACCTTGAACGCGTACCGCGCCTGGTGCGGCGTGTCGAGTGCCTCGCCGTAGGCCTGCGCTGCCCACGCCGTCAGCCGTCGAACTGATTCATCGAAGATCTGCGGCGGCACCGGCCACGTGCGCGACCACAGCCGCTCGCTGATGTCTTCCAGTGCCGAGCGCGGCGTGTGGCGCTCCTCCCACTCCGCCAGCGTGCGTACCTGCACATCGGGCACGCGCCGGCGCAGGTCCTCGACCACTAGCGAGAAGCTCGCCGCGCCGACCGGATCGGGCAGGTAGCCCAGCTCGCGCACGATGGCATCCCATCGGTCATGGATGTCGTTGCGTGCCGCGTCGCCGCGCACATCCTGCCCAAGCAGGAACGCGCTGCCCGGCCGCAGCACTCGCATGGCCTCGTCCAGCGCCGCCTGCCAGTCTGGCACCAGATGCAGGATGTGGACGCCGACCACCGCATCAAAGCTGCCCGCCGCGAAGGGCAGCGCCGTCATGTCCGCTATCTCGACTCGCAGTGTTCCCCACGGCAGCTCCCGCAACCGCTCGCGCTGCTCATCGTACTTCGCGCGCAGGCGCTCCACCATCAGCGGTGCGATGTCCACGCCCGTGACGTTCACGCCTGACGCCAACAGCGGCAGCGCAATCCGCCCGGTTCCGATGCCCAGCTCGAGCAGCGAGCCGCCCTGCGCCACGCGCCCCTCGCGCAGCAGCCCCGCCGCAATCTGCGCGGCAACTGGCGCGGGATACTTGCGCGTCGCGTCGTAGCGGTCGGCGACGGGATCAAACGAGATTGAAGCGGGCATCAGGCGTACTCCTCGCATGCGATTCCGGGTTGGAGGGATCGTTGTAGATCGGCGCTTCGTAGCCATTCGACTGTCGCGGAGAATCTCCCTCATAGCGAACACATCAGGCAGATCGGAGCGCCGGCATTGAGGAGGACGAGGCGCGGCACGAACGGCGGGCGCGGGTGGCTCTGGGCACCTAGTGCATCCACCGCGAGTGGCGGCAGCTAGCAGCCTCATCGGCGCGCGCCACCTACTTCCTCACCGGATGCGCGCGGTGGCCTCCGTTCCGTCACCGCGTGACTTGGCAAGACGGACCTGGGAGACGGTATAGCCGCGGCTGCGGTAGAGGCTGAGCGCCGCCTCATTGTCAGGCGAGGTGACGAGCGAAACCAGCTCGAAGCCCTGCTGATCGAGGAAGAAGCGCTCGGCGGCGTCCAGCAGATGCATCGCCACACCCAGCCGGCGGTACGCTGGATGCACCAGCAGCTCCTGGATGTAGCCGATCGCGCGCTCGCTCTCGGCGTCAATCTGCACCGCCGCCAGCAGCAGCCCGACCAGCTTTTCCTCCGCGCCCGCGGCTCCGCCCTCGCCTTCCACCGCCGTCCACAGCAGCCCTTGCCCCACCCGCAGCCGCGCCAGACTCGCTCGTCCGCGCGCCGTGGACGGCGAGATGAAGGCTGCCGCTGCCTGGCGGTCCGCCGCGGTCGCCTCACGGACGGTGATCGCCCGCTCGCCTGGCACCACCACCCGCTTGCTCCTTTCCGTCGCACCGGCAGCCGTGCGTCCACGAGCCGTCTCCGGTCCGCGCGGTCGCCCCTCCTACAGTCCAGTACTCAGTATAGCCGAACCAGAGTCCTTTTCCCCATCGGTGCGCTGCCTCCCTCTCCACTTCCTCTCCGCTTACTCCCTGCTTACTCTCTGCCTGCCCTCTGTGTCCTCCTTGTGCATCCTCTCCAGGAGGCCAGGATCACTAGGCGAGCTGGCCCTCGCCAGTCCAGCGTGGCCCTGGCTTCACCGCCGAGACGGCGAAATCGGCCCCGCCCGAGAAATACTCTGGATGGCGGCGCAGACCTGCCAGCCGCGCAATCAGCGCATCGAGATCGGCGTCGCCGGCCAGATCCGCCCGCCGAAGCAGCGTTCGCGCCTGCTCCAGCAGCCGAGCCGGGCCTGTCAGCGTCTCAGCGTCGTTCGCTGCGCGCATGGCAGCCGTCTCGACGAATGCCGTCGCCGCCGCGCGGATCTGCGCGAATCCCGCCGCCTGGAACAGCGCGGGCAGCTTGCGCCCCTGCAGCAGATCGGGAAAGCCGAACGACCGCGCCCGGCGGGCTAGCTCCAGAAACTCCGCGTAAGCCTCCGGATCTGGGTAGACCGCCCGCGCGCCCCAGTCCGGCTCGATCGCCAGCCCGACACCTCCCACCTCCGCCACGCGGAACATCTCGGAGGCCACCAGCTCCGGCTCCGGCTGGTGCATGAGCACGCAGCGGCAGGTCACCAGTCCGAAGCTCTGTGGATCAAACGGCAGTCGGGCAACGTCGCCCTCCAGCAGCGTGACACGTCCCGCCGCGATCTCGGCCGCCAGATTCGCCCGCGCCTCCGCCAGCAGGCGCACGTCGCGGTCTAAGCCGACCACTGTCGCCTCCGGCAGCGCGACCAGCACCGCCCGCGTATAGACGCCAGTGCCGCTGCCCAGCTCCAGCACCCGCACGTCTGCTGGCGGCCGGTGCAGCGCGAGCGCGGCGTGCAGCTCTTCATCCGCGCCGGCCTCCTGCAGCGCGAGGCGCGCGGCTTCTTCGGGATCGTGGGCGCCGATGTAGGACATGGGATTGGGGTCCTCACCCCCCAGCCCCTCGCCGCGCGCGGCGAGGGGGGGCAACAGGCGTGCGCAACACGCCCCCTACGACCGTGGGCAGCGCGAGGGCGCTACTGGTCTGCGCTGTCGCCGAGGTAGCGGGAAAGCTCCAGCAGATTGCCGTCGGGGTCGCGCAGATAGACCGACTCGATCTCGCCCAGCGCGCCCGCACGCCGCACCGGCCCAAGCTCAATCGTGATGCCGGCCGTGCGCAATGCCGCCATCGTCTCGGCCGTTGGCGTATCCACGACGAAGCACAGATCGGCTGAGCCGGGCATCGGGCTGGCGGCCTTTGGCTCGAACTCGCGCCCCGCCTGGTGCAGATTGATCTTCTGCGCGCCAAAGCGCAGCGCGCGGCGTCCCTCGCCGAAGGTGACGACCTCCATGCCCAGCACTCGTGCGTAAAATGCGCAGGTCGCCTCGATGTCGCGCACGGTCAGCACCAGATGATCCAATCGCTCGACGCGCATATCGCATGCCCCTCCCTGGCTCTCGGTTGCTGCATCCGTTGTGGACTATAGCACGCGTTCTGGCACGTCGCATCCGTGCCGATCATCACCTATCATAGAAGCAGGGGAAGATGCCTGTGCACCTCATGGTGCTCGCAGGTTCAGCGGAGGAGCAAATCCATGTCACGACGGCCGACGTTTACGAGCCGAGATGACTGGCCAACAAGCCTCGAAGCGGCGGTGGAGCGACTGATGAAGGCCCTGTCTGAGGATGAGAAGGAGCTTTTGCGCAGCATCCCGAAGGAGGAGGTCATTCGCTTCCATCACGGATGGGGAGCGGGCATTCGCAACGACTTTGGGCTGTGGTCGGGGAATCGGGCGTTATTGCGGTCCTGCGGCGAGACGTTCCCCGACCAGGCATCGCTCGTCATCATGGAAGCGGTCTGGCAGCGCGTGCACGACGAAGTATGAGCCGTGTGTGCGCGCCCATGAAGGGACGCGAGCGGCTTCTCACGGGATGCGGCGACGGCAGCGCATGTGTTTGCCGCCGTGCTATCCTTTCGGAAGTACCAAACGAGACATGGCGGTTGCAGAGTGGAGGGCCAATGACGGCGGAGACAGCGGAGACAGCAGACCAGGGCGACTCGGCGCGGAAGGAGCCGCACAGGCGGACGAGCTGGCATGACGACTGGCGCGTGCTGCTGCTCTTCTTTACCCTTGCCGGCGTCGTCGAGTCGCAGGCTTTCGGCCATCTGGGCGCCTTCACGCCGCTCTTCCTTCAGCAGCTCGACATCCCGCGCCAGCAGGTTCCGCAGTGGACCGGCATCCTCTCCGCGCTCGGCTTCGTCTTCGGCCTGCCGCTGCTCCCGTTCTGGGGCGCGTGGGCCGATCGCTACGGCCGCAAGCTCATCATCGTGCGCAGCGCCTACATCGAGGGTGTGCTCTTCACCATCGCGGCCTTCGCGCCCAACGTCTGGGTGCTGGCAGTCGCACGTTTCCTGGGGGGCTTCGTGTTCGGCAACACGGGCATCATGCTGGCGATGCTGGCCGACCGCACGCCCCGCCAGCGGCTGGGGCTGGCCGTCGGCATCGCCAGCGCGGGCTTCCCGCTCGGCTCTGCGCTTGGCCCGTTCATCGGCGGCCTGATCGCCCAGGGACCCGGAATCCGCACGCTGATGTTTCTCGACGCCTGCGCCTCAGCCCTGATGGGTATCGTCCTCACGCTGGTGATCCGCGAGGGGCGTTCCCGGCCGCGCTCCACCGAGCCGGTCGGCCGCCTGCTGCGCGACGCGCTGGGCAGCATCGTCTCCTCGCCGGTGGTCGTGCGGCTCTTCGCCCTCTACTTCGCCGCCATGTTCGGCGTCTCGCTGGCAGTGCCCTTCGTGCCGATCCTCTTGCAGCGGCTCTACCGCGGGCCGGAGGCGACCGTGCCGAGCATGATTGGCACCACGCTCACCTGCGCCGGCATCGCGATGGCCGTCACCACGCCGCTGTGGGGCCGGCTGGGCGACTTGGTGGGCCGCGGCCGCGTGCTGCCGATCTGCGTCGCGGCGGTCGGCGTGGGCGTGCTGATCGAGGGCCTGGCCCCGACGCTCTTGCCGCTGCAGGCCGCCATCATCTGGATCGGCCTCTTCCAGGGCGGCATCGGCGCCAGTGTGATCGCGCTGCTCGCGCTGCTTTCGCCACCAGAGCGCCGCAACCCGATCCTCACCTTCTCACTGCTGCCCACGCAGCTCTCATGGTTCGTGGGACCCATCACCGGGGCGGCGCTGGCCTCCATCACCTTTCGCCTGCCGTTCTACTCCGGCGCTGTCGCACTCGCCATTGCCGTCGCGCTGGCCATCTTCATACTGCGCCGCATTCCCGGCACTGCCACCGCCGCCACACCCAGCGTCAGCCCAAACGCAGCGAACGCTGACGCGAGCGCCACCCTCGCCGAAGATGCCGAACGGGCCGAGACCGCCGCAACGGCCGGCGAGCGCGGCTAAGCTGTGTACAGAGAGGAGCTTCCGATGCCCCGGCACCTGGTCTGCCTGACCTTCGACTTCGACGCCCTCTCGCTCTGGCTCGCCCGCGGCATCACCACGCCTACGCCGATCTCCCAAGGCGAGTTCGGCGTGGTCGGCGCCGAGCGCATCCTGGCACTGCTCGCGCGGCATGGCATCGCCGCCACCTGGTTCATTCCCGGCCACACGCTCGAAACCTATCCTGAGCTCTGCCGCCGCATCCACGCCGCCGGCCATGAGATCGGCCACCACGGCTATGCGCACGAGCCGCCGGTGCGCCTCTCGCGCGACGAGGAGGAGCGCATCCTGGTGCGTGGCAACGACGCGATTCGCGCCATCACCGGCGCCCCCGCCACCGGCTACCGCTCGCCCGCCTGGGACCTCAGCCCGCACACCGTCGAGCTGCTGCTCGCGCATGGCTTCCGCTATGACAGCAGCATGATGGGCCACGACGACCAGCCCTATCGCGCCCGCACCGGCGACCAGATCCCGCTCGACGCCCCCGCTCGCTTCGGCCCGACCACGCGCCTGATCGAGCTGCCCGTCTCGTGGACGCTCGACGATTTCCCGCACTTCGAGTATCTGTGGACCGCCACGCATCTGCAGCAGGGGCTGAAGACCGCCGCCGACGTGCTGGCGAACTGGCTCGACGACTTTCGCTACATGGCCGCGCACACCGACTGGGGCATGCTCACCTACACGTTCCATCCACAGGTGAGCGGGCGCGGCCACCGCATGCTGATGCTGGAGCAGCTAATCGAGTCGCTCGCCGCGGCTGGCGCGGTCTTCTCGCGCATGGGCGCCGCGGCGGCCGAATTCGACGCACGCGAGCCGTTCGCCTCAGTCGGCGCGTGAGCCGACGATGTGGCTGGTGTGGTGGCCGAGCAGCAGATACAGGAACGGCCCAATCGGCCAGAAGACCCACGTCACCACCAGCCAGAGCAGCTTCTCGGCGGCCGAGATGTCGTCGGCCAGGATCATGATGGTGGTGACGATGTGCCCCACGATCGGGATCAAGAGAATGATGATGGTCAGGCAGCCCACCTGCAGGATGCCTCGACCTCCCCCATTGCTTGCCACGGTGAGCGTCCTCCCAGACTACTCGCGCGCCCCGGCGCCGTCACACCCGCCCGACGGCGGCACGAAGCCTCGCGGCCCCTCGCACGGTATACGCCGGATGATAGCAAACGGTTGCGAACCGGCGCGAGTGCCACTTCGGCGATCAGCAGCAGGGGTGTAGCGCCTGCGGCTCGCCCGCCAGTGTGCAAGTGCCGCGCCAAGCCGCCCTCGCCGCGCGGGCATTGACGAGCTCCGCGGCCCCAGTGAGCTAGCGGCGCTTAGGCCACCGTGTGGGCCGCCACACGTTCAACGTGTATGACCCGCACACCCGCGAGGCGGTCGTAGATGGTCTGTCCGCTCTGGCTCGTCACAAGACTGACCGCGTAGATGGCGATGATGACCCACACAAGGATCAGTCCCACACTGACCCAGAGCGGCGGTGTCTGTGGCGCAAACGGCCAGCCAGGGATACGCCACAAGCAGGCATGGGTGAGCTCCCACGGGGCCAGCTTCAGCGCGTTGCGCACGAGCGCGCGCGGGAAGGTCACCGCCGCGCCTGCCATGCTCACCACGCGTAGTCCCCGCGCGCGCTTGCCTACGGTCGCCTGCCAGCGCGACGACTCGCAGAGCGCAAAATAGAGGAGCACAGGCGCGACCAGCAGAACAAAGGCAGTGACCTCGGCGGAGGCAGGAGTGGCGAAGAGCGCACGAAAGCCAGGTCCGAGAGGTGTAAGCGAGAACAACGCGCTCAGAGCAGCCAGGAAGACGAGGTAGGCGCTGATGATGAGATAGTCCACAGCGAAGGCCACGAGTCGGCTCCACAGCAACTTGAGAGCGGCATTCATGCGAGACACCGCGCTCCCTTCGAATGCCGCTCATGTGTACGGCAGCCACCCGCCTCCAGCGATCCAATGCCAGACTTCTCTACCAGACTACTCTATGAGTACCGGCGGCGCATGCTCCGGCTCCTGCCCGCCAGCGGGTTGCTCCGTGCTGCCACCGCCTGGCGCCACATGGCTCTTCTTGAGCGGGATCTCCTTGAGGAAGAGCGTCGCCACGACCGCCGCCACCGCCGTCAGCAGCAGCGCGAAGAACACGGCGTGCAAGCCGTCCAGCAGCGCCACCTGCACGCTCTGAACGAAGTCGCCATAGATGGCGGTTCCGAGCTGCGGCCCCAGAAACTGCACGAATGCGCTGTGGATGCCGGCCTGCGCCTGTGGGCTGACGAGCACCTGCGGATCGGAGGGCACCGGGTGACCCAGCTTCTTGGCCTGATCGAGCACAGCTGCCAGCCGCGGCGACTGAATCGCCGCGAAGTGGCTGGCATAGACGTCGCTCAGGATCGTCCCCAGCACGGTGATGCCAATTGTCGAGCCAATCGAGCGCGTGAACTGTACCGATGAGGTGACCACGCCTAGCCGATTGTAGGGTAGCGCGTTCTGCACCGCCAGGGTGTAGACCGGCAGCACGAAGCCGAAGCCAAGGCCCGTGACGATCATGTTGCGGATTAGCGTCGCGTCGTCGGTGTCGGCGTTCATCCCCAGGATCAGCAGGATGCCGACAATCATAATCGCAAAGCCCACCAGCGCGATCTTCTGATAGCGCCCGGTACGCGAGATGAGCTGCCCGCCGATGATGTTGGTGATCACCGAGCCGAGCGTCAGCGGCGTGATGATCGCGCCGGAGCTGGTAGCCGTCTTGCCGAGCACGCCCTGCACGAAGAGCGGCAGGAACGCCCCCAGCCCCAGCAACAGCGGCCCCAAGAAGAAGCTCGCCACCGCCGCCGAAGAGAAGATGCGGTTCTTGAAGAGGTCCAGCGGCAGCATCGGCTCCGCCGCGCGCAACTCGATCAGTACGAACATAGCGAACATCAGCGCCGAGAGCGCCAGCAAGCCGATCACCTGTGCCGATGCCCAGGGGTAGGTCGTCCCTGCCCAGGTCAGCGCGATCTGCAAAGGCACCACCGCGGCGACAATCGCCGCCACGCCGAAATAGTCTATCCGCCGTGGGCCACCGCGATAGGCCACCGAGGGGAAGCCGAAGAAGAGCGTCACCAGCGCGATCGCCCCGACCGGCACGTTGACATAGAACACCCAGCGCCAGGAGAAGTTGTCGGTGATCCAGCCGCCCAGGGATGGCCCGAAGATGGTGGCGATGCCGAATGAGGCGGCGATGACGCCCTGCCACTTGCCGCGCTCGGAGGGCGAGAAGAGATCGCCGATGCTGGCGAACGCGCCCGACTGCAGCGCACCCGCGCCGATGCCCTGCAAGCCGCGGAAGAGGATTAGCTCGTTCATCGTCTGGCTGGCGCCGGAGAGCATCGAGCCGGCCACGAAGATGATGATGCCGATGATCATCAGCGGCTTGCGGCCGAATTGATCCGAGAGCTTGCCGGCGACTGGAATCACGCAGGTTGCCGTCAGCAGATAGGAGGTGTAGACCCAGGAGTAGCGATCGAAGCCATTCAGTTCGGCAATGATCTTGGGCAGTGCGGTGCCGACAATAGTCTGGTCGAGCGCCGCCACCAGAATGGAGAGCAGCACGCCGGCCAACGCGAAGATCAGGTGCGAGCGATCGAGCTCTGGCGGCGCCGGCGAGGAGGCTGGCAACGCCTCGCGGCCGTTCCGCCCAGGCGGCAGCCGGCCCACTTCATCGTCGGCACCGCTCGCGCCAGCGGCGCCGTCCGGCCCGTGTGGGCGTGCCGTCTCCTCACCTTCGCTCATCGCAGTTTTCCTCCAGCCCGCATGCCGCGCCACAGCAGACGTCTATTAATACATCACTTTGTGAAGTGGCATCCCACAAGCATAACGTGAGCGTGAACGTACGTGCAATGCATGTGCCAGCTCGCAGGCAGGCGCAGCGGGTACATGCACGTGACCAAACGAGGGCAATGAGGGGGCGCTGACTGTTGAGATTGCGGCAGCGTCACGCCGCGGGCATCTTGCTGAGGGAGAGCTCGAAGATGAGGAAGATCACGGCGAGGACGAGTGAGATCACCGACAGCACCAGACCGGCAGTCGCCAGCTTGCCATAGCGGAGCGAGCGGCGGCCATATACGCCAAAAACGATGCCCACGATGACGAACGGCAGATCACAGATGGTGAAGAGCGAGCAGGCGATGGCGAGTATGCCAACGATGAGCGCCGCAATCGCCACGCCGCCGTTCTGATCGCGCGCTGGCGGCGGGGTGAAGGGTGGCGCAAAGGGGGAATAGACCGCTGGCGGCAGCGGAGCGGCGCCGTACGGCGGCATGGAAGCGGCGGACGGAATAGATCCTGGCAGCGTCGGCGCGTTCTGCGAGGCGGGGTAGAGTGGCTGTGAAGGGTTGCCCGGCGGCAGGGGATACAGCGGCTGCGAAGGCATACCGGGCGGCGGCGGATAGGCCTGATACGGTGGGTAGGGAGGGTAGGGTGGCTGCTGAGGTGGTTGAGGCGGCTGATACTGGACGTATCGCGGCGAATCCGGCGATGGCGGCGGCGCGTCGTGCGCCTGGGGGGTGGGGATGTAGAGAGGCGGTGCGATACCTTCGGAAGCCGGGACCGTTGGCTCAGACGAGGACTCCATGCTCACGCGCACGCCTTTCGCTGGCTGATGCCTTCGCCTTCCTGGGCGCGGCGCCCAAAGGGGATCGAGGCTGCCGGGCAGCAGTATACACATAGCGAGCGCGGCTGTGCAAGGCGCACCTGACCAGCGAAATAACGCCGGCGCCCTACTACCGAGCGGGGCGCGGCACCTGCACGGGCGTGGGACAGAGCGCTAGTCAGTCGGCGGAGGGGCGGGCGGGGCCATCGCACGTGGGACAGCGCGTGGAGGCCGGGCGCTGCTCAAGCTGACGCGCGGTCAGCGGGCGGTGGCACACCTCGCAGACGCCATACATGCCGCGAGCGGCGAGCGAGAGGGCGTGCTGTGTCTGGCGCAGATCTTCGCGCAGCAGCAGCAACAGGGCCTCGCGCATCACATGAGGCGTCGCGGCGGTTTCCGGCGAGGGCGATTCAAGCTCGCAGATCGCCAGCAGCAGCGCGACATGCTCGCGCTCTAGGCGACTCAGCGCGAGCGCAACCGTGGCACGGCGTGGGCGGCGCGGTGAGCCGCGGCGGGCCGCGGCACGGCGACTGACGCTGATATCGTTGGGCGATAGCGTCCCTGCAGGCATCGGGTACGGTCCAAAGTCATCCACGGTCCCCACTCCCTCTCCTCCGTCGGCGTCTCTGGCTCACGATCGCCCGGCGTCAAGCGCCGAGCACCCGGCCCTACTCGTTACAACGAGCGCGATGCGCCTTAGCATCGCGGACTTCCGCCGGTCCTAGTCCTCAGTTGGACACGCGCCGCCTCCCACTCGGCGCCATTCCTTGGCGGGCGCGCCCGTGCTTCGCCCCATGACGCACGTTACATGCCGTCGCCCTCGGCATAGTTCTGGCACGGAGGATGGGCGTGCGTCAAGCGTTGCCCGCACTGCGGCTCAGGTCCGGCATTTTGACACCCGACAGGCGCTGGTTCTATACTTTCGCCGTGGCATTCTGCCCATCTCGGCGCATGGCCGCGGCGCCGCAATGGGGCTGGGGCAACCTCGTCCGCGGGCGGCGCGTATCTCATATCGAACGGAAAAGGCGTTGGCGACAACGCGGGAGTCTCTCTGATGGCAGACGAAGACGTGACGAAGGATCAGCAGGCCGACCAGGAGCAGACGCAAGGAGCTGAGACCGAACGCGGCAGCGCGGCGCCTGGGCAGGCTGGTGACCTGGCTGCGCAGCTTCAGGTGGCACGCCAAGAGGCGGCCGAATACAAAGACAAGTACTTGCGTGCGCTTGCCGAGATGGACAACTTCCGCAAGCGCATGGAGCGCAGCTCCGCCGAGCGTGCCGAGCGGACGCGGCGCGAGGTGGTGACGAAGCTGCTCGATACCGTGGTGGACAACGTCGAGCGCGCGCTGTCGCACGAGGCGACGATGGATCGCGATGCGCTGGCGCAGACGCTCAACATGGTGCAGTCGCTGCTCAACGAGTTCCTGCGCAGCGAAGGCCTCTCGGCGGTGCCAAGCGTGGGCGAGCCGTTCAACCCGCAGGTGCACGAGGCGGTCGAGATGGTCTCCTCGCCAGAGCACCCAGAAGGTACAGTCGTTGGCGAGCACCGCAAGGGCTACACGATCGGCGGTAATGAGCTGCTGCGACCAGCCCGTGTGGCAGTAAGCAACGGCGACCAGTCGTAGGCGCGGGCTGATTGGGCGGAAGCGGGCCGATGGAAGCAAAAGACTATTACAAGATCCTGGGCGTTGACAAGCGCGCCACGACGGAGGAGGTCAAGCGCGCCTATCGCAAGCTGGCGCGCAAATATCACCCCGACGTGAATCCCGGCAATAAGGCTGCCGAGGCCCGCTTCAAAGAGATCAACGAGGCCTACGAGGTGCTCTCGGAGCCCGAGAAGCGTCGCAAGTATGACCTCTTCGGCGCGAACTGGGAGAGCCCTTTTAGCGGGGCACCGCGCGGACGCAGCGCGCCCTCGCCGGCTGGCGCGCGGCGGCCAACGCCCAGCGGCACGCCCTTCGGCGGCGGCAGCGACGATCCGACGGGCTGGACGGATTTCTTCGAGACACTCTTCGGCCGGCGTGGCAGCGGCACCTCCTCGACCGGCACAGCCACCGGGGCGGCAGGACGCGCCGGCGCGGATACCAGCGCGCGCGATGTGGGGGCGCAGCACGGCGAGGACATCGAACAGCCCGTCGAGATCACGCTGCGCGAGGCCTACACGGGCACGACGCGTGTCTTCACCGTCGAGGCGCCGGAGACCTGCGCGACCTGCAAGGGGACGGGTAAGGTCGGACTCCGCACCTGTGCGGTCTGTGGCGGGACAGGCAGCATCCCCCGCTCACGCCGGCTAGAGGTGCGCATCCCGGCCGGGGCGGAGACGGGCACGCGGGTACGGGTGCCGGGAGAGGGACAGTTCGGCATCGGCGGCGGACCGCGTGGCGACCTCTTTCTGGTAGTGACGGTCAAGCCGGACACGGCCTATGAGCGCAAGGGCGAAGATCTGACGGTGGACGTGGTGGTGCCGCTGACGACGGCAGTGCTGGGGGGTGAGGTGCCAGTGCCGACGCCCGACGGGAAGCGCCTGATCTTGACGATCCCGCCGGAGACCCAGAACGGGCAGACCTTTCGTCTGACGGGCAAGGGCATGCCCCGGCTCAAGGGCGACGGAGCAGGCAACCTCTACGCACGCATCATGGTGCAGCTCCCCAAGCGCCTGACGCCGCGTGAGAAGCAGCTCTTCGAGGAGCTTGCGCGCATGCGCTCGGCTGGCTAGCTGCCGCCGGGCGCACTCTCGGGCTACACGATCCACGGTCTCGATCCCTGGCACCCACGGCATCGTCGTGCGAGGCGCACGAGAAGGGGACGAGCATGAACAAACGCTTGCTGGTCGCTGGCATCCTGGCCGTCGTGGCCGGTGTCGTGCGCGCGCTGGTCGCGCTGGCGCTATTGCCAATTGGGCCGCGGATTCCCCTTGGCCGCATGCATGAGCTCCTGCTCGTGCCGGCGATCGAGGCGGCGCTTCCCTTGCTCGTGTTCGCGGTGGCGCTGGCAGTGCTGCAAGCCGGGCTGGCGCGGCAAACGGGGCGCCTGGGCTGGACCTGCGCGCTGGCGGCGACTGTCGGAGTCATCCTGGCCACAGCTGGTGCGTCTACTTATTGGATCGCCACGTCGTACCAGTACACGCTGAGTCCAGCCTGCCAGAATACAGCCTCGTCACGCGCGCTCGACGCGCTGCGCGTTGCTGAAGTCGCGGGCGCGCTGATGTTGGCGGCGGCACTGCTGGGCTACACGCTAGTCGCCTGGCGCACGCGCCTGCCGCTGGGCTTTGCGGGCGCGTTCGCCGTGCTGAGCCTCGCAGCGCTGCCACTTCTAGGGGTGCTGCAGTGCAGCGTCGGTGGAACACTCACGGCGCTCAGCTTTGGAGTGCTGGGCTATGCGCTGAACGCGATGTGGGCGGCCGGCTGCTTCCTACTCGCGGGCGCCGCGTTCTCAGCGTCTACGCCTGCGCCGGTGCCCGCATCCGTTCCCACGGCGCAGCCGTGAAGCACTTGCAGGCACTCTGCTATTGGCCCACCTGAAGCACGAAGGTGTACTGGTCGCCCAGCGAGTCCGTCACCAGAATAGGGTAGGGCTTCGGCGTCGCTGGGCACTTGCTCGTGGCGGTCAGCGTATCAGTGCCGCCGGGCGGGATCCCGGGCTGGAGGTCTTTGGGCCAGCTCAGCTGCGGCCCGCCATTGATTCGGAATTGAAAGCCGCCTTGAGGCTGCAGCCACTGCCAGCCGACCGTCTGATGGGTGGTATTGGAAATCGTTTGCGTGGCGACGCATGTGTCCGGCTTCTGGGGATCTGGCTTGAGTATCAGTGGCGTTGGCCGCATGATGAGGGTTGGGGCGGGGGTGGACGAAGGGCTGGGCAGCGACGTAGCGGCGGGCGCGTGATTGGGCGTCTGCGTGGGCAGCGCGCTCGTCGTGGCCGTCACGCTCGTCATACCCACTGTGGCCGTCTCGCTGCCGGGGCCCAAGCCGCCACCATCGCTTCCATTTGTGGTGATGGGCGTCGTCGCCGCGCCCCTGCCTATGAATGCCAGCGTGCTGCCCGCCACCCCCACCAGCAGCAGGGTTGCCAGCGCCAACATCGCCGCACGGCGCACCTGCATTCCCTGCGGCGGCGTCAGCCGGCGTGTACTTCTCGGTGATAGTGGCAGCGTGGGCCTGTTCTCAGGCGCGGCAGTGTGATGTAGCGCCAGCTCAAGAGCGGTGGAGAAGCTCTGCATGTCCGGATAGCGCTCGGCGGCGTCACGCGCGAGCGCTCTGAGCACCACCCGTTCGAGCGCGGGCCAGACCTGGCGGTTGCGCTGCGAGGGCGGGATGATGGGCGCTGAGAGCGCCAGCGCGGCCACCTCGAATGGCGAGGCGGCCTCGTGCGGCGCCACGCCCGTCAGCAGCTCGTAGAGCACGGCGCCGAGCGCATAGACGTCCGCACGCTGATCGCAAGGCTCGGCGCGTAGCTGCTCGGGCGCCATGTACTCGGGTGTGCCTATCAGCATGCCGGTGCGGGCCAGCGTACGCGCTACCCCTACCTGGCTGAGTCCTGCGATCTGGCGGGCGATGCCAAAATCGGTCAGCAGCGCATTGCCCTCGACGTCGAGCAAGATATTCTCGGGCTTGACATCGCGATGCAGCAGCCCAAGCGTGTGCGCCGCGCCCAGGGCTGCCGCGATCTGCCGCACCAGGCGCACGGCCTCGTCGGCCTGCAGGCGGCCATCCTTCTGCAGCCGGTCGCGCAGCGAGCGCTCTAGCACGGGCATGACGTGGTAGAAGCGGCCGTGATCCTCGCCGAAGGCGTAGATCGGCACGATGTGCGGATGCTGCAGGGCTGCCACTCGCTGCGCCTCCTCGCGGAAGCGCCGCACGTAGCCCTCGTCGGCGGCCAGCGAAGCCGACAGCACCTTCACCGCCACCTCGCGCTCCAGCACCAGGTCCATCGCACGATAGACCTCGGCCATCCCGCCGAGGCCGAGCACATCACGCAACAGGTAATCGCCGAGCGATTGCCCGATCAGGTCTCCGCCCCCCGAATCCTGCATGCGCCACCC
>DASUBU010000148.1:0-15666 GCA_035763125.1 Ktedonobacterales bacterium
GCAGGGGGCGCTCTCGCCCACGCCGGTGTCGTGCCGGGAAGCTCCGCGGTAACGAACGCGGCCCAGGCCGCCACCCACGCAGCAGTCGAGACCGGCGTGAATATGGCCTCTGACGCAGCAGCGGAAGCAACCGCCAAAGTAAGCGGGGAGCAGCAAGGCGGCGAGGCTACAGTCGCCGCCAAAGTAAGCGGGCAGCATCAGGTCGAGTAGACGGTGCCACCCACCGCACGTCGTGGCCCATGCTGCGGATAGTCCGGTTGCCGGCACGCGCATAGCCTGCGCACGCCCGCGGGAAGTCGTGTGCCGGCGGTTGACCATCGCGGCTGACCACGGCACGTCGTAGTCTCTGGCGAGCTGGCCAACCTGGTGGGCCCGGAAGCCTGTCAGCGTGGCCCGCTCAACATGCGCCCGACCAGCTCCTTGTAGAATTTGGCCGCCACAGCGGCGGTCATCTCGGCGTGATCGCGCGTCGGGTTGTACTCGACGATATCGGCGCCGACGAGCGGACCTTCGACGCTCGCGAGCATGCGCAGTACCTCACGCACACTCAGGCCACCCGGTTCGTGATGCGAGACGCCTGGCGCGAAGGCGGGATCGAGCGCGTCAAGGTCGAGCGAGACGTAGACCGGCCCATGCAGATCGAGTGTCAAGCCGGGGTGCACGTCGCGCATGGGTATCACTTCGACGCCGAAACGCTCGGCCTGTGCGCGCTGGTGTGGATTCATCGCGCGGATGCCGACCTGGACGAGCCGCCGCGCCAGCCCGCGCTCCATGATGCGCGCAAACGGACAGGCGTGCGATGTGCGGCTGCCGCCATACTCGTCGTAGAGGTCGGGATGCGCATCGAAGTGCAGAATCGTGAGATCCGAGGAGGCGGTGGCGCTCGCCAGGCCGCGCACAAGCGGCGCGGTGATCGAATGATCGCCGCCCAGCGCCAGGACGCGCGTCCCACGTGCATGCAGATCGGCCGCAGCCCGCTCGATCGCCACTAGCGCCTCGGCGCCGCTGCCAAGTGCGAGATCGCCCAGGTCGCGCCAGTCTCCGCGGGCATCGAGATCCACCCCGTCCTCGGTGCAGAGGTTCATGGAGCCGGAGTGGAGGGCCGCGCGGATGCGCGGTGGGGCGAGTGCCGGCCCACGTAGAAACGACGAATTCTCGTCCAGCGGCACGCCGATCACCGCCACCTGATAGGGCGCAGCGGTGGCCGAGCTGTCGTCAGTCGTCATGGCGTCAGACTTTCTCACGGCCAGAAGCGAGTTGAAGGCTCACAGAGCAATCTCCACCTCGGCTTCGATCTCCACCGGGATGCGCATCGGCAGCTCGGCCAGGCCAACCGCCGAGCGGGCGTGTGTGCCCGCCTCCGGGCCATAGAGGTCCAGGATCAGGTCGGAGCAGCCGTTGATGACGCTGGGCGTCTGTGTGAAGCCAGGCGCCACATTCACCATGCCGAAGAGGCGCAGCCAGGCCGTCACGCGGTCCAGGTCGCCCAGCTCGCGCTGCAGCGCGCCCAGGATGGCCAGCGCCGTCAAGCGCGCGGCCTGATACCCTTGCTCCAGGGTCAGCTCAGCGCCGACCTTGCCAAGCGGCTGGGCGAGCGAGCCATCTGGGTTGAGCGGGCCAGTGCCAGAGACGTACGCGCGATTGCCGCGCACGCGGACGGGCGCGAAGGGCAGCCGCATACCGGACGGCGCCTGCATTGCCGCGGGTAGCACGAGCCCTAGCTCGCTCAGTTTCGCCTCGATGCGCATGGAAAGTCTCCCCCGAATGACAAAGCGGGCGACCGGGGAATGTACCCCCTGCCGCCCGCGGTGAGCGCCGCGCGCTTGTGGTGGGTCAGGCGGTCTTGGTGATGGCGATGCTGGTAAAGACGACCTCGATGCCGTCCTCGCCGGCTAGCCCCCACTTGCCAGAGCTAAAGGTGCTGTCGTCAATGCTGCCGAGCTGCGTGCCATTGGCGAAGAAGGTGAAGTGCGCGCCTTTGGCCGCCACTTTGAGCGTGTTGATCTGATTGAGGCCAGAGTTGATCGCTGGGTTGGCCGTGAAATCCACCAGCCGGGTGCCCTCGTCGTTGACGACCTTCTGGACAATCCACTTGCCGTTGCCGTCGACGCCGAAGAAGTAGTAGTTGCCCTTGCTGGCGCGGCGGAAGGCCACCCCATAGGCGACGGTCGAATCACCGCTGATCTGTTTGGCCTGCACCGAGAGCGTCACATCGCCCTGCTGGTCGAGGTCGGGGTAGCAGATGACAGCGGCGGTGATGTGGTAGCCATCGGACTGCGGCGCGCAGCCTCCGTCGCTGGGCCAGTCCGAGACATTGCCCGTTAGCGCGCTGGAGTAGACCGAATTGCCCTGAAGCAGCCCACTGGCGAACGCGATGCCGGCGATCACGATTGCCACCACCACCACGCCAATCAGCACGCGCACGAGCGGCGCCATGCCGCGCTTGGGTGCCTGGAAGGGTGTGCCGCCCGGTTGCATGCCAGGCATCCCCTGCGGGGGCTGAGCGTACATTGGCTGGCTCGGCGGCGCGTACATCTGCGGGTTGGGCGGCGGGTAGGTCCCCGGCGCTGGCGGGTACATGGGTTGGCTCGGCGCGGCAGGCTGACCGTAGGGTGTGGGTGGCTGACCATACGGGGAGCCCTGGGGCGGCTGACCGTATGGATTCGGATTCTGCGGGGCGCCGCCATACACGCCCGCGCTGGCGCTCAGCGGCTGGCCGCAATTCGGGCAGGCCGCGACGTTGGAATTCTCCAGGTAGTAGCCGCAGCGCGGACAGTTCATCGTCACTGCTCCCCTCTCGCATCGCGTGCCACGCTGACAGCCGGCAACACGACGAACACCTCGGCACGGCGATTCGTCGCGCGCCGGGGCGCATGCCCTCCATCAGTTGGTGCGGAGTCCCGACAGCACCGTGGCCTAGTATACAGGCTGGCGCAACTCTTGTGCACGTGTTTCGGCGCCTATGAGGGCAGAGGAGGGCAGAGGAGGGCGGGCAACGTTCAGCACGCGTTGGAAGGGAGTGGAAAGGGCCGTGTGGCGCAGGCAGAAAGTGGCCACGAGACTGCCAAGCGCAGGAGTGGCCGCCGAACGGCGCGGGGATGAAGTGGGGGACAGCATCCACACCGCGCGACGGCCGCCGGGCGCCCCGCCCGGCCTGCGACGGCAGCCTGTGGCCGCCATAACGAGTCCGTCCGAACCGGCTCGACTCGATCGCTACAGAGAGGCGCTACATGACGATTCCGCGGGGGTGGGCGCGCCGCGCGAAACGCGACCCCGCTCGCGCGGCTGCGTGCGGTGTATGATGGGCGTCCACCTGCCATGTTCGACGCGCTTCCCCCGCTGCAGTAACCCTCGCTCGTTAACGGGACCTCTCGGCTAGGACGTATGATCGCGCTGATGTTCCTCCTGGTCGGGTGGCAGCAGGTCCAGCAGAGAGCGCAGCATACGGCCAGTCGCGCCCCAGATGCGATAGGGGCCGAAATCGTAGAAGTGCAGCAGGTGCGGCTGCCCGAAACGCTGCCAGATTTCAGTATGGTAGATCGCAGGGTCGGCGAGCGCGGCGAGTGGCGCATCAATTACCTCGGCGACCTCTGCCGGGCTGGGGGTGAGCTCGGGCAGGCCCTCGCCCAGCCAGCCGACGAACGGTGTCACGACAAAGTTGCTCGGGCCCGCGAAGACGAGCGGCAAGCTTCCCAGCAGCTCGATGCGCGCTGGATCAAGCCCAAGCTCCTCCCGCGCTTCGCGCAGCGCTGTCGTGCCGATCGTCTCATCGCCGGGATCGCGCGAGCCGCCAGGAAACGAAATCTCACCGCGATGCGAGGCGAGATCCAGCGAGCGTACGGTGAAGATCAGGTGCGGGCGGCCGTCGCGAGAGTAGAGGGGAGCGAGCACGGCAGCCTCGCGCGGGGGCAGCGGATGCTGGAAGGGACTGGTCGGCACTCCAGGCGAGGTTGCGGCTGGCGTGTCCACTGCCAGCCGCGCGCGCAGGTAGGCCGCGAGCCGCTCGGTGTCTGCCAGCAGACGCACGCGGAGCGACGTAGACGACCTGGAATTGTTCGGCACAGCCATCCTCACCACTCGCCGCATGGCATCCAGCCCTCTGCACGGCGCCATTGTCTGATGACAGTCTTGTCATTGTTGGGTGCTATTGCTCAATTGGGACTCGATGCCGCTTGCGCTGGGAAGCACCTAATGGTATAATAGGCGCCGAAGTGGGGGCATGCAACGCGGCTCGCGGCCACAGCGAGCGTTGGAACACACAGCACAGCCGAGAGCGCAGGGCGCCTTCGGCACGTTTGTGTTCTTGGCGCACTGGCGGCTCGCGTGCCGCAGACGAACACGTTTCTGGCTCGGCTCGTACGTCCGCGCACACGGTTTCGCGCGCGGCAGCTTTGCGCGCTCTGGGCGCGGGGCTCTTCCGGCCACCTGGCCTTTTTGCCCTGCAATCGCGTCGTCCGCCACCCGCGCGGCCTGCTCCCCTCTTCATCGCGCACGCCCGCATGCGCCCGCTTCGCCACGCCGGCAGCACTCCGCACGCCGAGACGATATCTCTCGCCGCTGTCACCCTGCCGCTGGCAACTGGCCCGCGTTGCATGCGCCAGCCACCCAATGAGCGCCGGATGCTCGTAAGCTTGCCGCCATCGCCGCCGCTGGATGCGGCCCTCCGCTCAAGCATGCGCCCACTTCCGGCACGCGATCAGCGCCCCACCCGCGCAATCGCGACGACCCGCTCCCGCACAGGGGCCTTGCGGCGCGGCTTTCCACCACAAGCCGTGCCACCTCTCGGCGCACCGGGAGATCGACATCCAACACGAAAGGGGACGTGGCGCCTCAACACCCTCCGGACCAGCAGCCGGCGGGCGGCGCTACACGTAGGACGATGAGTGTAGACGACACTGACAAGACCGCGCAGCAGAGTGAGCAGCAGAGTGATCTGCTGCAGCAGGACGGGCACGAGGCCGCGGACGGCCAGCCCGCGCAGCAGCCCGCGCGTGCACTGAATGGCCGCGGCAGCCTACATCATGAGACGGACGATGCGCCCGACATGAGCGAGATGGCGCGCTTGCTCGACGAGCAGGAAGCTCAATTCCGCAGCCTCAAGCGCGGCGATGTCGTGGAAGGCCAGATCGTGCGGATTGACCAGGACGAGATCCTGGTGGACATCGGGCTCAAGAGCGAGGGCGTGCTCAGCACGCGCGAGCTGCCGTCCGCCGGCTATGGCTCGCTGAGTGAGCTGCATGTCGGCGACGATGTGCTGGTCTACGTCATGCAGCCCGAAACCCCCGAAGGGCACGCCGTGGTCTCGATCAAGCGGGCGCGGCTCGAGCGGCAATGGCGCATCGCCCAGGAGCAGTACGAGCGCGGCGAGCTGCTCGATGCTGAGGTGATTGACCACAACAAGGGCGGCTTGATCGTCAACCTGGAAGGCATCCGCGGCTTCGTGCCGATCAGCCAGATCCAGAATCTGCGCCGCGAGGACACCGCCGACAATGCCGAGACACAGGCAAAGCTGGCGGCGATGGTAGGACGGCGTTTGCAGCTCAAGATCATCGAGATCAACCGCAACCGCAACCGCCTGATCCTCTCCGAGCGGCTGGCCGTGCAGGAGTGGCGCGCGAAGCGCCGCGAGGAGCTGCTAGAAGAGCTCAAAGTGGGCGAGGTCCGCAAGGGCATCGTCAGCAACCTCTCCAGCTTCGGCGCCTTCGTTGACCTGGGCGGTGCGGACGGGCTGGTGCATATCAGCCAGCTCGCCTGGAGCCGGGTGAACCACCCCAGCGAGGTGCTTAAGGTCGGCCAGGAGGTCGAAGTTCAGGTCCTTTCCGTTGATAAGGAGAAGAAGAAGATCGCCCTCTCGATCAAGCGGGCGGAGGTCGATCCCTGGACGATGGTGGAGCAGCGCTACCACGTCGGCCAGCTCGTGACTGGCACGATCACCAAGATCGCCCCCTTCGGCGCGTTCGCGCGCATCGAAGACGGCATCGAGGGTCTGATTCACCTCTCGGAGATGCCGACCGGCACCACCGAGCCCAAGCAGGTGATGAAGGAAGGTCAGGACGTCACCGTCCGCATCCTGCGCATCGAGCCGGATCGCCGCCGCCTGGGCCTTTCGGTCCGGCAGGTGGAGGAGCCGGCGCCGGAGGTGCGCGAGGCGGCCGAGAGCGCGCCAGCGCCCGCCGCGACGACTGAGGCAACCGGCGAGCAGCCGGCTGGCGCTGCCGCGCCGGCTCGCCCCGCCGAGCAGCCCGCACCAGCTCGCCCGGCCAAACCCGAAGAGGCCCCGATGACGGCGATGGGCGCCGCCTTCGCCGCCGCCCAGATTCGGGCGCGCGAGCAGGACCAGGGCACCCCCGCGACGGAGGCCGCGGCTCCGACCGCCGCCGAGGTGCCCGCGGAGGCGCCGGCAGCGGAGCAGGCGCCGACACAGCCGGAGACGGAGGTCGCCGCCGAGGCGCCCACTGCCGCGGCTGCCGAGACGCCGGCCCCCGCTGAGGCGGCTGCGCAGCCATCTGCCGAGACCCCAGAGGCCACCGCCCCTGAGGCTACGGAGGCTACGGAGGCTCCGGCTGAGGCCGAGCAGGCTACCCAGCCGGAGGCCGAGGAGCCTGCCAATGTCGTCGGCAAGGCGAGCGAGGTCGCCGAGACCGAGCAAGCGACTGCTGCTGAGGCAACCGCTGAGACGGAGGAGACTACCTCGCCGAGCGAGGCATAGCCGGAGAGCGAGAGCCCAGGGCAACCTGAGCCCGAGCCGCTGCCGCGTAGTGATGCGCGGCGGCGGCTCGCTCGTTCTGCGCGGCCACCTCTCCACAGCCATGCGCGCGGGGTCGTCGAGGCGGAACGCACCCATGGATCGCGCACGGCGATCTCGCACCGCCGTACCCGCGAACGTGACAGCCGCTGAGCGGACACAAGCTGCCCGCCCGCGAGCATGCCGCTGCGAAGACGGGTTCACGAGCGTGCCCGCCGAATTTGATCTTGGGTACGCCAAATGTGGCACCTTGTGCGTATATGTAGGTAATATCGGTGAACCACATCGAAACGCGACGCAGTGTGGTTGGTGTGAGTCCGATTATCATCTCGGCGCATGGAATGCTATAGGGGAAGGCAGCGGAGCCTTCGCCGCCAAAGTGGGAGGTAGTCCGGGGCAATGCGCAAAACCGCTTGTCAAGCGACTTTGTGTGCTTCAGCTTCCTTGACGCTAGGCCGGGAATGGCGTATCATTTACTCCGGGTTCATCTGACGCCACGGAGGGGCCCGGTTCCACCCTCGTCCTTGAAAGGGGGGATGACGCAGGTGAACGACAGAGACAGATTCGATAAGTTTACGGAGCGGGCTCGCAAAGTGCTGAGCCTCGCACAGGAAGAAGCTCAGCGCTTCAACCATAATTATATCGGGACCGAGCATCTCCTCTTGGGCCTGGTGCGTGAGGGCGATGGGGTGGCGGCGAAGGTTCTGAGCAACCTCGGCGTCGAGCTCAACAAGGTCCGCAGTGCGGTCGAGTTCATCATCGGCCGGGGCGACCGGATCGTGCTGGGCGATATCGGCCTGACGCCACGCGCCAAGAAGGTGATCGAGCTGGCGGTGGACGAGGCGCGGCGCCTCAACCACCACTACATCGGCACCGAGCATTTGCTGCTTGGGCTGGTGCGTGAGGGCGAGGGCATCGCCGCGGGTGTGCTGGAAAGCCTGGGCGTCAACCTCGAGAAGGTCCGCACGCAGACCATCCAGGTGCTCAGCCAGTCCGGCGGGACACATGGCGAGTCGGTCCGCGAGAAGCACTCCAAGACGCCGACCATTGATCAGATGGGTATTGACCTGACCGCGCAGGCGCGCTCGAACAAGCTCGATCCGATCATCGGCCGCGAAAAGGAGATCGAGCGGGTCATCCAGATCCTCTCGCGCCGCCAAAAGAACAATCCCGCGCTGATCGGCGAGCCAGGGGTCGGCAAAACGGCCATCGTCGAGGGGCTGGCCCAGCGCATTATCTCCGGCGAAGTGCCGGAGACGCTGGCCGGCAAGCGCCTGCTGACGCTCGACGTCGGCTCGCTGGTCGCGGGCACCAAGTACCGCGGCGAGTTCGAGGAGCGGCTCAAGAAGATCATCGAAGAGATCCGCAGCAGCCAGGACTGCATCATCTTCATTGATGAGGTGCATACGCTGGTGGGTGCGGGCGCGGCCGAGGGCGCGGTGGACGCCGCCAACATCCTCAAGCCGGCGCTCTCGCGCGGCGAGCTGCAATGCATCGGTGCCACCACGCTGGACGAGTACCGCAAGTACATCGAGAAGGATGCCGCGCTGCAGCGGCGCTTCCAAGAGGTGATCGTCCGCGAGTCCACCGTCGAGGAGACCCTGCACATCCTGAAGGGTATCCGCGAGCGCTATGAGGAGCACCACCGGCTGACGATCTCTGACGAGGCGCTGCGCGCCGCAGCCGAGATGGGCAGCCGCTACATCACCGATCGTTTCCTGCCCGACAAGGCCATTGACCTGATTGACGAGGCGTCCAGCCGCGTGCGCATGCAGCGCTCGCTCGCTCCGCTGAATCTGAAGGAGGCCACGCGCGGGTTGGATGCGGTGCTGCGCGAGAAGGACGCCGCGATCCAGAACCAGGAGTATCAGCACGCCGCCGAGCTGCGCGACCGCGAGGTCAAGCTGCGCGAGCGGATCGCCAAGCTGGAGGCTGGCTGGCATCGCGACCAGGGCGTCGAGAAGCCGGTGGTCGGCGAGGAAGATATCGCGCAGATCGTCTCGATGTGGACGGGCATCCCGGTGATGCGCATCGCGCAGGAAGAGTCCGCCCGCTTGCTCGAGATGGAGGGCGCGCTGCATAAGCGCGTGATCGGCCAGGACGAGGCGATTGACACCATCAGCCGCGCCGTCCGCCGGGCGCGCGCGGGCCTCAAAGATCCCAAGCGCCCGATCGGCTCCTTCATCTTCATGGGGCCGACCGGCGTCGGCAAGACCGAGCTGGCCAAGGCGCTGGCCGAGTTCATGTTCGGCAGCGAGGACGCGCTCATCAAGATTGACATGTCCGAGTTCATGGAGCGCCACGCCGCCGCCCGGTTGGTGGGCGCGCCTCCGGGATATGTCGGCTATGAGGAGGGCGGCCAGCTCACCGAGGCGGTTCGCCGCAAGTCCTACAGTGTGATCCTGCTCGACGAGATCGAGAAGGCGCACCCCGACGTCTTCAACATGCTGCTCCAGATTTTGGAGGACGGCAAGCTGACCGACGCCAAGGGCCGCACGGTGGACTTCCGCAACACGATCGTCATCATGACGTCGAACGTCGGCGCGCAATTGCTCAACCGTGAGGCCGCGATTGGCTTCATGCAGGGCAAGGACAAGGAGAAGCAGGCGCAGTCCGAGTACGAGGCCATGAAGGACAAGGTGCTCGGCGAGCTCAAGAACACCTTCAAGCCGGAGTTCTTGAACCGCATTGACGCGATCATCGTCTTCCACAGTCTACGGCAGGAGCACGTCCGCCAGATCGTGGATCTCATGCTCACGCGCGTGCGGACGCAGCTGACCGAGCAGCAGGTGGAGCTACTGGTGCCAGACGAGTCGAAGGACTTCCTGGTGACCAAGGGCTACGACCCGCAGTACGGCGCGCGGCCACTACGCCGCACGATCCAGAACCTGATCGAGGACCCGCTGGCGGAGGGCTTGCTGCAAGGCAAGTTCCGCCCCGGCGACATCGTCGAGGCGGTGGTGCGCGAGGGCACCATCTCGCTGGAGGTCCACGAGCGGCGCGAGGATCTGCTGCGCGAGCTGCCGGCTCCGCCGGAGACGGCACTGGCCGCCGGCGAGGCTAGCAGCGGCGAGTAGTCTCCGCTCGCACGCGATGTAAGTATGAGGGCGCGTCTCGGGGCTTCCCCAGGGCGCGCCTTCGTCGTACATCGAGCTCACTCTCACTGCGATTGGTCGTGGGGCGGGGCGACTGGTGCTGTTGGGGGTTCCTGCCCTGAAGCGCCGGGGCGAATCCAGGTTCCGAGTCCGCTGCTGTCTCGGTTAGCTGTACAGCGACTCTCTCATCACGTGTGTAGGGACGAGGCATGCGTCGCCTGATACCGAAATCAGGCACACACCGTATACCGGATGGAGGCTGGCGGCGCTATCGTCTGTGTTGCTTGCACTTTGGTGATGAGCGGCAACAGAGGAGGCGCGATATGTCTGGCGGGCGCACACTCTACTGGCTGCTGACTGGCGCATGCCTCGGCTTCGGGGTCATCGCGATCCTCAGCATCGGCATCTTCTTCCTGGCCGCTGGCCTCATCCTGCTCGTCGTCGGCGCGATTCGCTTCCGCGGCAAAAGCCTGTGGGCGGCCCTCGTTGGATTTGGTGGCGCCCCGGCGCTGCTCCTGATCTGGGATGTCGTCAGTGGACCCTGGGGCTGCATCACGCCCGGCGGCGGGGACTCGCAGCCAGGCGTGAGCTACTACACGTGCGTGGAGACGCCGGTTGGTCAGCTCACCTCGTACCATGTGATGGCGTTCGGCTTCGGCGTCATCGCGCTCGCCGGCCTCGCCTGGCCGCTGCTGCGCAGGCTTGGTGCTCGTTCATTCGGTCGCAGCGCATAGGCCGGCATGGCGTCACGGCGTTATGCCATCTACGGTTGGCAGCGGGTCGTGGTCGGCGACGTGCAGCAGAATCCAGCCTTCCAGCACGTCGCGCAGCTCCGCACGGCCTCCTCTTCCGTCCGCGCATTTGTCCGCAGACCCTCGAGGTTGGGGATCTCGCCGAAGAAGGTCCCACCTTCGACGCGCTCGTATTGCGCGTGCTGCACCGCAGGGTCAATATACTCCGTAAGCATTGGTGTTCCCTGCTTGGCTTGGGCTGGGATACGGTCGCTGGCTGGTACTTCAGTGTAGCATCACGACGATGCCGCGCAGCACAATCGAGAATGTCCCTGTTGAAAGAGGTGCCGTCCCATGCCTCACCTCGTCCTCATCCGCCATGCCGCGCCAGTCGTCACGCTGGGCATGGACGCGAACGACTGGCCGCTCTCCGCCGAGGGCCGCGCGGGAGCCGCCGCATTCGCCGAAAACCTCGCCGCCTATCAGCCGTCTCATGTAGTGAGCAGCGTGGAGCCGAAGGCGGCGGAGACGGCCGGCATTATCGCGGCGCGGCTGGGCGTGCCGGTCGAGACCGTCCCCGGGCTGCACGAGCACGACCGGCACGGTATGGGGTTGCTGGGACGCGAGGGGTTCGAGGCGGCTGTCGCCCGGTTTTTCGCGAGCCCGACAGAATTGGTCTTGGGAGGAGAGACCGCACATGAGGCCAACGAGCGATTCTGGCAGGCTGTGACCGGCATCATTGCGCGCGCCGACGCGGAGCGCGACATACTGGTGGTGACACACGGCACCGTGCTCTCGCTCTTCGCCGCGCGGGCGGCGGGCGCTGACCCGCTCGCCCTCTGGCGTAGCCTGCGGCTGCCTGATGCGGTGACCTTCTCGCTGCCCGAGCTGCGCCTGGTGCCACTGCGTGCGGAAGGCAGGGCGGGATGATGAGGAAACTCTCACCAACCACTCGCACGTCCTGCCCGTAACGATAGCAAGAGTCGGGCAGACAGGCATCTAAGCGGGTGCGGCGAGGGCCAGCGAAGCGAGCCTTCGCTGGCTACGGGCGATGCATGCATCGCCCGTACATGTATCTGCGGTCTCCATTGTTCGGCGACCAATCCGAGGACTACCTATGCCGAAATCGCAATCGAAATACGTCTGCCAGCAGTGCGGCTACGAGAGCGCCAAGTGGCTCGGTCGCTGCCCTGACTGCGGCGAGTGGAACAGCCTGGTCGAGACCCTTGTGCCCGCCGCGCGCGCTCCATCCGGCCGCGCTGGCGCTGGTCTCCGCCCGGATCGCGCCGAGGCCATCCCGCTGCCCAAAGTCCAGGCGATTCAGGCCGAGCGCCTGGCCACCGGCTCGCCCGAGATGGACCGCGTGCTGGGCGGTGGCATCGTGCCTGGCTCGCTGGTGCTGCTGGGCGGCGAGCCGGGTATTGGCAAGAGCTCGCTCATGGCCCAGGTGGCCGGCGACATCGCTCTGCGCTCCGGCCGCCAGGTGCTCTACGTGACGGCGGAGGAGTCGCCGCAACAGGTCAAGCTGCGGGCGGAGCGCCTCGGCATCACAACGGAACGACTCTTGCTGCTAGCCGAAACCGACATAGAATCACTGGTCGAAACGGCCGAGCGGATCAAGCCCGCCCTCGTCGTGATTGACTCGATTCAGACCGTCGCCTCGCCGCAGATCGCCTCGGCCCCCGGCAGTATCAGCCAGGTGCGCGATGCGACGCTGCGGCTGATGCAGCTTGCCAAGCATTCATCCGTCCCGGTCTTCTTGATCGGGCATGTCACGAAGGAGGGAACAGTCGCGGGGCCGCGCGCGCTCGAACACATGGTGGACGCCGTCCTCTATCTGGAGGGCGAGCGTTTCCATGCCTACCGGCTCCTGCGCGGCGTCAAGAATCGCTTCGGCGCGACCAACGAGGTCGGCGTCTTCGAGATGCGCAGCGAAGGCATGGTGGACGTTGAGAATCCCTCGGCGCTCTTCCTGGCCGAGCGCGCCGAGCACGCCACCGGCTCCGCCGTCACGGTCAGCCTGGAGGGCACGCGCCCGCTGCTGGTGGAGGTGCAGGCGCTGGTCAGCACGACCGTCTTCGGCACGCCGCGCGTGGCGCCCAACGGCGTCGAACAGAGCCGCCTGCTGATGCTGCTGGCGGTGCTCACCAAGCGTGTCGGGCTGGCGCTGGGCAACCAGGACGTCTACGTCAATGTGGCGGGCGGCTTCTCGCTGGGCGAGCCGGCGGTAGATCTTGGCGTGGCCGCGGCGATTGCCAGCAGCTTCCGCGAGCAGCGCGTCGCGCCGGAGACAGTGCTGATCGGCGAGATCGGCCTGGGCGGCGAGCTGCGGGCGGTGGCGCGCGCCGAGGCGCGCATCCGCGAAGCCGCCAAGCTCGGCTTCAAGCGATGCGTGCTGCCGCGGTCGGGTGCGCCTTCCGCGCGCGACCTCGCTAGTACTTCCGGCGCAGCGATCGAGCTGGTTCGCGCGGCCACGCTGGCCGAGGCGCTCGAAACCGCACTCGCGGTGTAATGTTCGGTAGATGTCAGGTTGTATACTATGGGGGTCGCTTAGCGGCGAGAACGCCCATTACATCTCATTACGACTCGTCAGGATTGACACCGGCCCGGCCGCCGATGACAACGCAGAAGGAGGCGTAGCTCTCGCATTCATTCTTTGTGGAGATAGGCTGTTCACGCGCGTCGCTCGTTCTTCCGCGCCCCGGCCGGGGACCCGCGCGCTACGCACCCACCGCACTCATCCGCGACGGCTCATGCGTCGCACGCGCACCACCGCCTTCTCCGCTGTTGCCACCCGCGCACATCTGGTGCGCGCGCATCGCGAGCCGCACGCTCTCGTCGCGGTTCGCGGAGGAGGATCCTATGTCAGGTCGTACCATCCTGCGTATCGCCGGACTGGTCGTCGCCGCGGGCATCGCCCTGCTAACCGGCGCCAGTCTTGACACCGCCCACACCCACTGGCAGATCGTCGGAGGCATTGCTGGCCTCGCTGGACTCATCTTCTTCATCATCACGCCTTGGGTTGTCATTCCGCCGTACCGCCGCATTCGCGACGTGATTCGCCATGCCGCCGTCAGTGACCTGATTGCCGGCTCGATTGGACTGATCGTTGGCCTGTGCATCGCGGCGCTCGCCAACATCTTCCTCTCTCAGGTGCAGTTCCTGCATCTGGGCCAGTGGCTACCGATCCTGGCCGCCATCCTGCTGGCGTATGTGGGTATAGCCATCGCCGTCCTCCGCAAAGATGACTTTGGCCGCTTTATCGGCTCCGCCTTCACCGCCACCCGCGCCGCCCGCCGCGCCGCCCGCGAGGAGCGCGAAGAGCGCGAAGAGCATGAGGAACGTGAGGAGCGCGAGGAAAAGCCATCGCGTCTGCGCGAGCGCCTGAGCGGCCGCGGCGCCAAGGCCAATCGCAATAGCGACCGAATTCTGGTGGATACCAGCGCGATCATTGACGGCCGCATCGCCGACATCGCCGACACCGGCTTCATCGCCGGCACACTGGTCGTCCCGCGTTTCGTGCTCGAAGAGCTACAGCACATCGCCGACTCGCCCGACAGCCTGCGCCGCAACCGTGGGCGGCGTGGCCTCGACATCCTCCAGCGGCTCCAGAAGGATTCGCCGGTGGCGGTCGAGATCTCGGACGCCGATCCCGAGAACACACCTGAAGTGGACGCCAAGCTCGTCAAGCTCGCCCGCCAGTGGCACGGCCCGATCATCACCAACGACTTCAACCTCAACCGTGTGGCCGAGCTGCAGGGCGTCAAAGTCCTCAATATCAACGAGCTGGCGCACGCGGTGAAGCCGATTGTACTGCCCGGCGAGGACATGACGATCAAGATCATGCAGGAGGGCAAGGAGCCGGGGCAGGGCGTCGGCTATCTGGACGACGGCACGATGATCGTCGTCGAGGGTGGGCGCATGCTGATGGGCAGCACCGTCGAGGTGTCGGTCACGCGCGTGCTGCAGACCGTCGCCGGGCGCATGATCTTCGCCCACCCAAAACAACAACCGGCGGGTAGCGCCACCCCCGCGCGCCGCGCTGGCACCGCCTAGCTCGATGGCCTCGCCGACTGGCCAGGCAGACGCGGCAGCGGCCATCTTGCTGGCGTTACCCTCCAGTGGCGGCGAAGGTGGGGGAGACGGCCTAATCTGGGCGCCAGTTGCTGGTCGGCCGGTCCTCGCCTGGAGCGCCGCGGCCTTCGAGGCAGCGCCCCCCGTGGCCGAAAGCCTCCTGCTGGTGGCGCCGGGGCGTCTGGCCGCGGCCGCCGCACTCAGCTCCCTTGCGGGCTGGCGGCGTGTCCGCGTGCTGGCTGTGGAAGCACCCGCGGATGCGCTGGGGACTGCTCTGGATGCACTCGACACGAGGACGGAATTTCTCGTCATCCACGAGGCGGCTCGCCCGCTCGTCACGCCGCAGCTGATCGCCGACGTGCTGGCTGCAGCTCAGGCGGAGGGCATGGCGGTCGCCGTCGAGCCGGTCAAAGAGACGATCAAGCGCGTGGAGGGCGAGACGGTGGCCGAGACGCTGCCGCGCGGCGCGCTGGCGCTGCTCCAGACGCCGCTGGCAATACGTCGCGAGCTGCTCGGTGCGCTCTTGGCTGCACCCACCTCCGCGCCAGCCTTGGGGGCGACTCACAACCTCGCTGCTGAGCTGGCAGCGCGCGCACTGGCAGCAGGGGTACGCGTGGCGACCGTCTCCGCCGGCCACGAGCAACAGCTACGGGTGGCATCGGCGGCCGACCAGGCCGTGGCGGAGGCGCTGCTGGGGCGTCGCGAGGAGCCTGCCTGACGACGATGCATGGCGCCCGCCCCGCCCGCATCGCTACAGTGTAGGGGCGACGCGTGCATCGCCCGGCATCTATCCGGCTGGATGCGCAGGGGGCGTTGTATCATGAGAGGTGGGATGCCCCCCGGCTCCTTCAGTTGGGAGTCGGCGCTCGCTGCCAGGCACGGGCACGTCGAAGCACACTGGTATCACCCAGGACGTGTCGCGTATCATCCGCGCTGTGTCCGCCTTTGGTATCATGACCCGTATTGAGGAAGTTCTCATGGATCTGACCGCTTACGAGACGCTCTATCCACCGCGCGACGG
>DASUBU010000149.1:0-40887 GCA_035763125.1 Ktedonobacterales bacterium
GGGGTCCCAGCGCTCCGGCCGGAAGCGTTCTGGATCGCCCCAGACATCCGGCAGGTGGTGGATCACCCACTGGCTGAACATCCCTATCGTGCCGGCAGGGAAACGGTAGCCCTCCAGCTCAAACGGCCCGATCGCGTGCCGGCCTTGTGTCCAGACCGGCGGGTAGACGCGCATGGATTCCGTCACCACCCAGTCCAGATACGGCAGGCGCGCGAGATCCTCCGGCGCGGGATCGCGCCCACCCAGCACGTCGCCCAGCTCTTCGCGCAGGCGGGCAAGCTCCGCGGGATGCTGCGAGAGGAGGTAGAAGGTCCACGAGAGTGCGTTGGCGGTGGTCTCGTGGCCGGCGGCGAAGAGCGTCATCGTCTGGTCGCGGATCTCCTCGTCGCTCATTCCGCTGCCGTCCTCCGCCCGCGCGGCGAGCAGCATCGAGAGCACGTCGCCGGTATCGCCCCCCTCCGCCCGCCGCCGCGCGATCAGCGCATAGACGTACTCGTCCAGCGCGTGCTTCCCTGCTAGAAACTTGCCGTATGGCAGGAACGGCAGGTCCAGATGCACCGAGCCCAGCGACCACGGGATCTGCGTGGGATTCTCGATCACCAGCCGGAAAGCCCGCGCCAGGTCGGCGTGCTCGGCCTTCAGGTCTACGTCGAAGAGCGCCTTGGCGACGATACGGAGCGTCAGCGCCTGCATCGCCCGCGCGATGTCGAGCCGCGCGCCGGGCTGCCAATCCTCCAGCATCTCGCATGTGTGCTGGACCATGGTCGCCGCATAGCCCTCCACGCGCTTCTTGTGGAAGGCAGGCTGGATCAGCCGCCGCTGCCGCCGGTGATACTCTCCGTCGGTCGTCAGCAGCCCATTGCCCAGCACGCGCCGCAGCCCCTGCGCGACCTCGCTGTTGGTAAAGTTGCGCGGCTGCTCGATGAGGCAGTAGCGCACGTGCTCGGGCCGGAAGAACATCACCATGGGAAAGCGCCCCATGCGCACCGTCGCCACGCGGCCGAACGAGCGCTGCACTCCCCGCACGAAGGCCAGCGGATCGCGCCGGAACTGCAGTGCGTTGCCGAAGTAGGGCAGGCCCTCAGGGCCAGGCGGTAGCGCCGCCATCGCCGACCGCGACGCGGCAATCGTCGTCGTCTCGCTCATCCTCTGCTCGCCTTCGATTATTCGTCTTACGCGCCACACTCCGCAGACCATTGCACGCTCATCCCAGACGGCCATCCCAACGCTCCCGTCCACATCCTATCCCCATGCGCCCCATTTCCGCTACTGGCCGACACTGCCAGTTGGAACACAGGCTTCGCCACGGGACACAGGTGGTTTCGGTCTGATGGGGGCACGTGGGTGGCACTTGACGTGACAACCGCGGATGTCATTACGTATAAATACGTAGGTAACAATGCATAGGATCACGGTAGATAGGGCTCCAGAGGTCGTGTTGACTGTGTTCGAGGTGTCGCGGCGCGAGAAGCCGCCGGAGGATGGTCATGGCGTTCGGGATGGAGGGCACGAAAGCGGCAGTGAGATTGCGCTGTCCATGCCGTCTGGTCGGTCAGATCGCCGTGGACCGTGCGGAGGTGTGACACCCGCTATGAAGACACCAATACCTCGATTGCCACGCTCCCGCCAGCCTGCCGGCGCGCCCGGCAGACCGCCAGCCGCCAGGTACGATACGCGTGACGCGAGCTGGACGGGGCCCCGCACACCAGGCGTCGGCGTCGCCGGGCCGGTCATCCGCTCAACCGCGACCGGCTACCGCCCGCGCGGGACAGCCCAGCGTCGAGACACATTCTCGCGCCGCTCCGCTGTTCAGGGCGCCCGCCATGCGGCTCTGGTGCCGGAGGCCGGCGCCTTCTTTGCCGGAGTCTGTGCCCCGCCCGTGCTCATGGGTCTGGGGCTGGTGGCGCCGCTGGCCGCCTCGCTCACGGCACTGGATCTGGATGCCGAGCGCGTAACGCTGGTGAGCTGGCTCGCGCTGATGCTGGCCGGAGGGTTGCTCGTGGGGGCGCTCACCCGGCGCCGGTTGCCGGTGCTGTTGGGCGCGGTAGTGGCGTACGGCGTGTGGTATCTGGCGCCGTTTGTCATACAGGCGCAGCACCCGCCAGCGGGGCCAGCGGGTCTACACGAGGCACTGCTGCCGGGCGCCCTGCTCTCGTTGATTGGTATGCTACTGGCGCTCGGTGTGACCTTCGCCGGCCTGGGGGCCGTTGCGGGGGCCGCGCTGGGTGAGCTGCTGGTTGATCCGGCGCTGGCGCTCGCGCGGAGGCTCTGGCCGGCACTGGATCGGCGACATGACGCACCCAGACCATCCCCGCTGCGGGCCGGCGTCATGGTGGCAGCGGGTGTGCTCCTCGTGGTGTTGGCGCTGATTGGCATGACGGCGCTGGAGCCCTTGCTCACCGATGGCCTCTCGACTGGCCTGTACCAGCTTGCGCCCGGTGTCCATGCGGGCGCCGCAGGCTCGATCCCCAAGGGCGTTGTGCTGCAGGAGACCTATCCCAGCCCGGCGCTGGGCGGCGCCACGCGTACGGTCTATATCTACCTTCCGCCGACTTACACTTCCGCGCCCAGCGCGCGCTTTCCGGTGATCTATCTGCTGCACGGTCACCCCGGCCACGCGCCGAACTGGTTCGTTTCAGGGCACGCGGCCCAGATCGAGGATGCGCTGATCGCCGCCAGCCGTGTGCGCCCGCTGATCATGGTCGCCCCAGATGGCAATGGAACGGCCTATCCAACCTCGCAATGGGCGAATAGCTACACGCATCTGCAGCAGATGGAGGACTCGGTGGCCAGTGACCTCGTGCGCTGGATTGACGCGCATTACCGTACGCTGGCCGATCGCGCGGACCGGCTGATTGCTGGCAACTCCGAAGGTGGCTTCGGCGCCGTCAACATTGCGCTGCACCATCCGGAGGTGTTCGGCGCGGCAATCAGCCTGGGTGGCTACTTCGAGGCCGTCGGCAACGTCTTCGGCGAGGGGCCGGCCGCCACCGCGTACCACGCCTACAATAGTCCCGCGCAGTACGTGCTGACCCCAGCAGGGCGCAGTGCGGCGCACCGCATCCGCTTCGTGATCGGCGTCGGCGCGACAGACCACACGTACTATGCCACCGGCGTCAATTTCGTCAATACACTCGCCGGCATTGGCGTTGGCGCGCGGCTGCTGGTGGACCCAGGCGGCCACTCCTGGACGATCTGGAGCGCGCAGCTCGGCGCCGCCCTGTCAGGGCTCGTGCCACCCACAAGGTAGGACGTATGCGCGTTGACGCGCATGCAGCGGTGCGGGACAATACTCGCCTATCCGCTCCGCGCCCACGAAGGATTCCACCTATGCTTGCCCACCACCCACATGTTGATGCTCACCCGCTCACACGCGCCGGGCGCATCGTATTCGCGCTGCTGCTGGCCGTGGCCGCGCTCGCCAATCTCGCCACACTGCTGCTCGCTTCGCCCTGGCAGCAGGCCGTCGCCGTCGAGCGGGTGGTGGATCTGGACGGACTCGGCTGGGGCCGCGAGGGCGCGCTGGCTGCGGGGCTACTGCTGCTGCTGGTGGCGCGGGCGCTGGCGCGTGGAAAGCGCCATGCCTGGTTCCTGGCCGTCGTGCTGCTCGGCTTCTCGCTCGCCAGCGTCCGCATCTCGCGTGCCCACTTCAGCTATACACCGCTGATGCTAGGGCTGCTGATCGCCCTGCTGGCGCTGGCGCCGCTCTTCCCCGCGCGCAGCGATCCCAAGGCGCTCCGCCGTGGCTACGCGGCGCTGCTGCTCTCTACAGCGCTCTTCGTCTTCCACAACGCCATTCGCCAGTTCTGGCACACTCGCGCGCCATTGGCCGTCCGCGAGGCGATGACCCCTGGGCCACATGCCGCGGTGCTCCTTCTCCTGCGCATCCTGCTCTTCCTCTTCCTGGGCTACGGTGTGGTCGAGGTGCTGCGGCCGGTGCTGCGCGCCCGCCGCCAGCGGCGAGACGAGCAGGCGCACGTCCGCGCGATCGTCGCACGCTGTGGCACCGCTACAGCGGCCCATTTCGCGCTCGCCGCCGACAAAACATACTTCTGGTCCGATTCTCGGCGAGCGGTGCTCGCTTACCGCCTGGTGGGCGGCGTGGCGCTGGCGCTGGGCGACCCGATCGGCCCCGATGAGGAGCTCGAGCCGTTGCTGTTGGCCTTCCTGGCGTTCTGTAAGCGGCAAGACTGGACGCCCGTCCTCTACCTCGCCACGCCGCGCGTACAGGTCGTCTGCCATGCCTGGAATCTGCACGCCTACAAGGTTGGCGAGGAGGGCATCGTCACCGCCACCGAGTTCAGCACCGCCGGCAAGGCCAGCGCGCCGGTGCGCCACTCGGTCACTCGCGCGCGGAAGGACGGCATCAGTGTGCGGATCTTCCGCGGCGAGCCGATCCCAGAGGCGATCTGGGCTGGCATGCGGCGTGTCTCGGCCGCCTGGATGGAGCTGCAGGGCACACGCGCGCAGATGGGCTTCAGTATGGGGCGCTTTCCGTCCGATTGGTCGCCGGAGCTCGTAACCGCTGTCGCGCTCGCCCCGCATGGCGAGGTGCAGGCATTCCTCACCTGGACGCCGCTCTACCAGGGCAATGGCTGGTCGCTCGACAACATGCGCAGGCTGCCCGATATGGTTCCGGGTACGATGGAGATGCTGATAGCTGAGTCCATCAACTGGGCGCGCGAGCGCGGCTATGCTCGGATGTCCATTGGTCTGGCGCCACTGGCTGGGCTGGACAGCACGCTGGAGCACGACCTGAGCCGCGCGGCCTATCCTGAGGCACACACGGGGGTCGAAGCCAGCGCCGCACGCCCTGGTGGCGCCCGCGCCAGCCGGCAGGACCGCCTGTCGTGGCTGGAGCGCAGTGCGGGCTCGCTCTACCGCCGCAAGCTTCTGCTAGGCAACTACGCCACGCTCTACCACTTCAAAGCCAAGTTCCGCCCGGAGTGGCAGCCGCGTTACCTCGTGGTAACCGACACGGCGGCGCTGCCGAAGGTGCTGCTGGGGCTGATGCGTGCGCAGGGCTACACTCTGCCCCACATGCTGAGCGACGCCGCCGCCAGTGTGCGACCCCGCCTGCGGAGCCTCGCCACACGCCGTGGCATCCACATCCAGCCTCCCGCCTCCGCGTCCTCTCAGGCGTAGGCGAGCATATCCGCCGGGAGGAGGCGGCTGTGACCACCACCTCGTGGCTGCAGGAGACTTCAGGTCTTCCCCTCTCCCTCATCCTTCAAGTCCGAGCACGTCTAGAGTTAGGCGCCATCCGGCACACTCGATGCGGGTCTGGACGTGATGACCAACACGCTCTTGACGCCCCTGCTATCGTGGCGGCATCGAGCACGAAGCGAGTGCACTTATTCTGTCACTGCAGGAGAAATCACTATGCAGCAGTGGCTGCGATGGCTGCGATGGCTGCGACGTGGCCCACGCACCGAGCGCAAAGACGCTGGGGCAACAAAGCCGACCTTCATCAGCGGTGGTCGTCTGCGGGCCGCCGGTGTTCCGTACATGCTCCCCACGGACAACCAGGAGATCAACCGCCTGGACTTCCAACACTACCTCCTGCGCTACGCATTGCGTGGCAACTACGCCGTGCCCATCACGAACCCAGCGAGTATCCTGGATGTGGGGACGGGCAGCGGCCGTTGGGCACGCGAGATGGCGATGCAGTTCCCCGAGGCCAGCGTGGTCGGGCTCGACATTGTGCCACCGCCCGCCGATGCCGAGCGCCGCACCGATTTGCACCCGACGAACTGCCGCTTTGTGCAGGGCAATGTGCTGGAGGGATTGCCCTTTCCCGACGCCAGCTTCGACTTCGTCCACATGCGCCTGATGGTGCTCGCGCTGCCGGCCGCCCAGTGGCCGTTCGTCGTGCATGAATTGGTGCGCGTGACGCGCCCCGGCGGCTGGGTCGAGTCCGTCGAATATGGCGGGGAGCAGCGCGCCGGGCCCGCGATCTCCCAGCTGATGCTCTGGGGCACGCAGGCCAGCGCCTTGCGCGGCATTGACACCGCCTACAGCACGCAGGTCGGCGAGCTGCTGCACGCGGCGGGACTTCAGAATGTGCGCACACAGGAGGTTGACCTTCCGCTGGGCGCGTATGGCGGGCGGGTGGGGGTGATGAACGGGGTGGATCTGCTGACAGCGATGAAAGCTCTCGGCAGCCTCTACGTGACGCAGGGCATCGCGACCACCGAGGAGTTCGAACGGACGATTCAGGCCGCCCAAGCGGAGGTCGAGTCGCGCCATTACCGGGCGGTCTCCCCGTTCTACGTCGCCTTCGGCCAGCGCGTCCGCTAGGAAACGACGCAAGGTCAGATTCCCAGCATGCCTGTGGGGCCAGCAGGGATGCACTGTAGAGCGCAGTCTATCATGACATCCACCAGCAACCTGACTGCGGCACGCTCGGTTATCGAGGCACAGCGACGTCACGCACGGGTGACGTCATGACAACGGATGGCAGCACACGTGGCGGTCGAAGGGCAAGGGCATGGAACACATCTTGCGGCCCTCTGCGCACTTCTAGCCAGGACCCGACCGCAGGCGTGAGGCGATCTCGACAAGGTGTCGGGCTCGCTGGCCGACGGTAGACAGGGAGGATGTCAATGGGCACGCCATCTATGAACACGCCCCTCTCGCCATCTGTTCAGGTAGACGTCGGGGAAGCCTTTGGCTTCGTCTTCCGATCCCGCAATTGGTTCGGCCGGCTGGCCGTCGGCGCGCTGTGTCTGTTGTTCTTCTGGCTGCTGTTCATTCCGCTCTTTATCTTGCTCGGCTATTCCGTGGAAACTGCGCGCACCATCAGCCGCGGCGAGCGCGAGCTGCCCCCCTGGAACGACATCGGCAAGAAGCTCGGCGAAGGCTTCGTGCTCGCCGTCGTGCTCTTCATCTGGAATCTGCCCGGCTCGATTCTGTCTTCGGGCGGCGGGGTGCAGTGCGTTGGATCGGTTTGCACCTACAATCCCACGGCCCTCGCTCCCCTCGGCGGACTCTACTCGCTGCTCCTTGGTCTGCTGACACCCGCGATCTGGAGCCAATTTCTGGAGGGTGGCTTTGGCGCCGCCTTTGATTTCCGGGCCATCTTTCGGCGGGCTGGCATGTACCCTGGGATGACGGTCATGGTCTGGCTGATGGCCATCGTGGCCGGCATCATCGGCGGCCTGGGGGTCATCCTGATCGGGATCGGGCTGCTCTTCACCCTGCCCTACGCCTTCGCGGTCATCTCCAACCTCTACGGTCAATTCAGCCGCTTGACGCAAAGCGTGGCAACCGCGGCCACCTGATCTGCCGCAGGCCTTCCCGGTGATCGCGCAGTAAACGAACAGCGCGCTCCGTGTCGCAGACATGCTCCCCGGCGTACCTGCGTCCGCATGGCGAGATGGCACGTCGTTGCGCTGGCCGGTCAGCGGGGCGGACTGCCAACCGCCGACCGTGGCTTACTTGGCGGGGACTAGCTGGAGCAGCGCCAGGAGCTGGCCGTGTTGATAGCCTAACTTCGCCCCAGCCTCGCCGGGTACCGGGTCCACGCTCTCGTCATTGTCCAGATCCTGGCCGTTGAGGGCCACATCGGTCAGATGGGCGACCTCCTGGCCCTGGTCCGCGTTATGGTGGCCGGAAAGGATGTCGAGCGCATCCTGCTTCACGGTTGCCAGCCACTCCTGGATGTTGGTCGCCGAGATGATAACGTGGTCGGCGTGCATCTGGATATGCTCGACGTGAACGGCATCGGGCGAGGTCTTGGTTTGTTTTGCCTCGTTGATCACCGCGTTGAGATATCCGTTCAGACCGAAGCCGTCATCCACCTGGGTGATGTTGCGCCCCTGCGATGAGCACAACGCGGGGAGTGGCCGGTAGTCGGCGCCGCTCTTGCCTTCGATGAGGTCCACCACGTTCTGGGCGGCGCAATTCGTGGAATCGAAGAGGCCGCGCTGCATATTGTCGAGCAGCACCTGGCCCTGCTGTTGCAGCAGGATTGCCTGCTGGAGCAGCGCGGTGAGGTAGGCCTGTTGGCCTGGTGTGTCGGGTGAGGTCACAATCAGGCGCTTGAGGTGGCTGAATGCCTGAGTAGGATAGGCGGCCGCCAGCACAACGTTTTGCGAGGGAGCGGCGCCGATGGATTGCTCCAGCGTAATCTCCACGTCGTCGCCCATGCTGATCAGATTCGTTCCTGGATGCCCCGGCTTGCCATCACCGGAATACCGCAGCGTCCACGTGTTGTCTTTGAGCGAGAGCGCGCCCAGCGGCTTGTACTTGGGGGTCTGCGACTGGTTGTTCACCAGCCATGCCGCGTAGGAATAGCCCGCGGGGGGCGTGCCGAGATCGGTGATGCTGATGTTGACGGCGTCGCTTTGTCCTGCGCCGAAGGAGCCGTCCAGAAACGTAACATTGGCGATAGCGTGGGCACCGAGCGAGGCAAGCGTTCCTCGCGCCACGGTGCGCCCCTGTCCACCATGTGGAATCACCCACAGAAAGGTCGCGCCGAGCAGGGCGACCAGCGCCATGGCGCCGACTGCGGCGAGCCACGGCCGGCGTTTGAGAACGGGCACGCGATGCAAGGCTCCTGCCACCGCCCCCGACCCCGTCGCCGCCGCTGCGCGCGCCCGCACCAGCGTTCCAGTCAGCGCCAGCTTCAGGCGCTCTTCCGGCGTGAGCTCGGCAGGCTGGGGCTGAGGCGTCCGCTGCGGCTTTGCAGCCGTCCGAGGCGTGGCCACGCCCGCCGCGAGGGTCTGGCCGGGCGCGGAAAGCGGCTTCGCGCGGCTGGGCGACCTGGCCTTCGTGGTGATGGTGAGAGAAGACCGCGATGGGGCCGCTGTGCTCGCCGCGGCAATTGTCGCGCCCGAGAGGGTGGCGCCGGTTGAGGCGCTGGCGGGGCCACCCCCTGGCACCTCTATCCCCGCTCGCGCCACGACCCGCCGATATGCGGCGGCCAGATCTGCCGGCCGGCGGAAGCGATGCTCCGGCTCCTTGGCCAGCGCGCGTGCCGCGATGTTCTCCAGCCCGGCGGGCAGTCCCGCGCGCCAGGTGCGCAGAGGTGGGACTGCCGCGTGGAGATGCTGCTCGGCGATCTCGTCATCCGTGGTGTCCGCGAAGACCGGATGGCCAGTGAGGAGCTGATAGAGCAGGGTGCCGAGCGCGTAAACGTCGGCGGATTCGCCGGCGGACTTGCCGAGCAGCAGCTCGGGGGCATACATGCGCCAACTCGCGGAAGACGCAGGCTCGTCCGTCTCGAACGCCGGGTCGCGCAGCATGCCGCCCACTCCGAAGTCCGCCACTACCACGTCATCGCCATCGCGCACGAACACGTTGTCGAGCGTCAAGCTAAGGTGAAGCGTGCCCTGCTGGTGTGCGTAACCGAGCGCCTCGCTGATCTGGTTCAGATAGCCGCCGATGGCCGCGAGATCAAGTGGATCACCTGACACCAGCACCTCGGCTAACGACTGACCAGCCACGTCGGAGGTCACCAGGTAAGGGATGCCTTCGTCGCTGCCGAAGTCGTAGAGCGCGAGGATGTGGGGATGTTGCAGCTCGACGAGCGCCTGCGCTTGCGCCTGGAACCGATCGAGAAAGGTTGCGCGCTCGTCTTCAGCCAGCTCAGCGGGCAGCGCCAGCACGCGCAAGCGATACGGAACGGCCGTACCCGCGCGGCGAGCGAGGAACACGGCATCCCGCTCGGTGCAGGTGATGAGATGCTCCAGTTGATAGCCACCCAGCTGCGCTCCCACGAGCTGGTCGTAGAGGGCGTCGAAGCCCTCCTCGGGCGCGCTGGGCGCTGGATCCTCGTCGGAGGGCATGCGCTCATTCAAGCCGGTGGCGAAGCGCCATGCGCTGCTGCGGCTCTCGACCTCCTCGGCTGGTCCCAGCGCCGCCAAGCCGGCTTCAAACGCCTCGGAGAGCTCGCCCGCACTCGCGAATCGCTCTTTGGGGTCCTTGGCGAGCGCCTGCATGATCACGCTCTCGATCGGTTCGGGCAGCTCGTCGCGCAACAAGCTGGGGGGCGGGGGGCTCTCCTGCAGGTGCTGCAGCGCGACGGCAAGCGGCGTGTCGCCGTGGAATGGCACCTGGCCAGTAATCAGCTGATAGAGCACGATGCCGGTGGCGTAGATGTCGGTTGCCGGGCCTACCGGCTCGCCTCTGATCTGCTCGGGAGCCATGTAGTAGGGTGTCCCCAGCACCTGGCCCGTGCGCGTGAGGGTAGCCGGGCCCTCCCGCGTGAGCGCATTGTCGCCACTGTCGAAGATGCGGGCAATGCCGAAGTCCGTCAGAAAGAGGTGGCCGTGCTCGTCCAGCAGGATGTTGGAGGGTTTGATGTCGCGGTGGACGAGGCCGCGCGCGTGTGCCGCGTCGAGGGCGCTGGCGAGCTGCTTGAGGTAGGCCGCGATTTCCCGCAATGAGAGTGGGCCGCGCCCGTCGGCGAGGCGTGTGGCGAGTGTGCCGCCGACGATGACCGGCATCACCATGAAGGTCAGCTCGTCGGAGTCGCCAAAGCTGAGCACGGGCAGGATGTTCTCGTGGCGCAGCTTGCTGGCCGCGCGCGCCTCGCGCAGGAAGCGCATGCGAAATGCCGCGTGATCGTCCGTGGCGGTCGAAGCGGCGGCCTGATACTGATAGCTCAGGATCTTGATGGCCACCAGACCCAGGGGATCGTCAAGGCGCTGCCCCAGGTAGACGACGCTGGTGCTGCCGGTGCCCAGGACGCTCAAGAGGCGATAGTTCTCGACCGTCGCGCCCAGGCGGCTATCCTCGATGGGAGGCATACGGGACTCCAGTTCTCGCCACGGTCACTGCCCGCGTGGAGCGGTCGGAATGGGTATCGTGAGTGAACGTGAAGAAGTGTGTAGCTGAAGAGACCGGTGGGGGCACGAGGAGCAGTGCCATACCGCCCGCTATGCTGCCGCGCCCTTGTGGCCTCCCGTGCCAAGCGGATCGTGCTCTGTATATGCGATGCGGGTACTCGCGTCACCGCGTGCATCAGGAAGTGTAGGGTATGAGGGATGCCATCATGATCGTGCGGCCCACTAAGACCGAGACCGCGAGGTGACATCCGCGGAGGTCCAGCACGGCATAGCCAAGCTACGCGTACTCGACAGAGACGCAAATCTACCAAGTGTTCTCTGTCACCCGGCATACGGGCGCAACTATTATGCGCCGATTGAGCGCACCATGCAAGTGGTCCTTAATGCCGACGATAGCAAACCCACCCGGCCTCGCGGGCCCTCCGCGCGTGATTGCTGGATTGACGATCGGCGCAAGCTCGGTCATACTGTCTGTACTGATAGAGCGTGCAGATGGCGGCGCGTGCTGGCAGTCATTGCCAATAGACTCTACCAGCTTTTCCCAGAGGCCCCCGAGACCTGTATTCTCCCTGCCGCAGTGCGCACCGTCGCGGAGTCGCCCATGAGTGCAGAACAACCGCCGGCTGAGTCAGCAACGATCACGTTCCTGAGCGGGTCGCTGCAGGGTCAGGTCTTTGTGCTCAGCGACGCGGTGACGACGATCGGAAGCGACCCCGCCAACGATATCGTCGCCAGCGATCCGGGCGTCGCGCCGCGGCATATACGGCTTGTGAAAGGCGATGCGTCGTGGCGCCTGCAGCGGGAGCCGCAGGCCGGGGCTGTCACTGTTGACGAACGTCCGGCCCGCTGGGCCGTGCTTCGCGACCGCGCGGTTGTGGACCTGGGGACGGCGACCTCGTTCGTCGTGTCGCTGAGCGGCGCGGCTGCCAACGCCCCTGAGCGCCAGCCTCCGGTCGCCGAGCGCATCACCCGTGTCCCCTCACGGCCGCGGTATACAGCAGGGAGCACAGGCGCGCCACCGCGCTCGTCCATGCGCGCCGTGCCAGGCCGCATTCCTGTCGCGAGCCAGCCGGTACGCAGCCGCCCGGCGAAACGCGCCACAGGGCCGAATGAGACGGAGATCGCCCATCTCGCGCTTCCCACTGGCGCCACCCTTGAGGTGCGCAGCGAGCGCGCGCACAGAACATACCCGCTTGAGGACACGGTCTTCGATATCGGGCGCGATGCCGCCAACGACATTGTGCTCGACGATCTCGTCGTGTCGGCTCAGCATCTGCGCATTGCCCGCGAGGGCAACGACTACGTCCTCATCCATCCGCATCCCGACCGCGCCCAAACGCTCAACGGGTTGCTGTATGAGGGGCGGCGGATTCAGGGTGACGAGCAATTTCGCAAAGTCCTGGCCGATGGCGACACCTTCCGTATCGGCAACGAGCAAGGCACGCTCGTCAGTCTCACCTACCGCGATGGGACGGCGCCATCCCAGGCGCTGCCGCCCGTGCAGCCGATCAAGCTTGGGGAGCCGTTGCTCTCCATCGGCCGCCGGTCCGACTGTAAGGTTGTTCTCGCGCATCCACAGGTCTCCGCCCTCCATGCCCTGCTGGTGCGCGAAGGTGGAACCTATCGCATTCTCGATCAACACAGCACCAACGGCCTCTATGTCAACGGCGAGCTGAAGTCCGATCGTGTGCTCGAGCTGGGGGATGAGATCCGCATCGGTCCCTACCGGCTGGTCTACGAAGGCACCCAACTGGCGCAGTATGACGAGAGCAAGTTTGTTGGCATCGAGGCCGTTGATCTGTGGAAGACCGGCACCAATGGGGCTGTCCTGCTCAACAACATCTCGATCCATATTCCGCCCCGCAAGTTCGTGGCGCTGGTTGGCGGCTCGGGCGCGGGCAAATCCACCTTGATGGATGCGCTCAACGGTCTACGGCCGGCGCCGTCAGGGCGCGTCTTCTATAACAGCCAGGACTTCTACGCGAGCCGGGCAGCGTTCAGCGGCCAGATGGGGTACGTGCCCCAAGACGACATCGTGCATCGCGACCTGACGGTGGAGCGTGCGCTCTACTACGCCGCTAAGCTGCGGCTGCCGAGCGATTTCTCGGACGAGCAGATCAAGCAGCGCATCCACGAGGTGTTGGAAGATGTCGAGATGGCGCCGCGGCGCACGCTGCTCGTCAAGAAGCTCTCAGGTGGGCAGCGCAAGCGCGTCTCGATCGCCCTGGAGCTGCTGGCTAACCCAAGCGTCTTCTTCCTGGACGAGCCCACTTCAGGGCTGGATCCAGGGCTTGACCGCAAGATGATGTTCCTGCTGCGCAGACTGGCGGATCGCGGGCACACCATCGTGCTCGTCACGCACGCGACGAACAACGTCAGCGTCTGCGACTACATCTGCTTCCTGGCGCAGGGTGGCCGGCTCGCCTACTTTGGGCCGCCCGATGAGGCCAAGGAGTATTTCGGCACCACGGATTTCGCTGAGATCTATGCAGGTTTGGAGCCGACCGACGACCATCCCGACGTCCCCGCGCAGGCCGAGGCGCGCTTCAAGCAGTCGCAGGCGTATCAGGACTATGTGGCGGGGCCGCTGGCCGCCGTGTCGTCTGCCGCGGCCAAGCCGTCTGCCGGTGAGCGGCAGGCACCGAAGCAAGAATCTGTCGCCAGGCGCCGGCCGAAGCGGAGCAATCCATTCAAGCAGTTTGCCCTGCTGACCCGCCGTCACCTGGAGCTATTGCGCAATGACCGCGTCACATTGGTCTTGCTGCTGTTGCAGGCGCCGCTGATGGCGCTGCTGGTGATGCTGTTGATCCGGTCGAGCGTTGGCGTTGGCCTCTTCGATCAGGACAAGGTGGTGCAGTGCGCGCCGCAAATTCTGCAGTCAGTCGTCACGGCGCCAACCAGCGCCGACAACCCTACTGGCACTGTGCGACTGGGCATTGACACCAGCAAGAGCGCCAATCCCAATGCGCCCGTGGACTGCGGCGAGATTCGCAAGCTGCTCAGTGGCGATCCCAACAGTCACGCGAGCGCCCAGATGATCCAGCTCGCCAAAGACTATACGCGCCTGAAAGGCAAGGGGAGTGTCGAGGCGGCGTTACAGGACTTCGTTGTCACGGGCAGCGGCATCAATACGCTCTCAACGCTCTTCCTGATTGCCTTCCTGGGCGTGATCCCCGGCTGCATCAACGGCGTGCGTGAGATCGTCAAAGAGGGCTCGATCTACCGCCGCGAGCGGGCGATCAACCTGGGCATCATCCCCTATGTCGGCTCGAAGGTCGCCATCATGGGCGCGTTTGCCATTCTGCAGGGCGTGACACTGCTGATCGTCGTGCAGGTGTTCGAGCCCTTCCAGGGCAGCATCTTCCTGCCGGCGCTGGTCGAGGTGTTCATCACGCTGGTGCTGATCGCGCTTTCCGGCCTGATGGTGGGGCTGGCCATCTCCGCCTTCGCCGCCAACGAGGATAGCGCCAACACCATGCTGCCCTTCATCCTCATTCCGCAGGTGGTCTTCGCGGGAGTGGAGTTCCCCCTCAAGGACGTGCCGCTCCAGTTGATCGGGCTGATCACCCCCATGCGCTGGGCGATGATCGCCCTGGGCACCACGGTGGGCCTGCATAGCGACAAGCTGAACGGGGACGCCCTGATGGGGAAGGATACGGCCTTTCAGGGAACGCTCTTCTCGATCTATGGCCAGACGGAAGCCACCCATCGCCTGCTGCTGGCGTGGGGCGTGCTCGGGGCGAGCGCCGTGGTGCTTGCCATCCTCGTCTGCATCGGGTTAAAGCGCAAAGACATCGGCCGCGGCGACGGCGGCGCGGCGGCGCGACTGCTGCGGGCGCTCGCCACACGCGCGGCGGGAAGCTCCGCGCGATCGTGGAAGAAAGCGAAGCCGCTCGCGACCTGATAGACTGGATGATCTGGCGGGGATGTCCCCGGTTTCAGCCGCGAGGGCGCTCAGTGTCATCTATAATGTACCCGGATGCGCATTGATCCCACCGCGTCTCCGCCACCAGCCGGCCACACGCAACGTGCGAACGTGCAGCGGCGCATACCAGACCTCAACGCCACAGCCTGATCCATCAACGAGAAGCGAAAGGAAGAGCGCTTACCATGTCTACTGGCGATCCTCTGCGTGACGAATTGCTGACGCTGCTCACCCCTGGCAACGCGCACATGCCCTTCGAGGAAGCGGTCGTGGGCTTCCCGATGGAGCACATCAACACGCTGTTTCCCAATGGCAGCTATACTCCCTGGCATTTGCTGGAGCACCTGCGCATCAGTCAATGGGATATTCTAGACTTCATTCGCAACCCAGACTATCAGGAGATGGCCTGGCCGAAAGACTATTGGCCGCCGCAGAACCAGCAGGCGGCGCCCGAAGACTGGAGCCACACGATTGCCGCGTTCCAGGAGGACATGCGGGCGCTGCAAGCCATCGTGCGCAACCCCGACACCGATCTGCTGGCGAAGATCCCGCACGGCACAGGGCAGACGATCCTCCGCGAGATCCTGACCGTCGCCGACCACAACGCGTATCACATCGGCGAGTTCGCTATCATGCGCCAGGCGATGGGCACCTGGGGAGCCGACCACTAGCGCGGTCGGAGGGGTCGCGGTGGCGCTGGATGGCCGCGGAAAGCGGCATGCCCATAGGGCGGCCTCACCACACCAGGGCCGAAGATGAAGCATCCTCAGCCGCGTCGCGCCTGACGAATCGCCGCCGCTTCGGCGGTTTGCGGGACGAGTGGCCGCCGACGGGGGAAGAGCGCGACGAGGGCCGCACTGATGCGCACGAGGCCAGACTGGCTGAGCCTGCGGCTGGCAGGCAAAAGGCCGGCGGCCCGCGCGATGTCGTTGGGCGAGATCACCATCGGGGGGCGCTTGCCGTAGGGCAGGTCAAGCCCGCCCGCGACCTCCAGATACCTGGCGATCAGATTGGCGCAATTGTAGACGCTGCGCCGCCCGAACAGCAGCGTCGAGAGCCAGGCTGGCAGGATCAGGTCGGCGATGGAGGCCCAACTGAACGGCTCGCCCAGATGCTCCAGCACCCAGGCAATCCCCGCTTCGATGCGCTCCGGCGTGGTATGTGCTTGCAGCGAGACGACCACTCTGCGGTCGTGCAGGGCCTCTGGCCGTTGGTGGATGCCGTCTTCGGAATGGGCGCCGATGCAGGTGCCATCCCCCAGATCAATCTCACAGTGGCAATAGGGGCCGCCGGTGTAGGCCGTCACCACGCGGTCCTTGAGGATGCCGCCGGAGCGATAGAGCAGGATGTCTCCGCGCATGCTCGCCCACTCTCCACTCTCGCTTTGCTGCTCACAGCCCCGGTGGGTTCCCCACGCGTCCGCTCGGCGGCCTGTGGTGATGCAAGGCAGCGTATACGATTCGCCAGCCGATGTCCAGTTCGTCGGACGCCCTGGGCGAACCGGACCGTTCGTGGAGACAGGGAGCCACGGATACTCCCGCGACACTCTTTCCTGGCGGCCGGATCAAGCGCGACGGCGCATGCCGCTCCGTGCGGAGCGGCCGCCGGCCCATTGCGTCCCGAGTGGCGCTCATTGCGACGGGCGCTCGCCCAGTGTCACGGTGACGGTCTGCTGTGACGTGCCGCGCTGCGCCATCACCTGCACACGTGTGCCGGGCGCCAGCGCCAGCAGCACACCGGCCAGATCGCCACTGCTGGCGATCTGCGACTGGTTGACCGTGAGGATGATGTCACCGGTTCGGAGGCCCGCCTGCTCGGCCGGGCTCTTGCCACTGGCATCGGGCACGAAGTCCGAGATCAATACGCCGTGATCCACTGGTAGACCGTAGGTGGACGCGATGTCTGGTGTCACATCCACGCCGGTGATGCCGAGAAAACCCTGGCCTGTGCTCGTCACGCGGCCGTTCTTGATGAGCTGATCGGCGACGAATTTCACGCGATTCGAGGGAATCGCGAACGCGATGCCATTCACGGCCTGCCCGTTCTGGGGATTGCTGACGCCGAGGGTGGGAATACCAATCAGCTCGCCACGCAAGTTTACCAGTGCGCCCCCGCTGTTGCCTGGGTTGATGGGCGCGCTCGTCTGGATCAATCCAGTCAGGACGCCGGCCGGCCCGCTGGGCGCTTCGCTGGCGGTGCGGTTGAGCGCGCTCACAATGCCGGAGGTCACCGATTGATCCAGGCCCAGCGGCGAGCCGATGGCCAGCACGAAGGTGCCCACCAGCACAGCGTTCGAGTCGCCGAGACTGATCGGTCGCAGATTCGCGGCGTTGGTCTTGAGCACCGCAAGATCATCTTCCGGCGCCTCGCCGACAAGCGTGGCGGGCGCGGTTTGTCCGTTGGCGAGCACAACGGCTAGCTGCTGAGACCCGCGCACGACGTGGTCGTTCGTGACGATGTAGCCGCCGGTCGCGATCACCTCGCCCGAGCCAATGCTCTGTCCCTGACTTCCGCCGCTGGCCTGCACTTCGACGATCGAGGGCTGTACCCTGCGGATGACCGTCTGGACGGTCTGCTCCAGGTCAGTTGCCGCAGCCGGCACGGCGACCGTTGGCACGGCAGCGGAGGACCCGGACGGAGACGATGACGGGCTCGTCAGCTCGCAGCCTGCAGTTGCCAGCACCAGCGTGAGCACGAGCACCGCGAGCACAATCCGCGGGCCGGATCGCTTGACCATCCTGTGTGTCGTTGGCTTGGCGCCAGGGGACGAAAGTGAAGATATGTCCTCGGATGCTCCTGGTCCGCGCGATGCCGGCGTAGCCTTGTTCATGTCTCTCTGCCCCTCTGGTAGGCGCCGCCGAGCGCGCACGGACCTGGCGCCGCGACGCATCTGCGAGCGTGTGCAGCACGCGTGCCAGCGTTGCATGCGTGCTATGTACGATGCCGCCAGCATGCCATGGGGATGTCACGCCGAGATATCAAGGGGAGTGCTCATGTATCACAGATTGATCACTGGGCCCCCGTATTCGCGAGCTCCCAGTGATACAGCCGGCTGGTCAGTCCCCGCGGAGCCGCATCTCATCCCCGGAGGGCGGGCTTCGCCGCCTGCGTCGCCTTCACCCCGAAGAGAAGGCGAGTGACCGGTGTACGGCGCACCACGTACTCGTAGATGCCGAATGCGCCCGCCACGGTCACGATCAGGACGAGCACGAGCTGCACGATGGCCGGGAGTGGCAGCTGCAACACGTAGTAAGAGGAGGCCGTCAGCAGCGGGCCGTGCAGCACGAAGACGGGGAAGACGGCGTCCGACAGATAGCGCTGCACAGGAGTCGAGACAGTCAGATAGCGCATCGCCAGGCCGAGCAGCGCCAGCACGGGCAGCCACGCCATGAGCGTCTCGGCGAGCACGAACAGCAGAGAGGCCGGAGAGTAACCGATGGCCGGCGCACGCCCGAGCAGGATGAGCGTGACGACGATGCCCGCACAGACGACGCCCAGCGTCAGCGCGGGGATCGCCTGCGCGCGCACGGTGGCGCACAGCCGCTCGCTAGAGTAGATCAGGGTGCCGTAGAGGAACATCACGAGATTGAGGGAGAAGGCCGGCCAGTCATCGGTGAAGGCCCAGCCTGCCATCAGGCGATTGAGCCACCCCGGCTGCAGCAGCGCGACCAGCACCGCGGGCACCAGCGCGCCGCCCAGCAGCAGCACGGCCGGGTGAGCAGCTGCTGTTGCCGTAAGGCGTTCCGTCATGCCGCGCCCCCGACCGCGCAGATAGAGCAGCAGCGGCAGGCTGACAAACGACACGACGAGCAGCCGCGGCACGAACCACAAGTGGCCCAGGATGAGGCTGTCAATCAGCGGTGTGAAGCCGCGGACAGAGGTGAAAAGGAAGTGCAGGTATTGCTGGTAGAAGTAGAGAAAGTCGCCTATCCGCTCTGGCTCAGGGAAGGTGATGGTGATGCCATACTTGGGCCCCATCTGGATCAGACTTGGATTGCTGAGCAGGATGAAGTAGATCTGAATGGGGGAGAGCAGAAACAGCATCAGCAGCAGCGGCACGCCCAGCCGCAGGAGCCGCTCGCGCATATAGGCTCCCGGCGGCCGCACGTCGAGGGCGAGCTTGGCCGCCGCCCCCGACATCAGGAAGATCAGCGGGATGCCCCAGGTGAGCACGAAGCCGCCCAGGATCATCAGCAGCGGATTAGATTCGGCACTCACCATCAAGACGGTCCGCGAGGCGCCGATGATCGGCACCGCATGAAATGGGATGGTGGCGAGCACGACGAGCATCCGCAGCCAGTCAAGCTCGACGCGCCGCGTGGCCTGGTGCCCCGGCTGCGGCTCGTCCGGATAAACGTGCTCGAGTGGATGCGCCGTCGGCGTTCCCATGCGCTCCTCCTCGAAGGGCATTCCCGCCACTCAGGCGCTGAACGTGTCTGCTCGGCGCGGATCTGTGCCGCATCCTCCACCACCAACGAGGACCATCCTCTCCAGCTTCCACGCTACCAGCCTGCCCTCACACCTTAGGCGCAGGCAGACGCCGTGCCATCACAGTTGTGTCAAATCTGCTCGCATCCCATCGCGCGGCCCCGCGGTGGCCTGTACCGAAGGACAGCCGAGAACACGCCTTTGGTGCATGGTATGGCGTCCGGCGCTGATGTACGCTCTTCAGTGGGCGCGGCGACTGATGACGAGTCGCGCGGCGAGCGGAAGGCAGGCAGAGCACACATGGGCGCCAAGACGACGACAAATCCGGATATCGAGCGCATCCTGGGGCTGATGGCGCTGGCAACCGGCGACGAAAAGCACGAGCCAAGCGCCTATTCGACGCTCGACGTGCTGTGGGTGCTCTACGACCGCGTGCTGCGCTACGACCCCTGCAGTCCGCGCTGGGAGGGCCGCGACCGCTTCGTGCTGAGCAAAGGGCATGGTCCGCTCGCCTTCTACGCCATTCTGGCCGACAAAGGCTTCTTCCCCGCCGACGAGCTGCGGCGCTTCGAGCGCTGGGAAGGCATCCTCGGCGCCCATCCGGACCGCAATCAGGTGCCCGGGGCGGAGGTCTCCACCGGCTCGCTGGGGCACGGCCTGCCGATGGCAATTGGGATGGCGCTGGCGCTGCGTGCGAAAGGGTGCGGTGCGCGGGTCTTCGCGCTGGTCGGTGATGGTGAGTCCAACGAGGGGACGATCTGGGAATCGGCGCTGCTGGCCGGCAACCAGCGGCTCGCCAATTTGACCGCCATCTTCGTCAACAATCACACCAGCAGCAATGACCTTGGCGATCTGGCGGCGAAGCTGGCCGCGTTTGGCTGGTCGGCGGCGACGGTGAATGGCCGCGATCACGCGCAGATCGAGGCGGCGCTGCGGGCAACCGATCCCGAGCGGCCCTCGGCGGTGGTGGCGATGGTCGAGCCGCGGCGCTAGGCGACGCGAGCAGCCAGCAGGGGAGGAGCACGACGATGACGACGTCCAGCAAGGCGAGCAGTACGACGAAGAGCAAGCCGCGGATCGCGGCGACGATGCGGGCGCAGATGGTGCGGACCGTCGAGGCGGTGATGGCGGCGGACGAGCGGGTGGTACTACTGCTGGCGGATGTCGGCGTCGAGCAGTTCCGTGGCGCGTTGCGCGCCTATCCTACGCGCGCGCTGAACGTGGGTATCATGGAGCAGACGCTGGTGAGCGCTGGGGCCGGGATGGCGCTAGAGGGCTTCATCCCCGTGATGCACACCATCGCGCCGTTTCTGGTCGAGCGCGCTTTCGAGCAGATCAAGGATGACTTCTGCTTTCAGGGGTTGGGGGGCAGCTTCATCAGTATCGGCGCGTCGTACGACTATAGCACCGAAGGGATGACCCACCATGCGCCGGGCGACGTGCAAATCCTGCGCAGCCTGCCCGGGATGCGCATCGTCGTGCCTGGGACGCCGGGGGAGTTCGATAACATCTTCCGTGCCGCGTATGCCGATGCCGCGCCGACGTACTATCGCCTCAGTGTGGCGCGCAATGCCGAGGATCGGCCGGCGCGCTTCGGTCGGGCAGTGACGCTGCGGCGCGGGCGGGCGGCGACGGTGATTGCGGTGGGTCCGTTGCTGGATGCGGCGTTGGCGGCGTCCGAAGGGCTGGATGTGACGCTGCTCTACTATACGACGGTCGCGCCCTTCGACGGCGAGACGCTGCGCAGGAGCCACGAGGGCGGGCCGGTCGTGCTGGTCGAGCCGTTCTACGCGGGCACGCTGACACCGGCCGTGGTGGCGGCGCTGGCGCCCCAGCCTGTGCGGGTGGAGGCGATCGGCGTGCCGCGCGAGGTGCTGACGCGCTACGGCACGCCGGAGCAGCACGACGCCGCGCTCGGCCTGACGCCGGGGGGCATCCGCGCACGGCTCGCCCAACTCATTCCGGCGTGAAGGTGATGGGCAACGCCTTGACGCCGTAGACGATGCTGCTCTCCATCCAGTGCAGGGGCGCGCCGGGAACGCGGTGGATGGTACGGAAGCGGGTGGTCAGGGCTCCGAGGGCGAGCTTGGCCTCGAGACGAGCGAGCGGCGCGCCGAGGCAGAAGTGGATGCCGTGGCCGAAGGCCAGGTGGCGGTTGGGCGTGCGCTCGATGTCGAAGACGTGTGCGTTGGAGAATTGGGCCTCGTCGCGGTTGGCGGAGCCGATCCAGGCGATGACGGGCTGGCCGGCGCGCGTGCGGACGCCGCCAATAGCGGTCTCGCCGGTGGCGGTGCGGAACATGGACTGCACAGGTGAGCGGTAGCGCAGGACTTCCTCGATGGCGCTGGGGATGAGGTTGGGTTGGGCGCGCAGGCGCTCGTAGGCGCTGGGTTGTTCGTCGAAGCAGAGGATGGCATTGCCCAACAGGTTCGTCGTGGTCTCGTTACCGGCGACCAGCAGCAGGACACAAAAGCCGATCAGCTCGATCTCGGTGAGCCGCTGGCCGCCTATCTCAGCAGTGATGAGGTGGCTGATGAGATCGTCGCGCGGCTCGGTCCGCCGCTCGGCCATGAGCCGGCTGAAGTACAGCGCCATCTCGCGCTGGGCGTCCATGAAGTTGAGCTGGCCGCCAGCGGGGGTGGAGCTAGGGACGGAGACGATAGCGTCGGACCAGCGCTTGAACTGGGCGCGTTCCGCGGCGGGGATGCCGAGCAGCTCCGCGATGACGATGACCGGCAGCGGATAGGCGAAATCTTCGATGAAGTCCATGCGGCCATCCCCAGCGCCGCCGACCCGATCGAGCAGCTCGCCGATAATGGCGGTGATGCGGGGGGCGAGCTGGGCGACGGCGCGCGGTGTGAAGGCCTGGGTGACGAGGTTGCGGAGCTGGCGGTGGCGCGGGGGATCGGAGCTGATGAGGCTAGTGTCCAGGGCTGACTCGGCGGACGCGGCGGAGCCATCGGGGCGGCCGCGCTGGGACGAGAAGGCTTCGTAATCGGAAAGGACCCGCTGCACGTCGTCGTAGCGAAAGACGGAGAGCACGCCGGAGCGCGGATCTTCGTGGGCGGGCGCTTCGTGTCGCATGCGCTCATACCACGAGAAGGGAAAGTCTTCGCCTTGGGATTTGTCCGCGCGCCGTCCCGATGGCTGTGCTTCCATGTTCACGTCCCCTCCTTGACCAACAATACGTCGGATGGGCACAGACGGATCACGCCAGGCCGCTGAGCTCCAGATCGGCTGGGGCCTCGACGACAAAGCGCCACTCGATGCGTCGCTCCTCGCCGTCGGCCAACGTCAGATCCCAGGCAAGCTGCTCCAGACGTGTGCGGTTCGTGGGCGCCGGCTTGAGATCGAGCACGCGCAGCTTGATGCGCTCGTTCCTGGGGACCGGCAGGCGATCCTTGAGCACGACGCGCTGCGTGGCGCCGGTGCGGTTCGCCAACGTCACGCGATAGCCGTAGGTGATACGGCGGATGCCGGACTGGAGCAGATTGCCCTTCTCCGTCTCGCGCTCGATCAGCTCGGACTTCACGCTCAGATTGTCGTCTACGCCCAGGTAGAGGTCAATCGGCGCGCCCTCAGCCGTCAGCTCCAGCGTGGTCGCGCCGACGTACTCGTCGCCGCCTGGCCCCGGATGAAAGACGTGTAGCTCGCCTGGCAGCAGCACACGCCCGGTGGTGTTATCAGCCTGCGCGTGCAGGTGAGCGCCTGGAGCTACGACCGGCGTAGCGATATAGTCGAAGCGGCAGGGCAGGTCGTCGTCGGCTAGGCCGAGGGTGTGGAACTGGCCGTCGGAGGGCACATCTACCGTGCCGGAGACGCGATAGATCTGCGCGACGCCGGAGCGCTCGACGCTCGCCTCTTCCAGCGCGAACTCGGCTGGCGCGGCCGCTTCCATCACCATCGCATCCATGTCCACGCTTGACGCGGCCGCGCCCAACGCGAACGACTGGCGCATCCGGCGCATCACTGGGGCGGCTGCCACTTTGGGCTGCGGCGATGGTGGCGGAGCGAGCACGTCCACATACCACGGCGGCGGCTCTTTGGGCAGTGCGACGGCCGCGGCTGGCTTCGCGGTAGAGAGCGCGAGTCCCACGCCAGCCCAGTCCTCGCCGGTGGCCTGCCGGGCAAGCGCCTGCTGCGTGAGGTGCACGCGGCCGGCGGACTGCTCGACACGCGCATCGTAGCGCGGCCGCCACGAGGCGCCCGGGACGACGTAGGAAAGCTGAAGCTCGACGGGGCCAGCCTCGGCCACCGCGACGCGCACGAGCGCGGCAACACGATCCGGTCGCCCTGCGCCCCCCAAGCCGGCCAGCTCGCGCTGGTGGGCCTCAAGCTCGCGCTGCAGATCGGCGCGCTCGCGCTCCAGGTCGGTGCGCGCGGTCGCCAGGCGTTCCGCCTCGGCGGCCGTATAGGTGAAGAGCGCGGCGGCATCTTCGGGCTTGGAGGTGCCGGCGGCGGTGCCGCGGGCGAGCGAACGTGCCGTCTGCTCGCCCAGCGTGCGGAGCCAGGCGCGCTGGTCATCCAGCAATTGCTGGCGGTCGGCAAGCAGCGTGAGGGCCCGCTGGAGGCGCTCGATTTCGTCGCGCAGCGCCTGCAGCTTCTCCTCCGGGGCGGCTGGATGGACCTCGTTCTGCTGCTCGATGCCGAGAATGCGGGTGCCGGCTGGCCCGCGCCCAGCCGCGCGCAGCGAGTCGCGCTGAAGGGCGAGGGGCAGCCCGCCGATGCGCAGCATGTGCTCGCCGGCGGCCTCGATGGCGGCGTGGCCCTGACGTTCGATCAGGGCGCGGTCGGCGTAGACGGTGACGAAGGCGATGGTGGTGGCCAGCTCGATCTCCACGGCGCGCTCTCCTCTCTTCGCCCGCATATACGGGCTAGCGAGGCCGAGGGTTGGGGGATCGTCAGCTATCACGCGGCAGTTGAGGGTGTAGTGTCCCAACTGCCGCGTTGCTGCTCTCTCCTAGGCGCCCTTGACGGCGGGCGTGCCGGCGCGTGTCACCCGGCTGCGGCGCGCGGAGATGCCCGTCGCGGCTCTGAACTCTTCGAGGCCGCGAATCAACGCCCCGTAGCCGTGGCGCTCCAGCGCGTGCCACAGCTCGCGCAGGCTCGTCCCCGGCGGCACCGCCAGTGTGCGCGGCCCCACGCGGCGCAGCTTGAAGGCGCGCAGCTTGGGCGAGGCCACAATCTCGCCGGCCACGCGCTCGTCGAGCGCCTCGATGGTGCGCGGTTTGACGGCCGCCTGCGCCTGCGCCTCTTCGCGCGCGCGCCGCGCCCAGTCACGCAGCGTATACACCACGTTCTGCGGCAGCGGCTTCTGGCTGTGCCGCTCCAGGAAGGCCACCATCTCATCCACCGCGGCCGAGCGCTGCAAGGCCCGCGTCAGCGCCTCACGGGTCAGCGTGAAGCGGCTCACGCGCCCGACCTGCTCCAACTCCGCGATGCGCACGAGCTGATAGAGCGCCGGCATGTACGGCTCCATCAGCAGCACCTCGAAGTTGGGCTGCACCACCAGTGCCTTGGCCGAGGGCTGCTGGCTGGCGCTCAGCTCGCTCCGCAACACCTCCGCCCCCAGCTCGGTGATCATGAAGGCGTCGGGATTGGCGCGCTCGCCGGACACCGGCACGGCCTCGCGGTCGTAGCCCAGTGCGACGATGCCTAGCTCGGCCAGCGTCGAGGCCAGCATGCCCGTAATCAGTTCACCGTCGGTGCGCTCCCACTGCGCGCGTAGATCGTCGGCCAGCTTGAAGCCGCCCTCGCCGGTGAACCGCTGATTCGGCCGCAGCACGTAGGGGTTGTCCCCTTGCAGCGTCGCGCGGAACGAGGCTAGCGAGTACCATACGCCGGGCGTGCAGTCGGCCAGCAGCGCCGCCACGGCGGTCCGCGCTGTCGGAATCTCCAGGTAGAAGGTCATCCACTCCTGATAATGCGCGCCGGGTAGGTCTACCCACCAGCGGTCCAGCGGCCAGCGCCGGAAGAGCCGCCGCGCCTGCATGACCTGATCGTGCCGGCCCCACGAATCCAGCTTTGCGCCGGGCCCCAACCGTCCCTTGCGCTTGCCGGTCGAGGCCGGCGCCACCACCAATCCTAGCTCAGCCGCCTCTTGCTTCAGCAGCTCCACGTAGGCCAGCGCTTCCTCCTCGGAGCCGCGCGCACGTGCGCCGACCAGCCCTGGCAGCAGCCGCTGGGCCGCGCGCTTGGGCAGCGCCCCGCCACGTGTCAGCTCGATTTCGTGCTGGTGCGCCGCCGCCACGATAGACGCCAGGTCCCACAGGAACGAGGTGTCGGGCGGCTGCACGGCCCGCGGCTCCGCGCGATCCACCAGCCCTACCTGGGCGGCGGGGCGCGCCTCAGACTTGCGCAGATTGGCGAGCGTCTCGCGTGGAATGAAGAGCACTCGCCGCCCATCGGCGAAGGTGTCGAAAGCCAGCGCATAGTCTTCCAGCGCGTGGAGCACCACTGCCAGGCGTGGGCCGCTGGCGCCGAGCTGGGCGCGCACCTCCGTCATCGGCGCGCAACCACCGCGGCCGCGCAGCCATTCGTAGAGCGCCGCTACCGCCGGCTCGACCTGCTCCAGCGCGTAGCGCACAGCCTCTGCCTGCGCCAGATTCTCGGCCATCGCCGCACGCACTTCGTTGCGCGAGTAGTAGGCTTGCAGCGTCAGCCCGAAGCGCCGGCCGATCTGGTCCAGGTCGCCCTGGCGATAGGGCATCAGCAGCTCGTCAAGCGTCTTGTCTGCGCGGCCGGCGATCGGCACGAAGTGCTCGCGCCCGGTTGTGTAGAGCACTGTCGCCAGTTCGGTCGGCACGTAGGCGATGGGCTTCTCCTCGATCTCAGCCTGCGTGTTGCGTGGCAGCGCGTAGCCATAGAAGGTCGCCCGCTGGCCGACGAGCTCGCCGCCCTGAATCTTGGCGATCTCAGTGAAGACCAGCCGCTGCGCGATCAGCGCATCCAGCGCGCCCTCGGCAGCCACCTGCTCCAGATGCGCACGCTCGCCGGTCGTCGTCACCAGGCACCAGTTGCGCGCTGAGGGGCCGACGATGGCAAAAAGCACCCGGCGCTCGTCCTCCGCCAGGCCCTCCCACACGAAGCGCGAAGCAATCGCGTCACGCATGGCGCGCTCAAGGCGCTGCCGGGAGTCGGCGTCATCGCGCGGGGGCCGCTCAGCGCCCCAGCGATCCGCCAGGGACCGCAGTGCGTCAAGTGGCTCGCTCGCCAGGATCGCGCTCAGGCTCTTCATACGGCTACCTCCGTCGCGGTGCGCCAGGGTACTCGGCTGATAGTGGCATGGAAAGCGTCCATATGGAGCGCACTCCATCCACTACCTACAATGATTGCCCTCATCACGCGCACCTGCTCGTTCTCCCCGGAACCACTTCCACCATGCCACTGGACCGGCTCATCGCCCGCACAAGGTACAGCACGGCCCGCGGCTCACGTTTGCCTTGCTAGTCGCGTAGTGCCGCTGGCTGGGCTTGTCCTGCCGCTTGCTCTGTGCCTGCCCGGCCCGCCGCGGCCTCCAGCTCCGCCGCGGGCAGTTCGCGGACGCGCGCGCCGTAGCTCTCGACGAAGCGGATTACCTCGCGGGTAAGCTGGCTGGGAGTGGAGGCGCCAGCGGTGATCGCCACGCGGCGCTTGCCCTCCAGCACAGCTGGGTCGAGATCGGCAAGACGCTCGATGCGAATCGCCCGGCTGTGGGCCAGCTCTTCTGCCACCTGAACCAGTCGGTTGGTGTTGTTGCTGCGCGGGTCACCAACCACAATCGTCAGATCGGCGCCCCGCGCCATGGTCGCTACAGCCTCCTGGCGCACCTGCGTGGCGTGACAGATCTCGTTGTAGACCTCGACCTGCGGATAGCGGCGGCAAATCTCCTCGATTAGCGCCGCGGTATCCCACTGGCTGAGCGTCGTCTGGGTCGAGACGGCCAGGCGGGGCGCATCGGCAAGCGCGGGCGGCAGCGCGTCAAGGTCGGCGGCGGTCTCTACGAGGTGAACACGCTCCGGCGCCTCGCCGATCACGCCCTCGGGCTCGGGATGGCCCTTCTTGCCGATGTAGATGATCTGGTAGTCCTGCGCGGCCAGGCTGCGCACGAGATCGTGCGTTTTGGTGACATCCGGGCAGGTGGCATCCAGCACACGCAGGCCGCGCTCGGCGGCGCGTTGCTTGACCTGCGGAGAGACACCGTGCGCAGTAAAGATGACGGTTCCTGCCGTCACCTGTTCGAGGATGGAAGCGCGGTCTGGGCCGTCCAGCGTGACCACGCCGAGGCGCGTGAGCTCCTCGACGGCGAAGGCGTTGTGGACGATCAAGCCGATGATATAGAGCGGACGCGGCAGGCTTGGGTCTTTGGCCGCTTTCCGGGCAATTTCCATCGCATCCACCACCCCGTAGCAGTAGCCGCGGGGGCTGACCTTGATGACATCCATCGGGTGCGCTTCACCTTCCACTCTCGGTGCGCCGCCAGCGACGCCACCCGAGAGGCTGCCGGCCTGGCAACTGCCCGTGCCGACGGCTTGCCATACGAGCCATCGTGCGTGGGCAGGTCGCCAGGTGAATCGTGATGGGACTACCGGCCCGCCCGGCGGAACAACTGCTCGGCTGTCGCGCCGTCGAGCCGCAGGATGGTCGCCTCGAATGCCTCCTCGAGCTCTTGCTCGTCGTACTCCGCCCGCGGCCTGCTCAGCGCGGGCACGCGGGGCTCGGCGGCTGCCGGCTGGATTGAGGTTGAACGTGCCTTCCTGGTTGTGGTCTTCACCCGCCAGCTCCTTATGTGGGCTAGAGCGGATCCCGTGACAGCGGAATCCCTGACAAACCCTGCCCGACACAGACGCGGCGGTGCGGCCTGGACGGCGGACAAGCCTCATTGCTCCTCCGCCGCTCGCGAGCAAGGCGAACGTAGCATATGTTGGCGGCCCGCACACCAACCCGGCGCGAAGACCATCAACTTTCATTGTACCCCACCCCGCACAGTCGCCGCGCACTGACGGCGGCTGGCGGTTGACGTTGACAGCGCAAGCGGTGGGCCACCAGGCTACGTTGCGCTCAAGTATACCACACCGACTGCCGGCTGGATGCTTGCCTGCCTCGCGAGCGGCGTAGATGCGGCGCCCGGCGTGCTACAATCTGCCTACCATCGGCGGCGAGCCGCCCAACGGCCACGTGCCGGTGAACAAATGTTCTATCCTAGTATAGCGGGATGCGTCCGCCTGGTCAAGTGGCCGCTCTCCTGCGCGGGATGCTCGTCGTGATCGTTGACTTCCACACGCATATCTTCCCACCTGAGATCGTTGCCCGCCGCGCTGAGTTCTTCGCTCGCGACCCCTGGCTGGAAGAGCTCTACGGCAGCCCGAAGGCGCGCATGGCGACCGCCGACGACCTGATCGCCTCGATGCGAGCCGACGGCGTGGACGTCTCAGTCACCTTCCCCTTCGGCTGGCGCGATCCGGGCCTGGCGGAGGAGTGCAACAGCTACGTGCTGGATGCCATGCGGCGTTTCCCTGGTCGCATCATCGGCCTCGCCGCGGTCCAGCCGCTGGATGGCAAGCGCGCTGTGGCGGAGTTGGAACGCTGCGCGGCGGCCGGCATGCCGGGCTTCGGCGAGCTAATGCCGCACGGCCAGGGCTACCGCCTGAGCGATACAGAACTGCTCGCCCCGCTGGTCGAGGCCGCGCTGCATCTCAATCTCTTCTGCCTGACGCATACCAGCGAGCCGGTCGGCCACCTCTACCAGGGCAAGGGCGACGTGACGGCGGACGAGCTGGAGGCGTTCGTGCTGGCCTTCCCGGCGCTGCGCGTGGTGGCCGCGCACTGGGGAGGCGGCTTCCCGTTCTACGAGCTGATGCCCGAGCTGCACGCCGCGGCCGCCAACGTGTGGTATGACTCCGCCGCCTCACTCTACCTCTACCGCCCCGATGTCTTCCCGACCGTCGCCCGCGCCGCCGGCATAGAAAAGATCCTCTTCGGCAGCGACTTCCCGCTGATCCGCCAGGGCCGCATGCTCGAGTACGCGCGCGCCTCGGGCCTGAGCGAGCCGGAGCTGGCCCTCGCGCTGGGCGGCAACGCGGCTGCGCTGCTCGGTCTGCCCGCCGCGTGACAATGACTTTCGAGACCACTCAACAGTTAGGGTAGCACTTCAGTCGGAGCCAGGCATCAGGTACACTCTGCAAGGCAACTTGACGCTGGTTGAACCAGGTGCGTGGCCGCGTCACACGACGATCAGCCCTGGTTGGTGATAGGCCAGAGCCAATCATGAGGAGCAGTGGCGCTCCTCAGCAGGTTCAGGCTATGAGGTTGACCAGATGACAGCGTTCTCAGGGCTCTCAAGACTCTCTCCGGCGGTCTTCGCGCTCTTTCTGCTGAATATGGTCTTGTTTGCAGGCAACCTGGTCTTATTCGCTGTGTATGTGGTGCGTGTCATCGCTTTGCGGCAACCGGAGAGCACGGTGCTCACCCCGGCGAGCCCCAGGAACGTGAGCGTATTCACGGCCGTATCGGTGGTGCTTATGGGAAGCTACTTCTCATTGTGGGGAGTAGGGATGTTCACTGATCGCCCGCTGCTGAGCCAACTCGGATATCTCTGTCTGAACCTCTGGGGGATCTATGCGTTGGTGACGTTCCGACGACTGGTGCGGCATAGTTGACTGCGGGTGGTTCGGTGCCAGTCAACCGTTCAGGAGGAGTTAGGGGCGAGAGGAAGTCCAGCGAAGAGCAGCTCAAGGGCAGCGAAGAAACGACTCCTTGCCTCCGCAAAGAAGCCCGACTTTTCATCCGCGGCGTCGGTGAAGCGCTGCTTTCCGTCATTGGACGGCATCTTCAACTGTACGCAATTGGCGTACGCTTCGATGAAGCCCTCATCATGTCTGCACTTTGGCACCGATCATGCCACGCACCTTGCCGCCTCGCCACGCGCCGCAGTACGATAGGCGCAACGCCTCAGCATCGCTGCGGCGGAACTGGCGGCCGTGAGTGCCCTCACATTGGAGAGGCTGGCACCTCTCGCTCTCCGCTCCCTCTGTGTGCTCTGTGTGACAACCCAACCGCGAAAGGTGGCCCGCGTGCGCGTGGTGTCTCTGGGCAGCGGCAGCAGCGGCAACGCGCTGCTCGTGCGCGCCGGCAGCACAACCGTGCTGGTGGATGCCGGCTTTGGCCCTCGCATACTTGCCAGCCGTCTGCGCCAGGCTGGTGTCGCCGCCAGCGAGATCGGCGCGATCCTCATCACGCACGAGCACTCCGACCATTCCTGCGGCGCGGTGGCCTTCGCCGCCCGCCACCGCATCCCGCTGGTGGGTGATCCCCGCACACTCGACGCCGTGCGCGACCAGACCAAAGGACCGAGCGCGCCGCTGGCCCATACCTGCGAGCGGCACGAGCTGCCTGTCGGCCGCACGACGAAGCTTGGCGACCTCGAGATTCGCAGCTTCCCGACCTCGCACGACGCTGTTGCCCCCTGCGGCTACCGGCTGGCGACCGGCGCGTGGAGTGTGTGTTTCGCCACCGACACGGGCGAAGCCGGCGGCGCAATGATCGAGGCCATGCGCGGCGCGCACCTGCTGGTCATCGAGTCGAATCACGACACCGACCGGCTGGTAAAAGGCCCCTATCCCTGGCCCCTCAAGCGGCGCATCCTCAGCCCCACCGGCCACCTCTCCAACCAGCAGACGGCCCGTGCCCTGCTTGACGTGCTGGACGACGCGCCGCGCTGGGTATGGCTTGCCCACCTCAGCCGCACGAACAACACGCCCGATCTGGCCCGCGCGCAGGTCGGCGAGCAGTTTCGCCTGGCGGGGCTGCGACACGTGCCTATCCATGTCGCCCCGCCCGACGTCGGCCCGGTGTGGGATAGCGCCTCGCTGCTCGAGGAGCCGCGGCAAGCCCGCCTCTTCGCGCCGGCCGCCGCCACAGTGCCCGCCGCCCGCTGATGGCTGAACCTGTCTAGCCGGCGTTCTCGTCGGGCGTCGCGGTCGTGTTGCCCACCAGCCCCGTCCGATCCGCGCGCTCGCCTGCACCCGCGAGGCCGGTCGCGTCGGGCTTAGCAACACCGCCCACCACCCCGCTCGTGTCTGGTGTGCCGGCGGGGCCTTCCACGCCGGAGCGGTCGGCGATATCCTCCCGGCCCACTACGCCCGTTTGTGTCGTCTCGATGGTCCCTTCCCGCTGGCTGCCGGCTGCCTCGCCCGCATCGTATGCATCGTTCGTCCGCGCCATTGTGATCCTCCTTCGACGCACTGGTGTCGCGCCGCCGCGTGGTGCTGCGCGATGCGGCGTTCCGGCGTCATCGGTAACGCCAACTATGGTCACGGCGCGATTATATCACATAATGATATACTTTGCACGCTTTCAACGGCATTGGTCCTCTGGGGTATGTCAGGGGGTCTGTCGGGTGGCGCGCGGCGCAGCATGCCGGGAGCCAGGTATCGAGCGCGTGCTCACGAGGACGCCCGACCGCTAACTGGCCACGCAAAAAGGCGCGCCGCGAATGGCGACGCGCTGGGTGAACAGAGAAAGAATCAATCGGCGGCACGCATACAGCGGGCGCGCATGCCGATCGCGTCATGCGCGATGGCCGCGCGCCAAGCGCCGTGTGCTCACGTGTCCGCGAAGATCGGACCCGGCCGCCTAGTCGATATGGTCGGAGATATACTCCACCGCCTCGCCGACCGTGGTGATCTTCTCGGCATCCTCGTCGCTGATCTGCAGCTTGAACTGCTCTTCCAGCGACATGATCAGCTCGACCAGATCGAGTGAATCAGCGTTCAGATCCTCGGTGAACGAGGCATCTTCTTTGACGTCGGCCTCGTCAACGCCGAGCTGATCGGCGATGATCGGCTTGAGCTTGGCCAGGATATCCTCTTTGGACATGGACGACATTGTGCGTACACCTCACTTCTCGGCGTTGGATGTTGGCGATCCTTGAGTGTTCTGGAAGACTGTGCCCAGGACGCCGTTGACGAACCGCCTGGAGTTGTCGCTGCCATAGAGTTTGGCAAGCTCCACGGCCTCACTGATGGCGGCCTTTGCTGGCACAGCATTATTGTACAGCATCTCAAAGATTGCAAGCCGCAGGATGTTCTTGTCAATGCGGGCCATCTGCTCGATTGGATACTCATGCGCCGCCCCGATGATCGCCGCGTCAATCGGCTCGAGATGGGCTAGTACCCCTGTTATCAGCTCCTCGGCATAGGCCAGCACCTTTGGCGGCAGCGCCTCCTCCTCGGCGTGGCGCCGCAAGACCTCCGCGGCGTCGTGGTGTGCCGTGTCGAACTCGTAGAGTGACTGCAAGGCGACTTCTCGCGCCCGCCGGCGCATCCCCGACGCCATCGCTAGGAGACATCCTGAATATACACGTCAATCTCGCCGGCAGTCATCCCCAGGATGTGCTCCAGCGCCGCGCCGACGGCTTCCTGTACGGCCATGCCGACCGCGGCGAAGCTGGCTCCTGGCTCGACGATGAGGTACAGGTCCACCGAGACGCGCTCGCCCTGCACCGCCAGCGCCACGCCATGCTGGGGCAGCGCCCGATTGCGCACCTGGCGCCAGCCGGGCCGCGGGCTTGCCATTCCGGCGACCCCTGGCACGCCGAGCGCCGCCTGCTCAACTACCGTCCGCAGCACACGCCGCGCGATGCGCACCGCGCCAAGTGGCTCGTCTGGCGGCTCGGCGCTGTCATCACTCGAACCCGCTTCGGTCGAGATGGCGCTGGCGCCCTGCTCACCGGTATACCTGCTCGTGCCGTTCGGCCAGCCATTCATAGCGGCCGCCCCCTCTCGCTCCGTAACGTGCTCGAACGCGCCTGTCTTAGTGCTACCTTGTCGCTATCCTGCCAGCCCCATCCGCGTGCGCAGTTGTGCCGCTACCGGCGCAACGTCGGCCATCGAGGCCACCGAGAGCGTCTGAGAACCTTTCGCGATGCGCTTGATGAGGCCGCTCAGCACCTGGCCCGCGCCGATCTCAACGAACGTCGTCACGCCCTGCTCAGCCAAGTATGCCACCGACGCCGTCCATTGTACGGGGGCCGCAATCTGCTCCGCTAGCTCGGTCCGCAAGTCCCCGGCCAGCGTGACCGGGCGCGCTGTGATGTTTGCCACCAGCGGCACCTGGGCCTCGCGAAGCGGAGCGGCGGCGACGGCGCGCGCCAGTCCAGCGGCGGCCGGCGCCATCACCGGCGAGTGAAAGGCCCCACTGACCGCCAGCGGCACCACCCGCTTGGCACTGCGCGCACGCGCCAGCTCCATCGCCAGCTCCAGCGCGCGGGTGGCGCCCGAGATGACGATCTGACCGGGCGCGTTGTCATTTGCCAGCACCACACGGCCAGCGCCAGGGTGCCGGTCAGGCACTTCCTCTGTTGTACCGTCCGCTGCCAGCTCTGCCTCGGCCTGCGCTGTCGCCTCCGCGCAGACCGCGCGCAGTGTCTCGGCGTCTAGCCCCAGCACGGCGGCCATCCCACTGGGGCAGCGCGTTCCTTCGTCGTGCATCAGCCGGCCGCGTTCGCGCACCAGCCTGATCGTCTCCGCAATGCCCAGTGCCCCCGTGGCCGCCAGCGCGGTGTACTCCCCGACACTATGCCCCGCCATGAAGGCCGGTGTGAGCGGCGCGTGGAGCGGCGGCTCCGCATCGGACGCGGGTGTTGTGGCGCCGGCCGCCTCTTGCATGGCCGCTAGCAGCGCCAGACTGGTCGCGACGATCGCCGGCTGCGTGTTGATCGTTTCGCGCAGCGTCTCCTCCGGTCCGGAGAAGCACAGCTCGGAGAGCGGGAAGCTCACCGCCCGATCGGCAAGCGCGAAAACCGCGCGCGCCGCTGGCGAGGCCGCCGCGGCGTCGGCGCCCATGCCTACCGCCTGGCTGCCCTGGCCAGGGAACACGAAGGCGATCTGCTCGCTCACCGTGCTACTCCGCCGCCGCCCGCTTCACTCGCATCTCGATCACCTGCCGGCCGCGGTACATCCCGCAATTGGGGCAGGCGTGATGATTCATGTGGAGCTGACGGCACTGCGGGCAGCGCGTCAGCGAGGGGAGCTGGATCTTGTGATGCTGGCGGCGATTGCCCTGCCGGCGATTGGAGAGACGTTTCTTCGGAAGCGCACCCACGGCGTGTACTCCTTGGCAGCTCGGCCGCCGAGATCTTCATGCGGGCCGCTGGCCATCGGCCGCCACGTCCCGTTCGCTCGTCACTCGTTCGTCTTCGTCACGAAATGGCGCCGCGCGCAACAGTCTGCCCAGCGCGACGCCCAAGCCCGCCTATTGTACCACAGATTCCAGGCCCCGCACAGACCCGTGGTGCCGAATGAGCCCGTCGTGAGCAGCCGTTACACGTCCTCATGCCAGGGGATCTTGCGGCTACGCACGCTTCTGCCGGCGCACCATCGGCAGCCAGTGCGCCCCTAGCGCAGGCGCGCAAACCGGACAGACGTAGAATCCCTCGGCGTCGCGATACTCCAGCTCGCCGAGTGGGAAATGCAGGTAGCAGATACCGCAGCGCGAGGCTGCCATTCCACTGGCGACCGCCCGATCACGCTGGAAAACGGCTCGTAGCTCGTCAATGAGCGGGCCAACGTCGCCGCGTACGTCCGCACGCGGAACCAGCTCGTCGCGCTCGGCGCTCGCCCAGCGCTCAGCGCCCGGCCAGCGCTCCGCCCTCTCGCCATTACCTGCCGCGTGTCCGTTCCCACGCGACGACATCTCCCCCTCATCGCGGGGACGTCCGCGCGGCGGTATGCGGGGCCCATTGAAACCGTGTGCCGCGTGGTGGCCGTTCGGCACGGCGTTGTTGGCGTTGGCGTGGTACCCATTCTGTCCGCCATGCTCGCCCGGCGTGCTTCGCTCGTGCGTCTCTCCCGCCTGGTGCGCATGCCACTCGCGTCGAGCGGCTGAATCGGGCCGCGCGAATGGGATGCCCGGCAGGCGCGGTGCGCGGCCGCGCGCCGGCGGCTCAGCTGGGGCCAGCGGCGCGGTTGTTTCTATGCCGCTTGTCGCGCCTGCGTCCGCTTCCACCTCACCGGTCCGCACCCAGCTCCCGCCCGCCTGCTCGTCAATTGGACCTGAGTCTTCGATCACCAGGCCCTCATCCTCCGCCTCGACCATCTCGTCTATCTCATCTTCTGGCGAGGACGAGAAGACCACGAAGGCCTCCCGCTCCTCTATGGAGATGAGCTCGACCGCCTCGCCTTCCTCCTCGACGGGCCGCGGCGCCACTGGCTCAGGTGAGGAGAGCTGTGACGCGTGGGGCAGGAACTCGGGCATGCTGGCCCGCGACTCACGGCCGCTGGCGGCCCCCTGAGTGCCCTGCCCCGCGGCGCCGTTTGGCCGCGGCTGCCCGCCGGCATTCTTGCGGCCCCTTCCGCGCTTGTTGCGATGTGTATGTCCGCTGCCCATGGCACTAATCCCTCGTGGCTGTCTCGTGGCTCTTCCGATCATGCGCGGGCGAACCGCGCCCGTGTGTGCTTCTTAGTGTACAACGTGTGGCGGCGGGCCATGGGAGCACCCACGTCCCGCCCACTGCATGCGCGTCACGGCGTCGCAGCGCACTCCGTCCGCGATGTCGCGCGACTGGCCCGGCACGCGCCGCGCATGCTACGCTTTGGCCGAGCCCGCACACCACTGATCGGAGGCCGCCTGCCATGCGCGCGCAGATCGTTCTCTTCGACGGCTTCGATGAGCTCGACGCCATCGCCCCATTCGAGGTTCTTCGCCGCGCCGAGGAGCTAGGCGCCGACCTGCACCCCCAGCTTGTCACGCTGGAGGGCGCGCGTGAGGTGTCCGCTTTCTACGGCCTGCGCGTCCATGTCGAGGCCGCCCTCGATCTCGACCACCCTCCAGACCTGCTGCTCGTCCCCGGCGGCGGCTGGAACGCGGGCGGCTCGCGCGGCGTGCGCGCCGAGATCGAGCGGGGGAGCCTGCCTGCCGCCATCTCACGCCTGCATACCAGCGGCACGACCGTCGCCACCGTCTGCACCGGCGCATTGCTCGCCGCTGCCGCTGGGTTGACCGCCGGCCGGCCAGCCATCACGCATCACGCCGCGCTCGACGGTCTGCGCGCCACCGGCGCCGACGTCCCCACCGTGCACGTGCGCGTCGTGGACGACGGCGACCTGATCAGCGCCGGCGGCATCACGTCGGGCCTCGACCTCGCGCTGTGGCTGGTGGAGCGCTTCGCCAGTCCGGAGCTGGCAGTCACCGTCGAAGCACGCCTGGAATACGAGCGGCGCGGCACGGTCTTGCGCCGCTCGTCCTGAAATCCCTGCGCCGCCGCCGCATGGGTGATGGGCGAGGCGGGCCGCGCCACTACACCCTGTGGATGGGATCGCTGGCTCCCTTTCGCCGTGCATAGCGTGCAAGGGCATCCGGTGGGCGCCCATCGCGGCCGGACGCTGCTGGTATAGCGCCGCCGGGCGATGCATGCATCGCCCCTACATGCCAATCGACGCGGGCGTGTGCAACCCGCCCCTACAATAAGCGGGGACGTAGTGGCGTGAAGCGGGGACGTAGTGGCGTGCCGCACACGCCGGCCTGTGTTGCGCGCGCCTCTATGGCAGACGGTCGCCGGAGGCTGCGGAATTGGGGAGCGAAGGCCCTTAGATTCCCATCACCCCTACCAGCTCCTTGACGGCATCGGCGGACTTCTGCAGCTCGGCGCGCTCCTCCTCGGAGAGCTCGAGTTGGATGATCTCCTCGACGCCGCCGGCGCCCAGCTTCACCGGCACGCCGACGAAGAGCCCGTTGATGCCGTACTCGCCCTCCAGGTAGGCTGAGCATGGCATGATCTGCTTGCGGTCCAGGATGATCGCGTCAATCATCTGCAGCACCGAGGCAGAGGGCGCGTAGTACGCGCTGCCCTGCTTGAGCAGATTGACGATCTCAGCTCCGCCGTCGCGCGTGCGCTGGACGATCTGCGCCAGCCGCTCCGGCGCGATCAGCCTGGGCAGCGGCACGCCCGCCACGGTCGAGAGCCGCGCCAGCGGCACCATCGTGTCGCCGTGGCCGCCCAGCACCACCGCCTCCACGTTGCGCACCGCGACGTTGAGCTCCTGCGCGATGAAGGTGCGGAACCGCGCCGAATCCAGCACGCCGGCCATGCCCAACACGCGATGCTTGGGGAAGCCGCTGACCTTGTAGGTCAGTTGGACCATCGCGTCGAGCGGATTGGTGACGCAGATGATGATGCTGTTGGGCGAGCGCTTGACCACTTCCTGCGTCACCTGTGTCACGATGCCCTGATTCGTCCGCACCAGGTCGTCGCGGCTCATGCCAGGCTTGCGCGCGATGCCCGAAGTGATCACGACGATGTCAGAGCCAGCCGTCTCGTCATAGCCGTTGGTGCCGATCACGTTCGAGTCGAAGCCCAGCACCGGCCCGGACTCCATGATGTCCAGCGCTTTGCCCTGCGGCATGTCGGGAATCACGTCCACCAGCACGACGTCGGCGTAGTCGCGCTCGGCGACCCGCTGGCCCAGCGTCGCGCCGACGTTGCCGGCGCCGACCACCGTGACCTTGCTGCGCATCGGAAGCCTTCCTTCGTTAGAAGCAACTCTTGCGGGCGGATCGCCCCGTCGCGCCGCCCGTCACCTGCAGATTGGTGCGCCGGCCGCCACGCGAGATGCGCGCGGCGGACACAGCCCGCAAGAATTGTACAGCGTCCGTGCCTGGCCCGGTCACGTGCGCGCTGCTGAAGGAACACGGCTCACGACGCATCATCCTCTGGCGGGCGCGGGCACAGGCGCAAGCGCAGCCATCCGGCGCCGGAACTCCTCCTCCGAGACGGTGCCCCGGCCCACGCCGAGATGCAGGTCTATCGCCTGCTGATTGCCGCGTATGGCGGCGCGAAGCTGAAGCAGCTGCGGCGGCGGTGGGGTAAGCGCGGCCGTCCGGCAGGCCTCCTCGAAGAAGGGCAGGCCGATCGTGTCGCGCTGGTGCGCATAGCCGGCCAGCGCCCCGTCCAGCGGACGGCGACCCGAGAAGCCGTCGTCGAGCGCGTCGGCCAGTAGCTCGGCGTCGTGGAAGGCGTCGCTGATGCCCGAGGCGGCGGCTGGATCGCGGTGGATGCTGGCATCCCCAACAAGCGCCCAGCCCTGCCCGTATGCCTGGCGGAAGAAATTGGGCAGATCGGCCGTGCCGCGGTAGGGTTCTTCGCGCCTGCCGCCGCGTACCTGTGCCTCCAGCTCCGGCACGAGGCTGAGCGCGCGGTAGAACTGGCCCTCCAGGTCGGCCCGCACCATGTGGAATTCCTCAGCCGGCCAGCCAACCGCCACCGCCGACAGCCCATCGTTGGTCTGGAAGGCGAGCATTACGCGGCGCTGTGGCAGCGCGTGAATCTCCAGGCCCTCGATACCTGTGCCACTCCAGTAGCTGTAATAGGCGCAGGTCAAGGATGGTCGGGCGTGGTAGTGCTCCGCGCCCACCTTCCGCGCGACCAGCGAGTATTGCCCGTCCGCTCCGACGACGACACGCGCCCGCGCGCTCGCTCGCGTGCCGTTCGCCATCCGCCCGGTGATGCCGCAGACGCGGCCGTCCTCCGTCAGCAGGTCGTCCACAGTGAAGGCATCCCAGAGCTCGGCGCTGGCCTCGACCGCCGCCTCCACCAGCAGGGCGTCCAGCACTCTGCGGCGCGGCGCGTACTCGCCGGGGATGTCGCCCTCGCCCGGCGGGTAGCCCGCCAGGGGGAAGTCGCCGAAATCCATCAGCGTGCGGCGCAGCGGCGGGCAGTTCGTAGCCACGACGCGCTCCAGCAGACCCCAGCGGTGCAGCGAGCGCACGCCGCGCATGCGGATGACGTGGGCGCGGAATGTATCGCTGGGGAAGGTGGCGCGATCCACCAGCAGCACGCGATAGCCTCTGCGGGCCAGCAGCATGGCGGTGGGCGAGCCGGCGCAGCGGGCGCCGACCACAATAGCATCGTACACAGTGAAGCTCCTTAGCGCTGGTGGAAGACCGCTCAGCTCGCGGCGCGTGCGCTTCGGCTGGCGGTCGCCGGCATCGTCGTGGCGCGTACGCGGCGCAGCGGAAGGGCTGAGGCCAGTCCGATCGCCACGGCAACGAGGATGGTGGCGATAGCGACCGGCAGCGGCGGCTTGTTGGTCATCAGGAAGAGGATGCCAAAGGTCAGCATCACGAAGGTCACATGCATGACGGCAGGCAGTGGACGTCGCACCAGCGCAGCCAGCTCCGGCGTCAGTGGCCCATCAGGCGCCGCCTCGGCGACACGCTTGACGGCGGCCAGATGACGTCCGTTGATCCCCGGCCCAATCGGCACGAGCAGGGCGAAGGTTACCAGCGCCACGTCCAGCCAGGCGGTCTGGAAGCCCCAGGCCGTGAACGCCATGTACAGCCCGGCGGCGGGAATCATGAGCAGGCTAATCGCGAAGAGCGGCACCACCGTGGCCATCAGCGTGCTGGTTGTGCGTACCTGCTCCACGCGCGTGGCGCGCCGCAGCACAAATGTGCCGGCCGTCTGGACGGTCAGCGCGCCTACCAGCAGGAACGCGCCCGCGATGTGCCCAAAGAGGACCAGCGTATAGGTGCTCATGCGCTGGCCTCCTTCTGCTTCAGCAGCGCCTCAGGCGCCGGAACCAGCCCAAAGGTGATCAGCGCGCGGACCCAGTCGCTGACGCCAATATGCTCGACGACCAGGCCGTCGTCGTTGATCTGGTCGAGCGCGATGTGCATCAGCTCGATGCGCTTGCCGGTGGGCGCTACGCCCATGAACTCGCCCTGATGGGTGCCGCGCATGGTCGTGCGGGTGGTGACCCACTCGCCGTCAATCGTCTGCTGCTCGACGGTCGAGCTGAGATCCGGGAATCCAGCCAGCATGAGCGGGATGATCTGGCGAGATTGCCAGAAGCCGGGGTGCCCCTCCAGCAGGGAGAGGTCTTTACGGTTGATGGCATCGTAGGCGGTGCGAGCGGCCGCCTTCCGCACGTCTGGTGACACAGGCATTGCGCGTGCTCCTCTCGGTGACACTGCCGTCGCCGCGGCCGGCCGCGGCGCAGCGGCTGATGTCTCCAGTGTGCGGCGCACAAGGCCTCCGTACCACGAACGAGACCCACACGATGACCCACACGATGACGTGCGCATGAGCGGGAACCGCTTGCCGTCGTAGCGCGCAGAAATGCCGCCGCAGCGTGCTAGAATACGGGGCACATGCGTCGCGATGGCCGCCAGCAGACCTGGGATTGACTCCGTACGCGAGAGCCACATCCCGCCGCGATCGGCATCGCCGGGTGGAGGATATAGTGGTGAGCGCGCAACCCCTCTCCCTGTTCGGCCCATTGCTGCGCCGTTACCGGGCGGCGGCCGGCCTGACGCAAGAGGAGCTGGCCGAGCGCGCCGGCCTCAGCACCCGCGCGATCAGCGATCTGGAGCGCGGAGTCAAGCGCGCGCCGCGGCGCGAAACCGTCGAGCTGCTGGCAGATGCTCTCACGCTAACCGCCCAGAAGCGGGCGCTCTTCGCCTCTACCGCCCGTCCTGGGCTTGAGCCTGCCAGCGCGCTGCCTGTGTCGGCCGGCCCGCCCTCGAACCTGCCCGCCCAGCCCACGCCGTTGATGGCCCGCGAGCGCGAGCTGCGCGCCATCCATGAGCTGCTTGACCGCCCTGATACACGCCTGCTCACGTTGACCGGCCCTGGTGGCGTCGGCAAGACACGCCTGGCCCTTGCCGCCGCGGACGAGCTGCTGCCGCGCTTCGAGGATGGCGTCTGGCTGGTAGAGCTGGCGCCGCTGCGCGATCCGGCGCTCGTCGCGCAGGCGGTGGCGCGCG
>DASUBU010000150.1:0-21485 GCA_035763125.1 Ktedonobacterales bacterium
CGCACTATCGCGTACTACGGCGCCTTCCGCGAGGGGCAGCTCGTCGGCGGCATGCGGCACTTCGACTTCACCATGAACGCCTTCGGCGCGCAGGTGTTGACGGGCGGGGTGGGCCTCGTCGCGGTAGATCTCTTCCACAAGAAGCAGCATATCGCCAAGAATCTCATCGAGTACTTCCTGCGCCACTATCGCGAGCGTGGCGCCCCCTTCGCGGCGCTCTATCCCTTCCGTCCAGACTTCTACAAGCAGATGGGCTTTGGCTACGGCACCAAGACCAACGAATATCGGGTCAAGCCGGCTGACCTGCCAGCAGGGGATCGCGGCGGTGTCGCACGGCTCACCGCGACCGATGCGTCCGCCCTAGCCGCGTTCTACGCGCGGATGCAGGCAAGCACGCACGGCCTGATGCAGCGCGCCGAGGGCGAGTTTGCCCGCCGCCTTGCCAACACGCAGAACTATCTCGTCGGTGTCAGCCAGGGGGGCGAGCTGGCCGGATACCTCGCTTTCACGTTCCGCCTGGACCCCACGAGCGAGTACGGCAAGCCCGATGTCGAAGTGAGCGAGCTGCACTACGCCAATCCGGCCGCGCTACACTCCCTGCTCGCCTTTCTGCGCTCGCAGTCTGATCAGGCGCTTACCGTCGTCTTGCGCACGCAGGACGCCCACTTTCACGAGCTGTTCTCCGATCCGCGCAACGGCTCCGGCGCGATCATCCCGCATGTGGTGATGGCGCACGTCACCAACACCGCTGGCGTGGGCATCATGTATCGCGTGCTCGATACGGCCGCCGCCTTCCGCACGCTGGCTGGGCACGACTTCGGCGGCGTCTCGCTGCGGCTGAAGATCGCCGTGCGCGACGACTTTTTGCCGGAGAACGACGGCTCGCTGGTAGTGGTCTTCCGTGAGGGGCTTCCTGAGGTAGCTGCCGGGGCGGACGTGGCGTACGACGCCGAGATTGCGCTGCCGGTCGCCGAGTTCTCCTCGCTGCTGCTGGGCGTCGTGCCGTTCCGCAGCCTCTTCGAGCACGGCCTCGCCACGCTCGACGACACCTCGCGCATCGAGGCGGTGGACCGGCTCTTCCGCACCAGCACGCCGCCGATCTGCTACACCGGCTTTTGACGCCTGCTCGCACCAGGCACTATCCGCGATTTACAGTCCGCTGCCGGCGCTGGACTGCGGCGTGCCCTGGATCGTGCCTTGCACCGCCCCGCCGCTCACGTTCAGCCGCAGTTGGATGACGAGCGTCTGGCTCGCGGCGCTGCCCTGGCCAAGGGTTGCCGTGATGCGCCAGCGCCCATCGTCGGTGCGCAGCTGCGTCACCTGCCCCTGGTAGAGCGCCGGGGTGTCGCTGGTGCCGAGCGTCATGGTGGCGGTTGTGATCGTCACGCCGCCATCGTTCTCGCCGAATGCGCTGTCTTGCTGCCCGCTCATCCGCAGCGCGAATTGGCCCGTCGCGCCGTTCGAGAGCGTCCCCGTCAGGTCGTAGGTGACGGCGCCGCTGCTATCGGGTCCGCTCTGGCTCAGCGTGCCCTGCACCTGTGCCGTAAAGGGGGCACCAAATGGAGCCGTGCTAGAAGACGACGAGGAGCCGGACGAGGCAGCGGCGGCCACTGGGATGCGCGCGCCGGAGCCATTGCCGTTGTTGGCGGATGCGTTCCAGCCTGGCTGCCCCGGTCCGAGCAGCGCCCACACGGCGCCCATCACCACCAGGCCGGCCGTCATGCCTGCCCATAAGGGATGCGCGCGAGCCTGTTTCGTCGCCGGCTTGTACAGCCGCACAATCAGTAGGCCGGCGATCACTAGCGCGCTGCCAGCGTAGATCAGCCCGCCCCACCATGTGCGCGTGTCGCTGCCGGTCGCGATGCCGTGGACCGTGACCAGCGCGTAGGAGACCAGCGTCAGCGCGTGCAGCCGCCGCCACCAGGCGTAGCCGATCAGTGGGCGCAGCCACGTGCTGAGGCCGATCGCCAGCCCCAGATAGAGCGCGACGATGCCCAGCGCCATCCACAGCGGCCGGTAATGACTGACGAACGGGATGAAGACCTCCGACCAGCCGAAGCGCGTGAAGGGATCCAGCCACACCGCCAGCACGTGAATCCCGGTGAAGACCAGGCTCAGCAGCGTCACGAAGTTGTGCAGCTCACTGTTGATCAGCCGCGGCCAGCGCCACGATTGCCAGTGCATCGTCAGCGCCAGACCCAGCGCCACCGACAGCCCCAGCAGCACATACGCCGTGAAGCCGCCGGCTCGCGCGACATCCCAGGTCACCGCTTCCCATGGGCTCATATCGCCCGCTCCTCCGCGGCTGGGGCGCCGCTCGCCACACCCGCTACGCTTGCCATCGGTTGCGGTGCGCCCGTCAGCAGATCGCGCAGATCATCGGGCCATGGCCCAGCCACCACGTGCCGCCCGTCTTCGGCCACCAGCAGTCCCGCGACGCCGATCCGCTCCAGGAACGCAGCGCCTTCCGCCGGCCCGAGCACAAGCGCCGCCTTGGCCGCAACCTCGGCCTGCGCGCAACGCCCAGTGACGACCGAGACGGACCATAGCCCGTTCTCAGTTGGTGCGCCTGTGCGTGGGTCCAGCAAGTGGTGACGACGCTCGCCGCCCTGCAGCCACTGCCGCCGCGCGAGGCCTGAGGTCGCCATCGCGCCGCGCGCCAGCGGCACGCTCCAGCGCTCCTCGCCAACACCCGGCACGGAGATCGGCCAGGCCGGCTCGCCAGGCGGCAGCCCCGCCACCGCCAGATCGCCGCCCGCGTTGACCAGTGCCGGCTCGATGCCTCGCTCCGCGAGCAGCGCAAGTGTCGCGTCCACGGCCATGCCCTTGGCAATGCCGCCGAAGTCGAGCCCGACACCGCGCGGCAGCGTCACCTCGTGCCGCGCCGGATCGCGCCGGATGCCGCGCCAGCCGCCGCCTGGGGTCAGTGCGCCCCAGCCGGCGAGCGGCGCCTGCTCTCGCGGCAGCTCGTCGAACGAGCGCGAATAGCCGGCGGCGACGAGCTGGCGTAGCAGGGTGGGGTCATAGACACCGCCGGTCGCCGCCGCGGCCCGCAGCGCTATCTCCAGCACCTCGTAGAGCAGTGGGCTGACGGCTACCGTCTCGCCTGCGCGCGCGTTCAGCCGCGAAAGCTCGCTCTCTAGCCGGAACCGGCTGAGCGTCGCTTCCCACTCCGCGAAGAGTGTTTGCGCGAGCTCGGCGCCGTCTGTCGCGCGCCTGCCCTCAGGCAGCAGCAGCGAGACGGTGGTCCCCATCGCCCGAAACTCGGCGAGCACCATGCCCACCGGCATCACGTAGGCGTCGCCCGCACTCATGACGTGCCGGTCCCAGACATGGGCGACTGCGAGCCGCCGCCGGAGCCGAAGCCGGGGCTGCCAAAGCCCGGCTGCGTGCCAAAGAAGCCGCCGCCATCGTCGTTGTTGGCCGGCTGCGCACTGGTATCACCCGAGCCGGTGCTGGTCGCGCCTGCCTGCGCCGTCACGCCGGTCGCGTGCGCGGCTGCCAGCGCTGCCAGCGAGACAAATGCTGCCAGCGTTCCGCCGATCAGCCAGCGCTTCAGCCGCTGCGTGAGGGCCAGCGCCTGCACTTTTGGCATGCGCTGCTGTGTGCCCTCGCGCGGTGCCTGTCGCGCTGCCTGCGCTGGAGGTGGTGGCGGCGCGTAGTAGTAGCCCTGTGGCGCCCAATAGCCCGGCGTGACAGATCGTGGAGAGTGGCGGTTAGGGATCGGCGAAGACGTGGGGAACGGCTCTGTCGCCGGCTGTGGCGGCAGGGACGCAGGCGGCAGCGACGCCTCCCGGCGCGGCGGCATTGGCATCGTCAGATCGCCTTCGCGTGGGTCCATCGGCGGCTCCTCCCTGGTTCTCGGCTGGCACGAGAGTCACGCTGTCGTCTCGATATCATACCTGCAGACGGGTGTACTCGTGCCTTCGGTGCTCCCGCTGAGAATAGAGTGTGTATATTAGGGTTTTGTGAGAGACAGATGGGACTTTCTTCATGTTCCTGGCAAACTAGCCGGCTCCGCTCACCCGCGACACAGCGCAACGCCCCTAGAAGCGGCCGTGCTCGCGCGTCTGATGCCGCGCATTGTCTCGTGGCCCTGGTTTTGCTACTGGTATAGAGCAGCGGGTGGTAAAGGCACCGCGATATAGGCATTGCGAGGCGCTTCATGGCGCGGCGGCGACCGGCCGCGCCATGCGGAAGGAAGCGTGCCTCGCCAACATACGGGAGGTGCTGCATGCGCCGCCATCTCCTGCGGGGCGCACTGGTGCTCGTGTGCGCTGTCGGCCTCGGCGCCGCCGTGACGACCCATGCCCCATCCGTGTCTGCGCGGGCCGCTGCTGCACCCTGTGCGTCCACCTATCAGGCAGTCAAGGCGGATAGTGGCTGGCAGTCTGACTCCACCTCCTACGGCAGCATCAAGGAGGAGGCCCAGGTCGTCGGCGTCTTCGATTCCTCGACGGGCGCCGTCTGCCGCGCATACGGTGTGACCAGGATCAAAGTCGAGCAGTATCTCAATCAGTGCTCCTACACGGCCTGGTGGACGTTTGAGATCGGTTGGCACGGGAGCTATGGGACAGCGTACGTCAATTCCTGCTGGACGACCCAGACATACTACAGCGCGAGCTTGGGGCCGATCAGCGGCGACTGCTACGTGGCGACAATTTCCAGCTCTGAGCGCTACGATACCGGTGCGGTAGCGAGCTGGTGCCCGTAGCGCGCCCATAATGGCGGGGTGACCGTGCGCTTGCGTGCCACCATCGGCACCTCTAGAGCGCTTGCCGGCGCGCGGCACGTTGCACGACTGCCCTCAAGCAGGTGGCTGCGAGAACGCGCGCCCCATCGGCCTCCCTGGCTCGCTCCGGGCTTCCACCAATTCGTCTGCCTGATGTCAGTTGGCGCGTGTTCCTATGGTACACTGACGGCACACCTCGAACACCTGTGCGAGTGATCCGGCGGAAGGGCGAGCTGGGGGCGCGGCCGATGACGAAGCAGACGGGCACAGAGACGGAGACCGAGACGACGCTGCGCACCCAGGTCGAGCGCGACCTGCGCGCCGGGGGCATCCTCTCTGAGGCGCTGCCCGGCTATGAGGAGCGCCCCGCGCAGATCGAGATGGCGCGCGCCGTCGCCGACGCGCTGGAGGCGGAGCGACATCTCATCGTCGAGGCCTCGACAGGGACTGGCAAGTCGCTTGCCTACTTGCTTCCGCTCGTGCGCTCGGGCAAGGTCGCGCTCGTCTCGACCGCCAACAAGAACCTGCAAGAGCAGCTCTACTACAAAGACATCCCCTTCGTGCAGCGGCACGTCCAGCCGTTCAAGGCCGCGCTGGTCAAGGGCATGGGCAACTACCTCTGCCTGGACCGCCTCGACGAAGAGCGCGCCTTTCAGCAGCTCGTCAAGACGCCCGCCTTCCGCATCATGGAAGAGCTGCTCGGCGACGCCGACGTCTGGGATGGCGACTTCGACCTGCTGCCGCAGTCGCTGCCCACTGATGTGCGCGTCCGTCTCTCCACCGACAGCGATGGCTGCGCCTGGCGCGGCTGTCCGCACTTCGCCGATTGCTACGTCCGCCTGATGCGCGAGCGCGCCCGCGATGCCCAGATCATCGTCGTCAACCATACGCTACTGCTGCTGGACGCCGCGATGGGGGGCTGGCTGCTGCCGGAGCGCGATGTGGTGGTGATAGACGAGGCGCATCACCTCGAAGAAGAGGCCACCCGCGCCTTCACCATCACCATCACGCCTGGGCGTGTCCAATCGCTGCTTGCCCAGCGCCGCCTGCGCAACAACGCCGACCAGCAGCGACTGATGGAGGCCGCCGATGCCGACGCGCGCCTGTGGAGCGCGCTGCAGCGTGTGCTGCGGCCCGACGCGAAGGGGCGCCAACTGCTGACCGAGCCCCTGCAAGAGGGCTTGCGCCTGGCCTCCGCGGTGGATGCCGTCGCCGAAAGCCTCGTCTTCAATCGTCCACCCAACCAGGACGACAAAGAGCAGCAGCTCTACGAGAAGCTCGTCAAGCGCGCCCGCAACCTCGGCCACGATCTGCGCGCCGTCTTCAGTGTCGCCACCCCCGAGGAGCGCGTGTATTACGCCGAACAGCAGGGCGAGCGCGGCCGCCGGGGCGCGCAGTGGTCCGTCTCGGCGGCGCCGCTAGATGTAAAGGATCTGCTGCGCGAGCAGCTCTTCGACAAGATTCCCACCATCGCCACCTCCGCCACGCTGGCCATCGGCGGCGACTTCTCGTTCTTCCGCTCGCGCGTTGGCCTGGAGTCCGCCAGCGAAGCCGTGCTGCCGCTCGCCTTCGACTATCAGGCGCACGCGCTGCTCTACGTGCCCCGCATGCGGCTGGAACCGGCCTTCGGCGCCGCTGGCGCGCCGTATCTGGACGAGCTGGCCCAGGAGATGCGCCGATTAGTGGACGCCTCTGCCGGACGCGCCTTCCTGCTCTTCAGCAGCCAGCGCGCGCTGGAGGGCATCTACGAGCGGGTGGCCGACGACCTCACGGCGGAGGGCTACTCGCTGATCGTGCAGGGTCGGAAGCACGGCAGACAGGAGATGCTGCGCCAGTTCCGCGAGCTGCCCAGCGCGGTGCTCTTCGGCCTCAAGAGCTTCTGGGAGGGCGTGGATATCGCCGGCGAAGCGCTCTCGCTGGTGGTCGTGGATAAACTGCCCTTCGATCCGCCCGACGACCCCGTCAACGAGGCGCGTGTCGGGCGCATGAAGGACGAAGGGCGCAACTGGTTCGGCGAGTACACCCTGCCGCTCGCCACCCTGCGCCTCAAGCAAGGCATCGGACGGCTGCTGCGCACCCACGACGACCGCGGCGTGATGGCGATTCTCGACAAGCGGCTGCACACGAAGGGCTACGGCCGCCAGGTGCTTGCCGCGCTGCCCCCCGCCCGCCGCACCAGTGAGATCGCCGACGTGCGCGCCTTCTTCGCCGATGCCTGAAGACGCGCTACTCCGATGGCTGGCATTGGGACTCGCGGCACTGAACGTGCCTTCGCACAGTGCGGCGGCTGAAGCCCCCGCGCATTGCGCCAACGATCACGCACAACGGTGTATGAGCGGGCTGCTGGCTGCTAGGCAGGCTTGATCGCTCTGGACGCTTTCGCGGCTCGTGTGGCGCGCCCGGCGATCATCTCGCCCAGGCCGACCGCCGCCAGCGCCAGCGCCAGATGCACCACCTGGATGGCCCAGTGAGCCGAGCCGGGCAGGATGCTGGCCTGTGTCACGCCGACGACGAATAGCAGCACGCCCGCCACGACCGCGCCCGCTGCCATGCCGATGCCGCCGGGCTGCCCAATCTGGGCGAAGGCCACCGTCCACAGCGACAGCACCAGCAGGATGCCGATGGTCATATGAATCTCACGCAGCTGAAGGGCATTGCCGGTCCAGAACAGGATACCGAGTGTCAGCGCCGCCAGGGCGCAGAGCCGCAAGACCATGCTCGCGATGCGCGTTACCATCGTCCATTCTCCTCACCGATATGCCGTGTCAGCGCCCTGCTGAGCTACGGCAAGAGCACTTCTTCACGTGACCTCCGGCTGACGAGCCGGCATCAGCCCACCTGTGTCGAATCAGCCACCACTGGCTCAGCGCCTGGCGGCGCTGACATGTGGGTTTGCGCGCTGCCATGCGCACGGGTCGGGAACCGCCCGAGCGCCAGTAGCAAAGCGAGCAGAACGATCACCCCGCCAGCGGCGAAGGGGAGACCCACGCCAATCGAGAACAGCGCGCCAGCCAGGATGGGGCCGAAGATGCGGCCCAGCCCCGCAACGCCCTGCGCAATGCCGAGCGTCTCGCCTTGCGCGTGGCTGGGGCTGGCGAGCGAGAGTAAGGCGGAGGTTGTAGGCGTCACGGCGCCGTCACCCGCGCTCAGAATCGCCAGTGCGATCAGCAGCACGGCCAGCGACTGACTCACCGGCAGCAGCAACAGCCCGCCTGCCAGCAGTGCGAGTCCGCCGATGAGGACCGCCCGCTCGCCAAAGCGCTTGACCAGCACCCCGACCAGTCCGCCTTGCACGATCACGATCACAATGCCGACGTAGGTGAAGATGTAGCCGTTCTGTGTCGCGTCCCAGCGAAACGTCTGCTGTGTGAAGAGCGGGAAGACCGCCTCCATCGCCGTGAAGGCGAGTGTGAAGAGCAGGTTGATGCCGATCAGACGCGCGAGCATGGGCGAGCTGAACGCACGCTGCCAGCCGCCGAAGAGTCCACCGCTCTGCACCCGCTCTGGCTCGGACGAGGCGCCGATCTGGGCGATGCGCTGCTTGCGCGTCTCGGGCAAGAACAGCAGCACCAGCAGCGCGTTGACCAGGGCGACGGCCATCGCTGCCCAGAACGGCACGACCTGGCCCTGGCCTGCGAGCACGCCGCCAATCGCCGGACCCACCACGAAGCCCATGCCGATCGCCGCGCCAATCAGCCCCATGCCGCGGGCGCGCCCTTCAGGCGGCGTCACATCAGCGACGACGGCCTGCGCCGAGCCGATGTTGGAGGAGCCGATGCCGCCGATGAAGCGCGCGATGAGCAGCACCGGCAGCGAGCCCGCCAGCGCGGTGAGGGCGAAGGAAGCCGCTTCGATCAGCAGCGAGACGATGATGACGGGGCGGCGCCCGAAGCGATCGGAGAGCGCGCCAAGCAGCGGCGTAAACAGGAACTGCGCGACCGCGTAGATGGTGAGGATCAGGCCAACCTCGAACGGATTGGCGCCGAGCTTCTCCGCCCAGAAGGGTAGCAGCGGCAGGATGATGCCGAAGCCCATCAGGTCTATGAAGACGGTCAGTGCCATGAGCAGCAGCGGAGAGCGAGAGCGGCGGTGCATGCGCGATGCCTCCCGGCACGAAGACGACGGGCACTTGGTCAGTCGTGCATAGTCAAACGTGACTATGACACCATACCGCAGTTGCCGCTGATTAGTCAAGTGTGATTAAATGCAGGTGACGAGTACCCTGAGTGATTCCCGGTGAGAGGAGGCCGCGAGCATATGGACGAGCGCGTACTGCTGCTCCTGGGCATCCTGAAAGTGCAGAGTCAGCACGGCTACCAGATCAACGAATTCATCGAGCGCTCGCTCGGCCGCGTCGCCGACATGAAGAAGCCGACGGCGTATGCGATTTTAGAGCGGCTCAGTCAGGGTGGCTACATCGCCGTGCATACTGAGCAAGAGGGCGGCCGGCCGCCGCGCAAGGTGTACGCCATCACACCGGCCGGCGAGCGGCTCTACGTCGAGCTGCTGCGTGCGCATCTCGCCGAGCCGCGGCGCGAGCCTGCCGCCGGCGGCGTGGCGTTGATGTTTCTCGACGACCTGCCCGAGCGCGAGCGCGTAGAGTTGATGCGGCAGCGTCTGGCGAGGCTGGAGACGCTGATCGCGGGGTACGAGCAGGCGCCGAAACACGGACACGGGCTGGGCGTTGACCTGGCGATCGAGCAGCAGCTCTGCCTCCTGCGGGCCGAGCGCGAGTGGCTGAGCGGTGTACTGCTTCCTCGTCTCGAACAGGCGCCGGCCGATACACACTGATTGCCGACGCCGGGGCTGGAGCGAAAGGATGGCACGCCGGCCGCCGGGGGCGCCGCGCTGCTGGCCGGGAAGTGTGACGCACATCACATCCGCGGGGAAACTGTTTGGCCGGTTGAGGCGTCATGTTCGATAGGAGTCCCAGCTCCTGGCACTCGTTCATGCGGGTGCGACGTGTGCAACCTCTGCGGGTGGCTGGTCTCCGGCGGGCCGGGTTTCCAGCATTCGGCGCGCCGCCCAGCCATTCCGCGGCTTTGGTGACATGCTGATGAAGGGAGCGCGGCATGCATTGGCTGCTACTCGTTGCCTGCGGAGGCGTCAATACCGCCATTGACCAGCCCGACATTGCCGTCTGGAGCCACATGACCGCGATCTCTGGCCTGGTGATGGTGTTGCAAGCGCCCGGCACGGCGTTCTTACTGCGGGGTAGTGGTGTCCCCTGCTGGCGACGACGCGTCGTGCTCGTGCCGGCCACGCTCGGCCTGCTGGCGATCGGCTTCGTCGTGGGCCTCGTCAATCTGCCCGGGGCTACCCCCGCGGACTACGTCTGGCTGCTTAGCTTCGGCGCCATCTGCGCCGTCCTGGCGGCGCTCGTCATGCTGCTGTGGGGCGTGCTCTGCGTGCTTGAAGATGTCCCCAGGCGTCGCGCGATCCGGCATTCTGCGCGCGACCTCGGCCTCCTATAATCCCCACTTACGGCAGGTCGCTCCCGTTCGTTGGGATTCGCACCCCCACCACCACCGCCAGCGCGTGCTCGTGGGTATCGGAGATGCTCACGTCCAGCTCGGAGATGCCTAGAGCGCGCGCACGCTCGGCAGCGCGTCCGTGCAGCTCCAGCGACGGCTTGCCACCTGGCAGGCGCACGATTTCGATCTCATGCCAGCCGGCGTCTCTGCCGATGCCCGTCCCGAGCGCCTTGGCGCAGGCCTCCTTGGCCGCAAAGCGTCCGGCCAGCCGCGCAATGCGTCCGCGCGCCTGTTCGCGCTCGCGCTGCGTAAAGACTTTGGCGAGGAACCGCTCGCCGAAGCGTGCATGCGTCTCGACCACGCGGCGCTGCTCGACGAGATCCACGCCGACGACGATGATCGGCTGGACGGCTGCGCGCGCCTGGTCTGGATCACGAACATCGCTCATGGCTTGCCGCTCGCTTTGGCGACTATGTCGAATCGTTTGTGGGACAGTGTACGCAGGCAGACGGGCGGGCGAGGCCTGCCTCGCCCCTACATTACGGCACTACGCACGTGTGACGCTGCGGCAGACGGGCGGGCGAGGCCTGCCTCGCCCCTACATCTAGCCGCCTAGATGCGTGGACCCTATAAACGTGGCCCGGCACCCGCATGCGGGCGCTGCGTTCGGCTATCGGGTCGTCGCCTGCCGGCGGCTGCCCACCCGCGAGGCCGCCTTTTCGGGCTTCACGCCACGCCTACGGGCAAAAGGGCGCGCCTGCCCGTTGCGCTTCTCAAGCCCACGGCCGATGCCAAAGTAGCGGAAGCCGGCCAGCGCCATCTCCTCGGCGTCGTAAAGGTTGCGGCCATCAATCATCACCGGCGGATCGCCAGCGCGCATCACAGACCGTGCGCGCTCGGCATGCACCTCGCGGAAGCGCTTCCACTCCGTCACCACCACCACGCCGTCGCAGTCGCGCGCCGCGTCGTACTCGTCGGCGCAGTAGGTCACGCGCCAGCCGGGGAACTGCCGCCTGGCGGTCTCCATCGCCTCTGGATCGAACGCGCGCACCTCGGCGCCCGCCGCCAGCAGCCAGTTGACGATCTCGATCGCCGGCGCCTCGCGCATGTCGTCGGTGTTGTCCTTGAAGGCTAGCCCCCACAGCGCGATGCGCTTGCCCTGCAGCGCCCCTGGCCCACCGAACGCGGCCTCCAGCCGCTCGACCACCAGCCGCCGCTGGTCGCTGTTGATCTTCATCACCGCTTCAAGCAGTTGCGGATGCAGTCCCGCCTCGTCGGCCATGTGCGCCAGCGCCTTGACGTCCTTGGGAAGACAACTGCCGCCGAAACCTAGCCCCGCATTGAGCATGCTGTGACCGATGCGCTTATCGTAGCCCATGCCAGCCGCCACCTCGGTCACGTCGGCGCCCAGGCGGTCACAGATGCGCGCGATCTCATTGACGAAGCTGATCTTGGTCGCCAGGAAGGCATTCGAGGCGTACTTGATCATCTCGGCCGTGTAGAGGTCGGTGATCATGATTGGCGCACGCAGCGCGAGATAGAGCTGTGCTACCTGCTCCGCCGCTGGGCGGTCGGTCGAGCCCAGCACGATGCGATCCGGCTGCATGAAGTCGCGCACCGCCGAGCCCTCGCGCAGGAACTCCGGGTTGGAGACGACCGGAATGGTGCGTGACGTATCAGCCAGATGCTCGTGGACGATATCCGAGACGAGGTCGCCGCTGCCCACCGGCATCGTGCTCTTATTGATGATGATCGGCTCGCCGGTCAGATGCTGGGCGATAGAGCGTGCGGCGCTTTCCACGCGCGACATATCCGCGCCCGTGCCGCCCTCTTTAGTAGGCGTATCCACCGCGATGAAGAGGAAATTCGCGCCCGGCACAGCCTCGGCGTAGTTGGTTGTAAAGCTGAGGCGGCCGGCGGCTACGTTGCGACGCACCAACGGCTCCAGCCCCGGCTCGTAGATCGGCAGCTCGCCACGGCGGAGCTGCTCGACCTTCTCAGGCACTTTATCCAGGCAGACCACCGTGTTGCCCAGATCGGCCAGACAGGCGCCCGATACCAGGCCGACGTATCCCGTGCCCACGACGCAAATCCGCTTCATTCCGTGCCTACTCCTCGCCATGCTCTCTGTGCTCTCGGCCGGCCCGCATCATTGGCGCCGGATGGCCCACGCGCACCGTCTCACACTATCTCCAACCCGCTGTGCCAAGGATGGTAACGACTGGGCCACTCACTCCTACCGCTTGCGCTCGCAGGTCTCATGCCTCCTCCGCCTGCACGAAGGGGTTCAGCCGCCGCTCCTGGCCGATGGTCGTCTCTGGGCCGTGCCCTGGCAGCACCCGCGTCGCGGCCGGCAGCGGATACAGGCGCGTAAGGATGCTCTCGTAGATCGCCTCTTCGTCGCCGCCCGGCAGGTCCGTCCGTCCGATGCCGCGCCGGAAGAGCGTGTCGCCGGAAAGCAGCACATCTCCGTAGAGCAGGCTCACGCTGCCAGGCGTGTGGCCGGGCGTGGCAACCACCTCGAAGCGCAAGCTGCCGACGGCCAGCTCTGCCGTGTCGCGCAGCTCTTCGTCCGGCAACACCGGCTGCTCAGGCGGCGGATAGCCAAAGACCGCACCCATCGCTCGCGCCTCAGGCGAGTAGAGATAGGCGTCCGCCGGATGCGCCGCCACCGGCACGCGCTCGGGCAGTCCCGCGAGCACGCCTTCCGTGGCGCCGATATGGTCGAAGTGCCCGTGCGTGTGGACGATGCGCGTGACGCGCGCGCCCATCCGCGCGATCTCGGCCAGGATGCGGCCGGCCTCCGCACCGGGATCAACCACCATCGCCTCGCGAGTCGAAGGGCACACCACCACGTAGCAGTTGGCCTCGATTGCCCCATTGGGAATCGCGGCGATCACCGGCTCCGGCTGCGTCACGTCCGCATTGCTTGTCTCCGGCCGCATCGGCTCCTCCACGAGTGCGCGCGCTTTGGCGCTCCACGAACCGGCGCCTTGCCATGCGCCGGCGCCTCAGTGTAGCATACCGCGCGCCGCGCGCCATGTGTCCCACTCGCACGTACCTCACGATAGATGCCTCATGCCACCCGAATTGACATCGTCAGGCTCGTCTACCATAATCCTTAGTGCGGTTGTGCCTGCGTTGCCGCGCCTTGCCAGACGCGGCCAGTGGCGCCAATCGCTCGCTCGCCGCTAGCACTTGTGCCAACATCCGTCCACGTAGCGAGCGCCCACGCCAGGAGGAGTATTCCGCATGCGACTGCCGGCTCTCTGGGCCAGCTTTCCCCACGGCCAGCTCACGCTTCCGCCTTTGGGCTTCTTCGTCCTGAATATTGACCCCGTTTTGATCCGCATAGGTCCGCTGGCCGTCCATTGGTACGGCCTGATGTACGTCGTGGCGATTGCCGTGGGGCTGTACGCTGTGCGGCGCTGGGCTTTCCGCCTCGGCATCTCTGACGACCAGATATGGAGCCTGTTCATGTGGACAGCAATTGCTGGCCTCATCGGCGGGCGGCTCTACTTCGTCGTGCAGCAGCCCCATCTCGTGCGGGACTACCTGCTCAACCCGATCAACATCATCGCCGTCTGGAATGGCGGTATGGCCTTCTTCGGTGCGATCTTCCTGGGCACCGCCACGCTCTTCGTGCTGGCGCCGCGCTACGGCCTTTCGCGCTGGGTGGCCATAGACGGCGGCGCCCTCTTCGCGTTGGTCGGCCAGATCTTCGGGCGCGTCGGCAACCTGGTCAACGGCGATATCCTCGGCCAGCAGCTTTCTGCTGGGCCTGTGAGCATCCCGGCGAACGTCTGCACACACGCGCCCTGCATCGCCAGCATCCCCGACGCGCACCTGCCCTTCTGGGCAATCGTCTACCTCAACCCCGGCAGCTTTGCCACGCCCGGCATTGCCTACCAGCCGGCCCCCATCTTCGAGATGTTGATGAATCTGGCGATGCTGGCGCTGCTGTTCCCCTGGCGCATCCGTCTGCCTCAGCTCAAGGCTGGCTACCTCTTCGTCGCCTACGTCTTCCTGTACGGCCTCAGCCAGTTCGTCGTCTTCTTCGCGCGCGGCACCGAGCCGATCACACCCTTCCTGGGCATCACCGCGTTCAAGCAGGCGCAGTGGACGGGGATAGTGGTCATGCTGGCCTGTATCCCGCTGTTCCTGCTCGTCACGCGTCTCTCCAGCGGCTGGCCCTACAGCGCCAGCAACCCCGTGCCATGGCCGCCGGCAGATCCTGGCGCCGTACCCGCCGCTCGCCCCGCCGTCAGCACGCAGTCCGCCAAGCGTCAGCTCCAGCCGCTCACGAAGTCCAGAGTGGCGTCAGCGGCTGCCGCGGTGACCGCCGAACCATCCATTGATCTTCCGCCGTGGCGGCCCACGCATCCCGTCGGCGGTGCGCTGCGCAATGACTTCAGCCCGCCGGCGGGGTCATGAGGGAGCCGAGGCTGAGACTGAAGCTGAGCGATCCAGATGCATGACGAACATCCCGCGTGCGCCTTCTGCGACCGTGCCGCGCTCTCCGGCGTGCTGCTGGAGACTGAGCGCTTCCTGCTGCTCGCCGATCACGCCCCACTCGTCGAAGGTCATCTGTTGATCATCCCGCGCGACCATATCTCGTGCTATGGTGCGGCGCCCGCTGAGCTGGATGACGAGCTTTGCGCGCTCAAGCGTCGTATCGCCGGATTCCTGGCCAGCGCGTACCGCGCGCCCTTCTTCTTCGAGCACGGTGTCTTCGGCCAGACGGTCTTTCATGCGCACCTGCATGCCCTGCCGCTTGGCGCCGCGGCCTTGCCGCTGGAGGACTTGCTGGCGGCTGGCGGGCGTCCTGTTTCCCGCCCAGCCGACGTGCGCGCCTGGCACGTCGAGCGTGGGCACTACTATTACATCGAGCGGCCGGGGCCCGACGGACTGCCCGCGCAGGCCGCCGTCTTCCCTCCGGACCCCCAGACGTACTTCCGCGCGCTCAGCATGCTGCGCGACGCCGCCGGCCGCCTCGACGGCTATGAGCCGGTGCCCGTTCGCCGCGCTGGCGCTGCCCCCAAGATCGCCGCACTCGCCGCATACTGGCGCGCACTTGCCGCCACGGAAGACGCCTCCTAATGCCTCCGCGGCGATGTCTTCCAGTGCGCGGTCAGTGCGCAGTCGCGTGATACCATTGCGGCGTGAGACAGGCGAAGTGAGGAGGTATGCGTGGCGAAGACTGATATGATTCCCGCACCCACGGCTTCGTCGCTGCCAGCCTCCGAGCGCCCCGCGCGGAGCGACACTTCACGCGATACGCTGCGCCACATCATCCTTGGCCTGCTGGGCGCGCACCCGATGTCTGGCTATGACATCAAGGGCGCTTTCGACCGCTCGCTCGCCACCTATTGGAATGCCGGCTCCAGCCAGATCTACACCACGCTCAAGTTGCTCGCCGCCGCCGGCCTCGTCAGCTCGGAGCTGGTAGCCCAGCGTGGCCGGCCCAACCGCCGCGTGTATCGCCTGACCGAAGCGGGCTGCGCCGCCCTCGATGCGTGGCTGCGCGAGCCGGTCCCCGAGCGCTTCACCAAGGATGAGTTCCTCACCAAGCTGTTCTTCTGCGGCCAGGCAGGCGATGAGGTCGCCCTGCGACATCTCGAAGAGCACCTCGACGCCCTGCGCGCTCAGCTTGCCTATATGGAGTGGGTGCTGCGCGAGTTTGGCGGGCGCGCCTCACGCCGCCCGCGTCTGCTCGAATACCAACTGCTCGTGCGCGACTACAAGCAGGCCGCGCTCCAGGCCGACATTGCTGTTACCGAGCGCACGATCGAGCGGCTGCGCACGCGCCTGGCCGCTAGCGGATCGCGCTGACCGCGCGAGCCTTTCACAGATAGCACGGCGGGCTGCTGCCGCTCCGCCGAATCTGCGCGCGCACCAGCGCCTCGCGCAGCAGTGCCAGCACCAGCGTGGCGGGGGGCGTCTCGGCCGCGAACCCGTCTTCATAGCCCAGCTTGCGTGCCGCCTGTCGTGTCACTCCCGGCCCAACTGGCGCCGTAAAGCAGGCATCAAGCAGATTGATATCCTCGGCCGCCCCCAACACTCGCCGCGGCCAGGTGCGCTGTGTATCGCCGTCGCCACCCGCTGACGCCGCCAGGGACTCCGCATCCGTCCAGACCAGCAGCGCGTCGGCGTCCGCCCGCGCTACCTCGCCCAGCAGCGCCCGCAGGCTGGCGTACTCTGGCCGCTCAGCCGGCGTCTCCGCCAGCACGCGCACTTCTGAGAAGGCTGCCAACCCTCCACGAAGCTCGTCACACCCGGTAGCGCCGCCCGGCGGCTCCAGCACGGCAACCGTCAGCCGGCGGCCCAGGCTCGCGCGCAGCTCGGCGTTGACTTCCGCGTGCTCATCGCCATGGCCCGATGCCATGCCACTCTCGTGGTCCTGGGACTCGTCTTCGCGCATGCCCACACTCCCTTCTACACTCATGCCTCTATTATCGCCCAGCGGTGCGCGTGCCGGAGCGCCGGCACAGGCGTGACATCGTACGGTACACATTCCAGGCATGAAACCTGCATTGGGGCGAGCATGCAAGAGTTACAGGTGCCGGCGCGTGCTTCGAAATGCAGACGATGCGCATCGCGAAGCCGCGCCACAGGAAGGAGTCCGGCCTTATGCTCGCGCTCGCATCCATTTCGTTTGTCTTCGCCGACACACTGATCCCCCTTACCACAGTCGTCATCGCCTGTGTGATTGCCTTCGCTGTCGGCGCGCTGCTCGCTTTCTTGCTCGTCACGCCGGCAAAGGTCGCCGCCGACCGCCGTGTCCACGGCCAGGTGCGCAGCGAGCGCAGCCTCGAATCGCACATCGGTGACCTGCGGAAGCAAAATGACCAGCTTCACGAGAACAACACGAGTCTGGTCGCCGAGCGCGACCACCTCCGCGCGCAGCTCGATGCCCTCCGTCAGCACGACGCTTCGGCCATTGCGGCCAGCGCCCCCAGCCCCGACGGCAACCCAGCGTCGCCCGCGGTTCAGTCACAGGTGGCTCATGCCGCGCCTGCCGCGGATACCTCCCATGCGCCAGTCCATACCACGCCGGCGGAAGACATGCCACATGAGCCTGCGCACGCTACGCCGGCAGATGAGTCTCGGTCGCAGGAGAGCGTTGGCGAGCGCATCAAAGACTTCTTCACAGGCAACCGCGAGAGCCAGGATCAGACTTCCAGCCGGAATGCTCAGGAGCCCAACGTCCCGGCCTGATGCACGACCATCTTCACCATGGCCCGCGCCCAGGCGCGCCTAGCCGCCGTGGGCGAAGCCGCCGAGGGTCAGGCCGCCGTCTACCACCAGCACCTGCCCAGTCATGAAGTCGGAGGCGGGCGAGGCCAGGTAGGCCGCCGCGCCCGCGATCTCGTCTGGTGTGGCGATGCGGCCCATCGGCGTGGCGCGCTCCACCGACTCGCGAATCTGTGGCGTCTCGGTCAAGACGGAGGCGAAGCGCGTCTGCACCAGCCCCGGCGCGATGGCGTTGACCTGGATGTTGGCGTAGCCCAGCTCCTGCGCCAGCGAGCGCGTGAACTGGATCAGCGCGGCCTTCAGCGCGCCGTACACGCCCTGCCCCACGCCCGGCTGGATGCCCGCTACCGAGGCCAAGTTGATGATCTTGCCACGTCCGCGCTCCTTCATGCCTGGCACTACCAGTCGGCAGAGCCGCACCGCGCTGAGCAGATTCGTCTCCACCATCTTCAGCCACATGCCATCGTCGGCCTCCAGCAGCGGCCCGAAATGTACGTTGGTCGCGGCGTTGTTGACGAGGATCTCGACGGGGCCGAGCGCCGCTTCGACCGTCTCGACTAGCCGCGCGCAGTCTTCGGCGCGGCTCACGTTGGCCGCCACGCCCAGCGCCTGGTGTCCTCCCCCCCGCAGCCCCGCCGCCGCGGCCTCCACATCGTCGGCGTGGCGCGCCGCCAGCGCCACCCGCGCCCCCGCCAGCGCCAGCGCCGTGCCGATCGCCAGCCCAATCCCACGCGAGCCGCCCGTGACCAGCGCGGTGCGCCCCGTCACGTCAAATGATGGCATGTCGTCCTCCTCCGCGCCTCTGCACGGCGCCTGAACCGCTCCGTCTCTCGCCCATTCACCCCTGGCCTGACCTGTAGGCCCATTCTACCGGCCGGCCTCACCTCGACGCAACGCCTCACCAGACGCCTCGTGTGCCGAGTGCGGCCTCCCGCGCGTCTATATCCATGACCGATGCTGCACAAGGGCGCGAGGGGAGTGGCAAGATGGCTGCTGAAGTGACGCATGGCGGGTGGCGCGTGCTGATTGTGGATGACGAGGATAACCTCAACTGGAGCCTCGTCACGTCATTGCGCAAAGATGGCTACACCGTTGACGGCGCGCAGACCGGCGAGGAGGCGCTGATGCGCCTGCAAGCCGCCGAATACGATTGTGTGGTCAGTGATGTCAAGATGCCGGGCATGGATGGCTTCGAGCTGCTGCAGTGGCTGCGGCAGAACCGGCCTCGTACGCGGGTGGTGATGATGACAGCCTTCGGCTCGCCTACCGCCCGCCAGGATGCTCTGCGCGGCGGGGTGGTCGCCTATTTCGAGAAGCCGTTCGACCTTCGTGCACTGCGCGACGAGCTGCGCCGGATGGCGGCGACTGAGCCAGTGACACAGGATCCCGCGGGCTACGATCTGCTCGACGTGGCTCAGGTTATCAGCCTGGCTCGGCGCGATATCGCCCTGGACGTGCAGAACGGCGGATACGCTGGCGTGCTGCGCTTCGTGGGCGGTGAGCTGCTCTGGGCCGAGGCGGGCGAGCTGCGCGGCGACGAGGCCTTCTTCGCGCTCTGCGTGCCGCGCCCAGGCCGCGCCTCGCCGCTGCCGTGGGACGGCCGCACCCCGCGCAACGTGACGCAGCCCGTCTCGCGTCTGATCTACGTCGCGCTCGGCATGCGCGATGGCCGCGCGACCGCTCCGATTGCCGCGGTGCCCGCTATCCGCTCGCGGCCCAGCGATCCGCCAGCACCTATGTCCGCCCCCCACACGACGCCCATCCCCGTTCCGGACACGACGAATCCCACGGGCGACATCGCCTCACTCGAAACGTCCCATGTTGCCGTGCCTGTGACCGCACCCATGCCGTCCGCCGCAGCCCGCGTTACCGGCGGGCCTGACACGGGCGCGCTCAAAGACGCGCTCTGGTCGCTGGCAAACGCGCTGCCCGCGCCCTGTGGCGTCGTCTGGCTCAGTTTCGAGGGCACCGTGCTCTGGCAGCGCTGGAACGGCCAGTCCGAGCTGTACAACGGCACGCTCACTCATCTCGCCGCCGCCGCCCAGGCCGCCAGCCGCGCCGCACTCACCGGCGACCTGGGCAGCCTCAACCATCTCGTCATCGAGACCGCAGAGCGACGGCTGCTGCTCCGGCGGATCGGGCGCGGCGACCGCGGCGGGCTGGTGCTCGTCACGCTGGCGCCGGAGGCGAGTACCCCGCTCGCGCTAGAAACGATCCGCGCGCGGCTGGGCGGCCCAGGCGACACTGCTGAGGAAGCGTGAGCAAGCGGTACGTGAGCCGCCGACACTACGGCGCGAAGGGTGGGCCCATGTGCTCCTGTGGCACCGTCTCGCTCGGCAACACCGTCCGGTCGCGACCCAAGACATCCGGCGAGTCAATCGTCTCCGGCGGATTGGCAAGGTCGGAGTGGCGTGGATTGTTCCAGGTCATCGAGCAGAGCGTCATCGCGCCGAGAATCGTCACCTGCGCGTAGGGGGCGGCCGGCATCGTCGGCGGCGCGACCCGGTCGGTGCGGTCGCCGGGCCGGTCGGAGACGTTGTCGGTGATCGCCACACCCAGCGCGTTCATCACCAGCATGTTCTGGCGGGCCAGCGCTGGATGCCGTACGAAGGTGTAGTCAGGCGATGCCTCTATCGTGGCGAGCTGGGCGGCGATCTCGTCGGGTGTATGGCCGGCGTCGCGACAGGCGGCACGCACGTGCTCGCGCAGCGTGTCGGGTTCCAGCGCGAAGATCGCGTCTAGCGCGCGGTAGAGGTTGAACGCGCGATTGAGCAGAGTCTCGCGGCCATGCCTCAGGCGGCGCACCACAGCGGGGTCTCCTCCGGCCCCCGCCTGCTGCACCTCACGCGCGAGGTCGGCGAGCGGCAGCATGTCGAGCTTGCGGTTGAGGAACTCGACCACCGGCACGCTATCGCCTTCCTGCCAGGTGCGCAGCAGCTCCAGGCAGAGCTTACCCTCGTAGCGGCGGATCGTCTTGGGCACGCTCAGCAGGTGGTCCTTCTGATCGCAGACCCATAGCGCGTGAAGATACTGCGCGGTCGCCGCGACCGGGAACGCCTCGAAGCGGCGCTCGCCGTGCACGTCCTGCACGTAGCGGAAGCAGCGCTTGAACTCCTCCTCAATCGTCTCGAAGGCCTTGAGCTTGGCGTCCACCACTGGCCCGCGCGCCCCACTCGGCCCACTCCAATTTGGCACCATCTCGCGCGTCTCCCTTCTCGCGGCTCGTCGCAGCCCGCCGGCATACGATGCGACCCCGTCCCGCTTCTGGCTTGTCGCTGCCGAGTCCGCACGAACTGTACCGGATAGAGCCTGAATCGCGGCGGGACGGCGATGTGGAGACTTTACGCTGGGTGTATGTCGAGCAGAAGGCGGCCTGGCGCGCGAAGGCCGAGGCGCTGCGTGCCGTGAGCAGGGCCGACGAGGCGGCGGAGGCCGAGCGGCGGGCGGACGCGCTGGAGACAGCCCAGCGCCAGGCTTAGGTGAAGAGCCAGCCTACGCCGGGCCTCCTCCTCGGTCAGCGCATGAGCAGGCTTGTCTTGCGGCTGCCGGCTGCTACTCCCCCTCCCCACGCACGGTTCGTAGGGGCGTCTTGCAGACGCCCTCTGGGAGCGAGAACCCCTACGCGGGCGCCGGCAGGAACGCCTGGTCGTCGAACGTGCCGCCCAGCACGGCCGAGGAGGGCGCTCCCAGCCAGCGGTCGAGCACCGTCGCATAGATCGCCCGGAAATCGGTCGTGAACTGCAAGTTGCCCGCGTTGTCCAGCCGCGTGAGGTCCGGTGGCTCGCCGTAGATGCCACCCTGCACCGCGTCGCCCAGCACGAAGAGCGGCGCCGCCGTTCCGTGGTCGGTCCCCGCGTTGCCGTTCTCCTCCACCCGCCGGCCGAACTCCGACCAGGTCATCACGACCACATTCTCGGCAGCATTGTGCGCCGTCAGGTCGTTGTAGAACGCCGCGAGCCCCTCCGCCAACTCCTGCAGCAGCGTGGACTGCGTGTCGGCCTGCGTGGCGTGCGTATCGAAGCCGC
>DASUBU010000151.1:0-41338 GCA_035763125.1 Ktedonobacterales bacterium
CGACGCCGTGCTCTCTGTCCTCGGCGTCCCCTTCAGTCGCAAGCCAATCACTGTCTATTCACAAGGCATCGCTCATATTGTGCAGGCGATGAAGCATGAGGGCATTCGCCGCCTCGTCTGCGTGAGCTCCAGCGCCACCGACCCGCAGTCGCGATACCATGACACCGGGGGCGGATTCGTCTTCGAGAAGATCCTCAAGCCGATCATCATTAACAGCATTGGGCGCACAACCTACGCCGACATGCGGCAGATGGAAACGCTGGTGATGAACAGTCAGCTTGATTGGGTTATTGTCCGGCCATCTGGTCTCTTTGAGACGGAATCCATCACCGACTATCAAGTGGCTGAGGCGTCCATACGGGGACAATTCACCTCCCGGACAGATCTGGCGGACTGCATGCTCCGCCAGCTCACGGATGACCGGTTTCTGCACAAAGCGGTGGCGGTCGCAACGTTCTCGACACGACCGAAATTGCTACAGTTCCTTGGCGGAGAGGCGTTCCAGCGGAAGGAAGACGCCGCGAAAAGCACCGAGCTTCAAGCCGACGACAACACGACAACGTCTCACCCCTACGAAAAGGAAGGAACGTGTGCCAAGATCAATAGATAAGGCACCACTGTTTGTGCAGGAGAGGAAATGAGGCAGGAAACAGCGTGGAATCCTTCGAAACCTACCGGCCGTACCTCTTTTCCATCGCCTACCGCATGCTCGGCAGTGCGATGGATGCCGAGGATATGGTGCAGGAGACCTTCCTGCGCTTCCAGGCCACATCCCCGCAGACCATTCACTCACTCAAAGCGTACCTGACCACCATCCTCACGCGCTTGTGCATGGATCAGCTCCAGCTCGCGCGCAGAAAGCGCGAGCTCTATGTGGGTCCCTGGCTGCCAGAGCCGATCCTCACCGCTGAGACGGCTGAGCCAGGCGACCCGGAACAGCGTGTCGAGATGGAGGAGTCGGTTTCACTGGCCTTCCTGGTCTTACTGGAGCGGCTCCAACCGTTCGAGCGAGCGGTCTTCCTGCTGCGCGAAGTCTTCGCCTACGAATTTGCCGAGATCGCGGCGATACTTGATAAGAGTGAGGCAGCGTGCCGCCGCTCGTTCAGTCGGGCAAAGCTTCACCTGCGGGAGCATCGGCCGCGCTTCCCGGCCTCTGCCCAAACCCATCAGCAACTACTCAATGGATACTTCCAGGCGGTGCAGGTAGGCGAGTTGGCCCCACTGATGAGCCTGCTCTCTGAAGATGTGACGCTGTGGGCCGACGGTGGTGGCAAAGTCAAACAAGCGGCGCTGCGCCCGATCTATGGGCGCGATGCGGTGGCGCGCTTTAGCCTGGGCACGAAGCGTTTCTGGCCGGAGCACCCTGCTGTCAGCCTAGAGGAGGTCAACGGCCAGACGGCTCTGATCGTCCGTACCGGCGGCCAAGTCTTCTCCGTCTTGACCATCGAAGTGGAGCAAGGGCAGATCCAGGCGATTCGCATCATCGCCAACCCAGAGAAGCTCGCTCGCATCTGAGCGAGATGCCATCGATAGTGGGGGATGGAGCGGGGGAAGAGCAAGCTGAAGTCCCCTTCGGTCCCTGGTGGCTCTCGGCCTCTTCCCCCCGATGACGTTGCTCGCCGATGGCTCGATGCCAGCGCAGCCTCCTGCGTGCCGACAGCCCGCCTGGTATCACAATGCATTGCCGATCCGCTCGGCTCCGCGCCGCTCCGCGGCCTGTTTGACTAAAGTCTAGCTCAGTCGTGCGCGGCGTGCATGCCGTTCGCCGGCGCCATCCCGTCTGCCTCGGCCAGCGCATCCGTGAGTGTCGCCGTACTGGCTTCTGCTGCCGCGCCCTCTCGCCGGTAGATGAGCGGACGCTGCGTCTCCAGCGTGACATGGAACACGTCGGGCCGGTTGTAATGTCCGGCGAAGTCGTGCTCGATCTTGCCCAGCACACCCTCGGCGAGGTCAATCTCGGCGTAGAGAATGCCCTCCTCCGGGCCAAGCGGACCGGCAATGATGTCGCCGCGCGGATTGATGACGCACGATCCTCCACTGGCGGTGGGGTCGGCGAGAATGGCTTTGTCCTCCTCAGTGTAGGCGAATAGCTCGCACATCTCGTCGCTCATTGCGCCGATACAGTTGATGACAAAGGACTTCGACATCGCTGCCACGGCACGCCCCGAGAGCTGAGCGCGCTCCGGGCAGCAGGTGCCGCCCTTCTGGAACCGGCTCGGCCAGCTAACCACATGAATCTGGGTCTGCTCGGCCAGTAGTGCAAAGATGAGCAGCGGATTGAGGCTCTCGCCGCAGATCAGCCCGCCGACTTTGCCGAAGGTGGTGTCGAACGCGCCGATGGTGTCGCCATAGCCGCCTGCGTGGACGAGCCGCTCGCCCACTGTCGGCACCAGCTTCTGATGCTTGCCCAGCAGACGACCGTCTGGGCCGATGTAGAGCAGCGTATTGAACATTGTGCCGAAGGTGCCGGGCAGCTTCTCGCAGAGCCCCATGACGACGTACGCGCCGGCTTCGCGGGCGGCCTCGGCGAGCTGGTCCGTCTCGCGCCCTGGGATCTGCACGGAGTTGGCGAAGAGCTGCGCCGCCATGCGATTGGAAGCGGCGTCGGTCGCCGGGCGGAAGTGGTACCAGATGGGATGCCCAGGAATGAAGCCCTCCGGGAAGCCGATCAACTTCGCCCCCGCCGCGCCCGCTTCGCGAATCAGGCGGCATGCCTTTTCAATCGAGGCTTCGCGGTTCAGAAATACCGGCGCCGCCTGGACCGCGGCGACACGCACGCGCGGATAATGGTCACCCATGCCACATGCTCCCCTCTGTTCGCGGACACACCAGGGGGTACGACACGTCCTCACACCAGCGCCCCCATCGCAGATCACAGTAGCGCACACCGCGCAGTGCGGCTATGGCGCCACTAACAGGATTCGCCACCGCGGCTTGGCGCGTCCGACAATTTCGGCGCCCACACTATGGCCTGTCGGCCCGCACGAAACGTCTCGCCGGATTCCGTCGCGCCCCACATGGCAGGCCGATGAGCGCCGGACTACGCTGCGAGGGAGCACATCAATGCGGGCGTGCGGGCGCGCGTGTGCAGGCAGGAGCATGGGCACAGAGAGGGCAGGCGGATGGCGCGGCTCAGGGTTGGCGTTGACGTCGGCGGCACGTTCACCGATATCGTCGTCTGGGATGAAGAGAGCCAGCGCGTCCATGTGCTGAAGACGCCATCAGAGCCAACGGAGCCGGCGGTGGGCGTCGCGCGCGGTGTCGAGGCTGTGCTGGAGTCCGCCGGAGCGGCGGCGCGGGAGATCACCGCCCTCATCAACGGCACGACGGTGGCCGTCAACACCATCATCCAACGCAACGGCGCGCGCGTTGGCCTGCTGGTAACGCAGGGCTTTCGCGACGTGCTGGAGCTGCGGCGTGTCCGCCTGCCCGGCGCGCCCAGCTTCGAGGCCGACAAGCCGGTGGCCCTCGTCCCTCGCCGATCGGTGCGCGAGGTGGGCGAACGGCTGCGCGCCGACGGCAGCGTGCTGCGGCCGATCCCCTGGGACGATGTCGAGCGGGAGGTGCGCGCACTCGTCGCGGACGGCGTCGAGGCGATCGCGATCTGCTTCCTGCACGCTTACCGCAACGCCGAGCACGAGGCGGTCGTCAAGGCGTGGATTGCCGAGCACTATCCGGCGCTCTATGTCTGCGCCTCCACCGAGCTGTGGCCGCAGCAGCGCGAGTACGAGCGCAGCCTGATCACCGTCATGAACGCCTACGTCGGCTCGCGCATGCAAACCTACTTCGCCGGGCTGGTGGAGCGCCTCGCCGGGCTAGGGGTCGCGACTCCCGTGCTCTCGACCAAGTCGAACGGCGGCGTGATGAGCGCAGTTGCCGCCGGACGCGCGCCAATCCAGACGCTGCTCTCCGGCCCAGCCTCGGGTTTGATCGCCGCGCTGCATCTGGCGCAGCAGGCCGGACACTCGCACGTCGTCACGTTCGATATGGGCGGCACGAGCACTGATGTGGGCGTGGTGGCCGGCCGCATTCCCTACTCGACGGAGAACACCGTCGGCGACTTCCCCGTGGTGCTGCCCTCGGTGGACGTCACCTCGATCGGCGCCGGCGGTGGCTCGCTGCTATGGGTGGATGAGGTCGGGACGCTGCGCGTCGGGCCAGACAGCGCCGGCTCCGCGCCGGGTCCGGCCTGCTACGGCCTCGGCGGCACGCAGCCGACCATCACGGACTGCTACGTTGCCCTCGGCTTGATCGCGCCCGAAGACTTCCTGGGCGGCAGCTTCCAGCTGCGACCGGACCTGGCCAGGGAGGCGCTCGGCCGAGTTGGGGCACAGCTGGGGCTGGAGACGCTGGCGGTCGCCAATGCCGCGCTGGACGTCGCCACCGCGACGATGTATGCCGAGCTGCTGCCGCTCCTGGCCTCGCACGGCGCCGACCGCAAGGACTTCGCGCTGATGCCCTACGGCGGCGCGGGACCGACGCATGCCTTCCTGCTGGCCGAGGAAGCCGGCTTCGAGCACGTCATCGTCCCTCCCTCGCCGGGTGCGCTCTGCGCGCTCGGGTGCATCCTCGCCGACTTCCGCGCCGACTTCGTCCGCACTGTCTACGCGCGGCTGGATGGCACCGAGGATCGCCTGACGGAGACGTTCGCCGCGCTGGACGACGAGGCGCACGCCTGGCTCGACGACGAGGAGATCGCCGAGCACGGTCGGCAGCTCGTCCGCTCGGCCGATGTGCGCTACGTCGGCCAGTCGTATGAGCTGACCGTCGAGCTTACCCCTGGCTCGCCAGCGGAGGCCATGGCGAGCATCCCCCAGCGATACGCTATGCGTTATGCCGAGGTCTACGGCTACATGCAAGGGGACGCGCCGCTTGAGATCGTCAACTTGCGCGTACAGGCGGTCGGCGCGACGCCCAAGCCGGAGCTGCGCGCGCCGGGTGCCGAAAGCGACGAAACAGCGCGGCCAGTGAGCCAGCGCGAGGTGCGCTATGGAGGCGCGCCGCGCCAGATCGCGGTCTATCGCCGGGCGGACCTTGCAGCAGGGCAGCAGCTCAACGGGCCGGCAATTGTCACGCAGTACGACACGACGACCTTCGTTCCCGCCGGCTTCCGACTGCGTGTGGACGACCGACTGAACCTGATCGGGGAGCGCGTATGAGGCAGCAGAGCCAGGCCAGGCGCACGCCACAGGGGACCACGCCAGGCGAGACGTCTCCCAGCATGGCTGACGTGGTCGCCACCGAGATCTTCCGCAACCGCTTCCAGGGCATCGTGGACGAGATGGGCCAGATGCTCATGCGCGCAGCGCACACCGTCTTCGTGAAGGAGACGCAGGATTTCGTCGTGGCGCTGGTGACGCCGGAGGGCGAGGTCTTCGCCGCCTCGCGCAAGGTTGGCATCTGGATCGCCGTCGGTATGCCATTCGCGGAGGTGATCCACGCCGTGCCGCTGGCGGAAGGCGAGATCGGCATCACCAACTCGCCGGACCGCAGCCGAGGTCTGGTCACGCATCTGCCCGACGTCTTCCTCTGGAAGCCGATCTACGCCGATGGCGAGCTGGTCTGCTATGCGGCGCTGTTCATCCACTGCACCGATATCGGCGGCGTAGTGCCCGGCAGTGTCTCGGTCACGGCGAGCGAGCAGCGCCAGGAGGGCATCGAGCTGCCGCCGCGCAAGCTCAAGTCCGGTGGCCAGGTGGATGAATCGCTGCTTGATGTCTTCACCGCCAATTCGCGCATCCCGCAGCAGAATCGCGGCGACATCTTCGCGATGATTGGCGCGCTTGACAAGGCCGAGGCCCGCCTGCACGAGCTGCTGGCGCGCTACGGGCGCGAGGAGGTCGTTGCCGGCGCCCGCAATGTACTCAGCCATTCCGAGCAGCAGGCGCGGACCGTTTTCGCCGGCATCCCCGACGGCACCTATCAGTTCGCCGACTATCTGGAGGGCGACTACCTGCCGGACCGGCAGCCGATCCGCATCGAGCTGGCGCTGCGGGTGGCGGGTAGCGACCTCGAGCTGGACTTCACCGGTACCGACCCACAGGTGCAGGCCGCGCTGAATCTGCCCACCTACAGCCAGGACGGGCACTACATGATCGTGCTCGGGCTGGTCAATTTCCTGCGCACGGTCAACCCGACCATCACGTACAATTCCGGCATGGTGCGCCCGGTGCATGTGACGATTCCCGAGGGCACACTGCTCAATCCTGCGCCCGGCGCCGCCTGTGGCGCGCGGCAGGCCACCTTCTTCCGCGTGGCCGATGTGGTGCAGGGCGCCCTCTCGCAGGCATTGCCTGAGCGCATGCCCGCGGTTGGCGCCGGTCAGGGCGCGATCCTGCTCGTCTCGATCCCCGATTTCACCACCGGCCGCGAGCACATCAGCACCGTGCAGCCGCTGGTTGGCGGCTCCGGCGCGCGCACCACCCGCGATGGCACCGACGGCGTAGACTTCATCACCGGCTTCTACCGCAACATCCCCACCGAGATTCTGGAGTGCGATATGCCGCTGCTGGTCGAGCGCTACGGGCTGCGGCCTGACTCGGCGGGCGCGGGTCGCTATCGCGGCGGGATGGGCATCGAGTACTCCATTCGCATCCTCTATCCAGGCGCGGTCGTCACCGCGCGCGGGCTGGAGCGCTTCCACTTCCAGCCGTGGGGCCGCGGCGGCGGCGAGCCGGGTGAGTGCTCCAGCATCAGCTATGCGCCGCCGGGCGAGGCCGAGCGAGATATCGGCAAGATTGACGTGCTGCGGCCCCTGCCGAACAGCCTCGTCACCTTCCGCACGCCAGGCGGCGGCGGCTGGGGCGATCCGCACATGCGCGATCGCAAGGCGGTGCTGGCCGATGTCGCGGAGGGACTCGTCTCGCCCGAAGCGGCACGTATGCACTATGGTGTAGTGGTCGAACTGGGCGTGGTCGGAGCCAGTGAGACGAGAGGCCGTGAGCGACAGCGCCACGAGGGAGCGACAGCGCCAGAGTCCAGAGCCGGAGAATACAGCTTCGGCCGCTACCGGGCGGAATTCGAGGCGGAGCTGCCCGGCGAGATGCAGCGCGCGCTCAATCGCCTGGTGGCAGGGCGCCCGCCGATTGCCCAGCGCTTTCTGCGGCAGGCGCTCGTGGAGACCATTCGCGAGCGCCGGAAGCGTGGCAAGCCACTCGACCTGAAAGCGGTATTCGCGGCGATCCTACGGCGATATGGACTCGAGCACGTGACCGCCGGGGAATGATGCTCCTGTTGGCAAGTTGCACCGCGACGCACACACAGGCGTCATCGCATTGCGAGGTAAGCCGAGAACGAGGAGCGAGGTAAGATGACCAGGATCTTTCGTCTGGTGCGCTTCAGCGCGACACCTGAGAGTGCTACGGCACTGGAAGAGCTGGTGGCCCGCGACACCGTGCCGATTAATCGGCGCTTCGGCTGTGAGGCGTGTTACGTGATCAAGGCGCTCGACGCGCCCGACGACTTTGCCATCGTGAGCATCTGGCCCAGCCGCGAGCAGCTCGATGCGATGCGCGCCCAGCCTGATTATCAGGCGTTCGCCACGGCGATCAAAGAGCAGACGGTTTCGGGGCTGCACGAGACACTCTACGAGGTGCTGGCCTGATGTTCTCCTTTTGGCCCGACCATCCCGCGTGGTCGTATCAGCTCGTGCGCGCCCTGGCCGAGGCGCATTTCGGCGGCGGCGACGTGGGCGAGATGCTCGCAACCGCCGCGGCAATGACGCCTGGGGATGGCGACGCGTGGAAGCGCGAATGGCTGCGCATAGCCGAGGAGGTCGCGGGGCTGGCGGCAAACGCGGACGGTCCAGCGGCTGAGGACGCCTGGAAGCGCGCCAGCAACTACTACCGCATGGCCGGCTTCTTCCTGCCGCATGGCGACCCCGACGAGCGCCCGCTCTTCCAGAAGGGAGTGGAGGCCTTCCAGCGGGGCGTTCCGCAGCTCGAAGCGGTGCGCATCCCGTTCGAGGGACGCGCCATGCACGCCTACTTCGCCACGCCGCCGGGAAGCGCCGGCCCGCTGGCGACGCTGATCCTGCTGGGCGGGCTCGAATCGCTGGCCGCGGAGGTCTACTTCGTCGCGGGGGTCGCGGCACTGCGCTACGGCTTCGCCTGCCTCGTGCTGGAGGGTCCCGGCCAGGGCGCCACGCTGCGCGACGAGGGGCTGGCCAGTCGCGCGGCCTATGAGGCGCCGATCACGGCGGCGGTGGACTATCTTACGACGCGGGCGGAGGTGGACCCGCCGCGCATCGGCATGGTGGCCTACAGCCTCGGCGGCTATTACGTCTGCCGTGCGGCGGCCTTCGAGCGCCGGCTGGCGGCCTGCGTCGCGTGGGGTGCGGAGTACGATTACGCCGAGGTGTGGGCCGGCCGGCCCGATGACCACCCGCTCGCCGCGCATCTGATGACCACGCTCGGCGTGGAGAGCATGGACGAGGCGCGGCGCATCCTGCGCGACTTCAACCTGCGCGCTGCCGCCTCGCGCATCGAGTGCCCGCTGCTGATCCTGCACGGCGAGGAGGACCGCCACGTGCCCCTCTCGCACGCGCAGCGCACTTACGCGGACGCGGGCGGCCCCAAGGAGCTGCGCATCTTCCCTGCCGGCCGGCCCGGCAGCATCCACTGCCAATGGGATGCACCGACGCGCGCCCACGCGGCGATGTTCCCGTTCCTGCGTCGCCATCTCGGGTAGCGTTTACAGCGCGCCGAGCGTCCGACCCAGCCACTCGACCACCGTCCGCGCGACCGCATCCTCACGGCCGTTGTAGAAGTGGTCGCAGTGCTCGACGATCGCCACCTCACACGGCCCCCCACAGAGCCGCGCGAACTCCTCCGCCGGGTACACTGCTGGGTCCTCGCGGTCGCCACGCACGTAGAGCACGGGGCAGGTGATGTGCGGCGCGGCGGCCAGGGTGTCGGGCGTGTTGTGGACGCGGTCGAGGAAGCTTTCGGCGCTCAGCACATACCACCAACCCGGCAGCAGCATGAGTGCGCGGCCGTTCCCCTCCGCCACCAGCCGCTCCGCCGTGGCTACCGTCTCCTCCAGGCGGCCCTGCGCTAGGTGTCCCCTGCGACACCCGAGCGCTACGGAGTCGCGCCCGCCGCCGTGGGCCGAGAGCAGGACGAGGGCGCGCGTCTCGGGGTGCGCGGCGGCGAACTGCGCCGCGAGCATGCCGCCGTTGCTGTGCCCGATGACGATAGGCTCCGCGAATCCGCGCCCCGCGAGGTCGCGCGCGGCACACTCGTTGTCGGCGATGCCCTCGGCCGCCGTCTGGAACGCCGCGCCCTCCGCCGCACGACTGTTGCGGATGGTCAGGATGTCGTGCCCGCGGCGGTTGTAGGCGAGGCAGGCATAGCCGAGCGCCGTCAGGTGTGGCGGCAGGAAGCGCGGCGCGCCTGTGTAGAAGTTCATCGTGTTGCCATGCATCAGCAGCACGCCGCCGCGCACGGGCGCGTCCTCAGGCGTATAGAAAGCCCCGTCGAGCGCGACCGTGTCGGTGGGGATCGAGACAAGCTCCGTACGCATCCGGCCTCCCTCGCGGGCAAGCATGTCCGTCGCTGCCCCCACCGCTCCAGGGTGATTCAATGATCCACTCCGATCCTAGTCCGCGGAGGCGGACTTCGCGGCCGCAAGCCCTCCAGGTGCGGTTTCTAACCGCCGGCTCGATGATCACAGCTGTCCGCCGCCTCATCGCGGTGGGTGCAGGCTATACCGCCGCCGGCTCGACACTGCCCACCACCTGCGCGAGGACCCGCTCGCTCGGCATGACCCAGCCGAACGCCGTCCGGATGCAGGTTAGCGCCGCCTCGTGCAGCGCCGGGCCATCCATCGAGTCCACACAGTCCTCCACCACGATCACGGCATAGTCCAGACAACTGGCCGCGGTCGTCGTCGCCAGCACGCAGCTATTGGTGTTGACGCCGGTCATCAGCAGGGTATTGATGTCGTGCGAGCGCAACAGGAAGTCCAGGTCGGTGGCCTGAAAGCAGTTGTAGCGCTTCTTGGTGTCCACCACCCAATCGCGCTGCGCATCGTAGAGCGCGGGGATGATCTGGCAGCCCGGCGAGCCTTGCAGATTGTGGCGCTCCGCGTTGCGCCGGGTGGCGTTGGGGTCATCCGCCAGCGCCCGCCAGAAAGGCATCGAGCGAATCTCCGCCACGTCGCGGTAGGTCGTCAGCAGGTGTACGATGGGGATGCCGGCCGCCCGGCAGCGCTCGAAGAAGCGCCGGTTGGCTTCGATGATGCGCTCCTCGGTGCCAGGCAGCACGGGCATGGTCGCCACCGTCGGGTCGAGGTGGCCGCGGTGCAGGTCAATCGCCACCACCGCCGGCCGGACCGTATCTACGCCGAATTGCATGGATGCCTCCTTCGGAACGCGTGTCGCTTGACGCCTGGCTAGTCGTCTTCCAGGGCGAGGAAGCGTGCCGGGGCGCCTTCTACCCCGCGAATCTTGATTGGCGCCGCGATGAACAGCGCGTTGTCGCTCAGCGCCGAGAGCTGAGTCATCTGCTCCAGCAAAGTCACGCCCGCGCCAAGGAGCGTCTGATGCACCACAAAGTCGTCGGAGGTGAAGGCCGGCAGGCGCGCCGCGTACTCCTCGAAGAAGTCGAAGCCGACGGCGCGGATGCGCGCATCGGCAAGGTAGCGCGCCGCCTCCGGCTCGAGATACGGCGAGCGAACGTAGTAGTCGGGGAACGTGCCCCACATGCGATCGGACCAGCCAGTATTCAGCAGGACGATGTCGCCCTCGTGAATCGCCGCCGCTTGAAGGTGCGCCGCGGTCACGGGCTGCGACTCGCCGACGTCGTGCAGGCGGATGATGACCGGCCTGGCTACCAGATCGGCGATGGTCAGCCGGTCCATGGTCTCACCATGCTCGAAGACGTGCGAGGGGGCATCCACGTGCGAGCCGGTGTGCAGGCTCATGCTGAGGGTGTTGGCGATCCAGAAGTTAGGGCCGCGCAGGTGCGGCTCCAGACCGAGCCGCACCTTCGTGGAGGGCGGCCCGTACGTCTCGGTATCAATGGGTACGCTGAGATCGAGAATGCGACGCGCCATGGTTGCCTCCCTCTCGTTCCGCGGACGCCGCGCAGTGTGCGGTGCGCCGCCAAGACACCATGCGGGGCCATGCTCACCCCGCTCTGCCGGCCTCAGGGCCGGCGCGTGAAGCGCCCGATGCCCGGCTCGGCGACGATCCGCCCGCGCTCGGCGACTACCGTGCCGCGTACGAGTGTCATCACCGGCCGACCCGTCACGCGCATGCCATCGTAGGGCGTCCAGCCGGCTTTCGAGTGGATGTCCTCGTTGCGGAGCGTGTAGCTCTCCTCTGGATCCACCAGCACAATGTCGGCGTCGGCCCCCAGGCCCAGCGAGCCCTTGCGCGGGAAGACGCCCCACAGCCGCGCCGGCGTCTCGCTATAGACCCGCGCCACGTCTTCGAGCGCCAGCTTGCCCTCGTGCACGGCGGTCAGCAGCAGCGGCAGCGTCGTCTCGACTCCCGGCAGGCCGAAGTGGCAGCTCCAGATGTCGCGCTCATGCTTCTGCTCCAGCGTCGAGGGCGCATGATCGGTCGAGATGATGTCAATCTCGCCGCGCTGGAGGGATTCCCAGAGCTGTTGCGGGGCGGGCTGCTCGCGGGCGGGTGGCGTGAACTTACGTTCGGGGCCGTGGCGGCGCACCTCGCCGGCATTGAGGTAGAAATACTGCGGACAGCTCTCGACCGTCAGGTGCGCGCCCCGCACGCGCTCGCGCGCGACGAGATCCACCACCGCCGGCTGGCTGGCATGCGCCACGGTGATCCGCGCCCCGGTCAGCCGCGCCAGCAAGGCCACGGTGTTGACGGCTACAAGCTCCGCCTCGGCGGTGCGCCAGTCCACGATCACGCCGTAGTCGTCGCGCTGCGCGGCGTGCAGAGCCACCTCGGCGTCCTGCGTGATGAACTCGTCCTCGCAGTGCACGAGCGCGCGGGCATGATACGCGGCGAGCAGCCGGAACAGCCGCAACAGATCATCGGAGAGCAGCGCCGGCACGCCGTGCGTCGTGCAGGTGAACGCCTTGAACATCGCCACGCCGGCCTCCCACAGCGCGGGGACGTGCTCGATGCTGCCAGGGAAGACATGGGCGATCAGGCCGTAGTCCACTAGCGAGCGGCCCTCTAGATGGGCCAGCTTGGTGTGTAGGTCGGCGACCGTGAGCACCGGCGCGCCGTGTGTATGCTCGACGACCGTGGTGACGCCGCCGAGCGCCGCGGCGCCCGAGCCGTGTGGGAAGTCTTCGCGCGTCGGGTCGCCAGGGTCCATGAAATGGACGTGCTGATCCACCATACCGGGCAGCGCCACCAGCCCATCGGCGTCTATCGTGCGGGCGGCGGTGCCACTCGGCTCGTCCAGCAGCCCTGCGATTCGCCCGTCGCGGATGGCGAGCACGCCCTGCTGCCGGCCCTGGGGCGTCACAATGGTCGCCCCAACGATCTCGCAGTCCGTGTTCATGGGGCCTCCTCGTCCGGATCTGACCGCCGGCTGTCGGACGCGCTGGCAAGCAACAACACCTTGGCGTGCTCCTGATGCTGGATGGCCAACGCCTCGGCACGCGCGGCATCATGGGCCACGAGTGCTTCAAGAATCTCGCGGTGCTCGGCGACAAACCCGCGCTGCTGCTGCTCCGGGCCGAGGGCGAACGCGCGAAACGCTGGGGTCTGCTCGCGCAGCGATTGCATGGTGCGGTGCAGGACACGGTTGCCCGCAAGCTCCTCGATCCGCTGGTGGAAGCGGTCATTGAGCGCGGTGAGATGCTCCCAGTCGCCGCGCCCGATGGTCCGCTCGGCATCGGCGATGATGCCCTCCAGCGCAGCAGCGTCCTCCGGCGTGATGGCCTGCGCGGCGAGGCGCGCGGCATACCCTTCGAGCAGCTTGCGCAGCTCGAACGCCTCCTCGATGAGTCCCGACGAGAGCTCGGCGACCACCATCCCGCCGCTGGGAGTCCTCGCGACAAGTCCCTGCACTTCGAGCCGGCGCAGGGCGTCGCGCACAGGCGTGCGACTGACACCGATCCGCTCGGCAAGCTCCGCCTCGCGAAGCGGCGTGCCGGGCGCGAGGGTGCCGTCGAGGATGGCCTGTCGCAGCACCTCGTACGAGTGGTCGGCAAGGCCCGCACGGCTGACGACCGGCCGCGGCGGAGCGAAGTCGCGCATTAGTCCTCATGCCTCCCACGGAACGCGAAGCGCACCACGCGTCCACTGCGCTCCGCACCGCATAGGGTCCGGTATACCGGCATACGAGTATGCTACCCGTTGCACACCGATGTGTCAATCGCGTCGCAGCGGCGTACGCCACATTACCGTCCGTGGAGTACGTCGCATTGCCGCCCACGAGATACGTCGCATTGCGCGGTACACAATCTCGGCACATATGGTATACTCACCGCACGCTGTCGGCCTCCGCATCTGCTATCGCCCGGTGGCACGCCCATTGCCCATCACACAATGATGCGTGGCGGCACGCCTCGACAGAGAGAGGCACCCATGAGCGACGCCTCGTCCCCCATGACGCCGATGATGACGCCGGTGATGGCCCCCGGGATGGCGTCTCCGCGGCCGATTGATTCGGTGCTCGTCCGCGAGATCTTCGAGACGCTGACGAACACGCAGCCGTTGCGCGCGAAGCTTGAAGCGATGGCCGCGACCGTGTGCTTCCGTTTCGGCGTCTCATTCGTCGGCATCCTGCTCGAGCATCCCGCCCACGACCGCCTGCTCATCGAAGGCGCGTCGGGCCTCTCGCCCAGCTACATCACCTCCGTCAACGCGCGCCATATGATTCACGCCGAGGACTTGCGCTTCAAGCAGGTATCCAGCGCGAGCACCGAGGCTTTTCGCACGGGTCAGCCGGTCATCGTCGAGGACACCGAGACCGATGAGCACGCCCTAGGCTGGCGCGCACTCTTCCAGCAGCAGGGCATCCGCTCGTTCATCTCGCTGCCGCTGCTGTGCCGAGGCACGGTGATCGGCACCCTGAACTGCTACCATCAGGCGCCACGTACCTACAGCGACGAGGACGCGCAGACATTGCGCGTGGTGGCGGCGCAGGTGGGCATCGCGGTGGATATCGGGCGGCTGGTGGAGGCACAACAGCAGACGATCGGCCGGTTGGAGGAGCTAACGCAACAGCTCAACGAGCAGCGCGGCCTCCTCGAGCGAACCGCACGCATCCAGACGACACTGACGCATCTCGTCCTCAACAATCAAGGCATTCCAGCCATTGCCTCGACGCTCGCGCGTGTCGTGCATGCCCCGGTCATCGTGCAAGACCAGTTCTATCAGGTGATCGCGGCGTCTGACGCGAACGGGGCCGCAGCCGAGCTGGCAGCCATCTCGCGCGATGCCTTGGCGGTGCACTCCTCAGCGCACGGCGACCAGAACCCGCGTGCCGCGTTCGAGCTGCCAGCCATGCCAAAGCGCGGACTGAAGGAGCCGCGGGCGGTGGCGCCTATCGTGGCCGGCCGTCAGTTACTTGGCTATGTCTCGCTGGAGCTGGGCGAGCTGCCTGCCCCACCGCTGTCGGCCCGCGCGCTGGCACAGGCAGCTACAGTGGTCGCGCTGGAGATGGTGAAGGATCGCCTGGCGCACGAGGTGGAGCTGCGGCAGCGCCGTGGCTTCGCCGATGATCTGCTCGCGGGCCGCTATGATGATCCCACGCAGATGCGCGACCGCGGGCGCTATCTGGGGCACGATCTGCGCGGCCCGTTCCAGGTGCTAGTCGTAGACATTGATCAATTCGGCCACTATGTGGCCGAGCAGGCGCTCTCCGACACCGAGATTGACGCCCTGCGCAGGTTGTTTCTCGATGCGGTCTTGAATGTGACCCGCTCGTACGCGCCCCATGTGGTGGTCGCCGGACGCCATGACCAGCTCGCACTGATCCTCAGCGCCATGAACGAGCGCGGGCAACGCACGGCCGAGCAGATCATCGCCGAGGTGCGGCGCGCCTGCAAGCAGAGCTTGCCTGACCTCACCATCTCTGCTGGCCTCGGCAAGGCGTACCCAGATCTTACGCGTATTCCGACGTCCTATGGCGAGGCAAGTCGCGCACTCCGGGTTATCCGGCGGCTCGACGCGCACGGGAAGACCATGACGTACAGCGACATGGGCATCGCGCGGCTGCTGTTCCAGGTCGAGAATCCGTCCGATCTGCTCGAGTTTGCACGTACCCGCATGGGTCCCCTGCTCGCGTATGACCAGCGACACGATGGCGTGCTCCAGGCCGCGCTGGAGGGCTACCTCAGCGCCAATCAATCGGTGCAGGAGGCATCGGTGCGCCTCGATGTGCACCCCAATACCTTGCGCTACCGGCTGCGCAAGATCGAGGAGCTGCTCGGGGCGCCGCTGACGGATATCGCCCTGCTCCTCGATCTTCAGCTCGCGCACCTGGTACTGCGCTTGCTCGAAGCGCCGGAGCCGCCGGAGGCCGCCCCGCGCGACAAGCGCACGCGCCACATCAACAGCTAGTCCCCGTCCGGCCATCTCCGCAGAGTCTTCGGCGGGCCCGCGCTCATCGCGTCGCCTCGCGCGTGTCTGTGGCTGCGCACAAAGCCGATGGCAAGAGTTCAGCCGAATTGACATAGCGCACTGCAAGCACGTCGCGTATTGTATCCACAACCCCAAGGGGGCAGCAGCACCATTCCTCCGGTGACCGCGCGCTCCGGCCACCGCCCATCTCCCTGAAAGCGACCGCCAGCTCCGCGCACGGCGGCGAGGCGGCAAGGACAACGCTATGCTTCCAACGAGGAGCAAGCTGCAGATCAAGAAGTTGGATCACAGTGCGCTGGTCGTGCGCGACATCGAGCGTTCGCGCCATTTCTACGGCGACGTGCTCGGACTGGTGGAGATTCCGCGCCCAAAGAGCTTCCTCTTTCGCGGCGCGTGGTTCCGCGGCGCGGGCTTCGAGCTGCATCTCATCCAGGCCGACGAGACCGCCGCTCCAGTCGGTTTCGGCGACCCTGGCGACGGTGGCCTGGTAGGCCTAGCGCATCATCTCGCCTTCGAGGTGGCGGACCTTGACGCCGCGCTCGAGCATCTGCGCAGCCACGGCGTCGAGATTCTCTCCGGGCCGATGCCGCGCGGCGACGGCGTTCTGCAAGCCTATTTCTTCGATCCCGACGCCAATTTCCTGGAGTTCTTCATCCACGACGGCGATAGCTCGCTGCGCGTGGAGGAGCGGCGTGGGCTTGGCGGCCAGGACGGAGCATAGTGACGGCGCAGCCGGACTTCGCCGCCACCGCCGCTGACAGCGCGTGCGAAAGGAGGAGCAGTCATGCAGCGGTTCATAGACCTCTCGCAGGAGATCTATCAGGGCATGCCGGTCTATCAAGGGCATCTCAAGACAGTCATCTGGACGCACGCCACGCATGAGGAGACCGCCCGCAATTTCGAGGGCGGCTTCTCGTTCACCTCAAACGGCGTGCTGCTCTGCGACCACGGACCAACGCACGTAGATGCGATCAAGCACCTCGATCCCAGCCCCGATGCCCCGGCCATAGACCAGATGGCGCTGGAGGTGTTCTACGGGCCAGCTACCTGTATAGATGTCTCGCATGCCGGCCCGCGCGAATACATCAGCCGGGCAGATATCGAGCGGGCGGTTGAGCGCGACCACGTTGACGTGCGCCCAGGCGACATCGTGCTCTTCTATACTGGCACCTTCACCCGGCTCGGCGGCACGCCCCAATACTCGCTCGACTACCCCGGTTTGGACGACTCCGCCAGCCAGTGGATTGTGGAGCACGGCGTCAAGACGTTCGGCGTGGATTCGCCCAGCCCGGACAACCCGGTCAGCAAGACCTACCCCGTCCACATGATGTGCCGCAGGCAACAGATCACCCACTTCGAGAACCTGGCGAACCTGGATCAGGTCGTCGGCAAGCGCTTCACGTTCGTCGGCTTCCCGCTCAAATTTCGCGGTGGCACCGGCTCGCCCGTGCGCGCCGTGGCGATTCTCGAGCAGTAGTCTGCACGCGGCGAAGCGGAACAGGCGACGGCATGGCGGGTCCGGCGCGCTGCTTGTGCTTGACTACGATGCGCGCCTACAGTTTGAGCAGCCGCTCGGCATTGCCGTGGGCGAGCTTCTCCCGGTCCTCCGCGCTGAGCGGCGCTTCGTCCAGAAAGCGGCGTCCCTCGTCGTTCATGCTGAAGGGATAATCCACCGAGAAGATGATGCGGTCCGCGCCGAGGACCGACAACGTGCACTGCAGCGGCGGGACAGTGAAGATCCCGCTGGTGGTGATGTAGACGTGCGCCCGAAGGTACTCCTCCACGCTCCGCGGCAGCTGAGTGATCGCGGGCGTCAGCCGGGCGTTGGAACGCGCGAGGAAGAAGGGCAGCGCCTCGCCCATATGGCCGACGATCAACTGCAAGCGCGGGAAGCGATCGAAGACTCCCGCCAGAATGAGCCGCAAGACGTGCAGCCCGGTCTCTACGTGCCAGCCCCAGCCGCTGGTGGCGAGCGCAAACGTGACGGCGGGAGCAAATCCCGCGAAGTAGACATCGCGCACGGCGGCCGGTGGCTCGGCCGGATGCAGGTAGATCGGCACATCCAGATGCTCGGCCGCCTCGAAGATGGGCCAGAAGGCGGGATCATCCAGGAAGCGGTCATGGGTGAGCCCGTGGATCATTGCGCCCTTGAAGCCGAGTGACGTGACGGCCCGCTCTAGCTCGCCGGCCGCCGCGTGCGGGTCGGGAGTAGGGAGGGTGGCGAAACCGGCGAAGCGATCCGGGTGGCTGCCAATTGCCGCCGCCAGGTAATCGTTGGCCTGGCGTGCCAGCGGCACCGCCATCGCCCCATCGAGGAGCTGCGTACCGGGAGACGTGAGCGAGAGCACCTGCATGGTGATTCCTGCCGCGTCCATGTCGCGCAAGCGCTCGGCCCCCAGGTCGGCCATCTTCCGCGTCCTATCGGCCACAGGACCAACGGCAGGGCTCGCGTGATCCCTGCCAGCGGCGCGCTCGACCGCCTCCACGCTGAAATGCTCTTCGATGGCGATGACCTTCATTATCCCTCCTGCTGCCTCCAACTGCCCACACGCCTCGGGCGCCATGCGCGATGCGCCATGCGTCTATGGTACGCCTTCTCAACAAGCCCGAACAGATGAGGAGACGCTGGACGCGATCACGTTTCTGGAGCGCCGTATCTACCGCACGACGATACCGTCGTGCAGAGAGGCGACGGGGAGGCGGCCCGGCTCACGGCAGCAGTTGCCGAAGCTCCTCGGACAGTTGCGCGGCCAGATCGGGCCGCCCGTGATACTGAGCGGGTGTGTTCTGGTAGAGCACGATATGCCACCTGCCGCCGCGCCTGGCGGCGACGAGCGTCTGAATCGTATTGACTGCTGGATTGATGTCGGACTGGCCAGGCGGCACCATGCCGGAGACCGCGCGCAAGACCGCCGCGTCAGACTCCAGCAGCCGCACGCTCTTGATCTTGCCCACATATCTCGCGGTCGCGTGGTCGGCGAAGATCTGCCGCATTGCCGCGGCGATCTCAGCCCGCCCGGAGTGCTCGCTGCCATCGAAGCCGATGACCTCGCCGTCCTCGGCGAACGGGGCCGCGAAGTCATCGCCGCTGCGCGCGTTCCAGCCATCGAGGATAGCCCGGTAGAGCGCGTGCACCTCGGCCTCATCGGGTGAAGGTACGTCTTGCCGCTGGGATGTCTCGTCGGTCACGGTTAAGTCCTCCGTCGCATCGTGCGCGGCACCACCTACGCACGCAACAGCACGAGAGCGTAGAGCGGTGGGTGCCTCGCCGGCCCTCCTCTCACTGGTCTTTGTGATGCGGCCTGGAGCGGAATCTCGGAGGGGTGAGCCGGCTGCTATCTATGCTGGTGCACCGCCTGAGCCGCCGGCGTCTGTGCTCGCCGCCACCGGCACGAGCTCGGCGATGGTGCGCTCGATCAACTCTACCGCCGCGCCCAGCGTCTTGGCGTTGAAGAGGAATTTCGCGCCAGCAGTCTCATAGAGCACGGGCAGCGGGACCGTCGCACCGAGGGCGAGCGCACGGCGATAGGCAGCGGCGGCGGCGGGATGGTCGCGCAGCGAGTTGGCCCATACCTGCACCGCGCCGAGCTGCGCCATGGCGTACTCGATGTAGTAGAAGGGATCGGCGTAGACGTGGCCTTGCTGCCGCCACATCGTGCGCTTCTCGAGCTCCAGGCCACTCCAGTCGAGTGCCGGGCGAAAGCGATCTTCGAGCGTTTCCCAGTAGTCGTCGCAGGCCTCGATGGCGGCGGCCTCGCGTGGATGCTCGTACATCCAGTGCTGTAGCGCGTCAATCATCGCACCGTAGGGCCAGAAGGTAATGATGCCGCTCAAGTGGTCCATGCGCGCTCGCGCGGCCTCGGCGGGCGAATAGAAGCCGCCGCGCTCGGCCGTCAGGAATGGCGAGGCAAGCAGCTCCATGCCCATCGAGGCGACCTCGGCGAACTCAATCGGCACCATCTGCTCGGAGCGCTGCTGCAGGTACGGTAGCGTGGCCATCTCGAAGCTATGGAAGGCGTGGCCGCCCTCGTGCAGCAGCGTCTGCACGTCGTCGTGGGTGCCAGCGGCGGCGGAGAAGTTGCAGAAGATGAACGGCCGGCGGGTGACGGTGTAGGTCAGCGAATAGCCGCCGGGCGCCTTGTGCCTGCGGCTCTCGAGGTCCAGCAGTCCCTCAATACGCATCGTCTCGAAGTAGCCGGCGAATTGCGGGGCCACGGCGCGGAAGAGTCTGGCGGTCTTGGTCTCCAGCTCGTCCATCGCGGCGTAGGGGCGCAGTGGCGGCAGGCCGGAGGGGTCCACCTGGAGGTCCCATGGCCGCAGCGAGGGGGCGCCGAGCTTCTGGCGGCGCCGCTCGTAAATCCGGGCCGCGGCGGGAACGACGGCCTCCTCGATCGCGGCGTGGAAGCGCTTGGCGTCCTCAGGAATGTAGTCGAAGCGGAAGAGCTGCTGCCAGCGATACTCGCGGTACGAGGGGAAGCCGGCGTTGGCGGCGAGCTGCGCGCGGACCGTCATCATCTGGCGCCAGAGATCGGCGAGTGCCGCGGAATCATCCAGCACACGCGAGCGCATCAGGCGCCAGGCGACCTCGCGGCGGTCGCGGTCGGTCTCTTCCAGCACCGGGTAGAGCTGGACGAGTGGGATCTCAGCGCCGTCCCAGGTGACCGTGCGGGCACCGGCGAGCTTCTCGTAGTCGAGCGTGAGCTTGCGGTGCTCGGCGATTAGCGGCAAATTCTCGTCGCGGTAGAGCTCGGCCTCGGCACGCAGCTTCTTGAGCGGCATAGCGAAGCCCGCCGGCTCTAGATCGCTTGCCAGCAGCTTCTGCTTGACATGCTGCTCGGCCTCCATCTGCCTGGGCACCAGCTCGTCGAGGAAGGCCCTGTAGCGCACCTCTAGCGCTTCGTCGGCGGTGTTGGTGGTGGTGGTGATGGTGAAGCGCGTGTTGAGCTCGTCAATCAGCGCGCTGACGGCTGTCCAATCAGCCAGCCACTGATCCACCGACTCGGCGGAGAGCGGCCGGGCGAGCAGGTCGTCGTAGTACGGCGCGAACTGGTCCCAGGTCCAGTCGGCGACGGCGGCGGAGGAGGTGGGAAGCGTGTCAAACATGTGATGGGCGTCTCCAGGATAGGGAAAGTCGCGGCATGCCAAGTTGCCAGCGGCAGGTACGAGGTCAACCGTGAGTCGGCCCGTGCCCAGCGAGCATAGCACGAGGGGCCGACACGATCCAAGGAGATACCCCGCTATCCGCTCATGAGAACGCGACCTCGCCGCGAGCGACCGCCAGCGCGCCGCGCGCCAGGGTGGGGATGCCCTCGCCGAGCGTGGCGAAGAAGGGATCGTCGGTGGTGCCGGCCAGGTGGCGCTTGTAGCTGCCCTCCAGCAGGATCGCCAGCTTCCACATCGCCAGCGCGACGTAGAACGGCACGTGCGTCATCTGGCGGCCGGTGCGCTCCGCATAGCGCGCGACGAGCTGCGCGCGCGTGGGGAAGCCTGGCAGCGAGGTGATGCGCCAGGCGACATCCAGGGCGGTGGCCGGGTCGTTGGGCTCGCGCCAGAATGAGAGCAGGTAGCCCAGGTCCGCCAGGGGATCGCCGAGCGTCGCCATCTCCCAGTCGAAGAGCGCCACGATGCGCGCCGGCGGCTCAGGCGCGTACATCGCGTTGTCGAGCCGGTAGTCGCCGTGGACGATGGTGCCTGCCGGCGACTCCGGGAGGTTGGCGCCCAGCCAGTCGGTGACGGCGTCCAGACCGGGCAGCGGCCGGTTGCGCGAGGCGTCGAGCTGCCCTGTCCAGCGCTTGAGCTGGCGCTCCAGATAGCCTGCCGGCTTGCCCAGGTCGGCCAGTCCGATGGCCGAGTAGTCCACCGCGTGCAGATCGGCCAGCCGATCCACCAGCTCGATGCCCAGCCCGAAGCGGGCGGCTTCATCAGCGGCGTAGGCTGGCGGCAAGGTGTCGCGGATCACGACGCCCTCGACGCGCTCCATCAGATAGAACGGCGCGCCGAGCACGCTCGTGTCCTGGCAGAGCAGCAGCGGCCGTGGCACTGGCACGTTGGTCCGGATCAGCCCGCGCAGCACGCGGTACTCGCGGGCGACATCGTGCGCGGTCGGCAGCAGCGGCCCACGCGGCGGGCGGCGCAGCACCATCCGCTGCTCTCCGCGCGTGATGTAGAACGTCTCGTTCGAATGCCCGCCACGAATGCGCTCGACCGCCAGCGGCTGGCCGGCGACCTCTGGCAGCGCCGTATCGAGATAGCGTGCGAGGGCACCGGGATCCACCAGCGGCGGCAGGCTACCGCTCATGCGGGGCTCCCTTCCGCCGCGGATTGCGAGCCGCGGCCGGCGCGCACACCCTCGGCCGCGCCCACGCTGCTCGCGCTGGCCTGGCGCGCGGCGGCTTTCAGCACGCTGCGGGCGACCACTCCACGGTGGACCTCAGAGGGACCGTCGTAGATGCGGAAGGGGCGCACCGCGCGGTAGAAGCCGGCCAGCGGCAGGTCTTCCGAGATACCAGATGACCCGCAGATCTGGAGCGCGCGGTCCACCACGCGGTTAACGGTCTCGGCGACGTACGTCTTGGCGAGCGAGGTTTCGTGGCGTGCGGCGTCGGTGTCGCCCTGGCCGGTCGTATCCAGCACCCAGGCGGCATGCCAGATCATCAGCCGGGCGGCGTGCAGCTCCATCGCCGAGTCGGCCAGCATCGCCTGCACCATCTGGTGGCGGCTGAGCGTCTTGCCGAAGCTCTGGCGGACGCTCGCGTAGCCGGCGGCGATCTCTTGCGCGCGCTGCGCGACGCCGAGCCAGCGCATACAGTGCGTCAGGCGGGCGGGCGCCAGCCGCGCCTGAGCGTAGGCGAAGCCGCGATCCACCTCGCCCAGCACGGCATCGGCGGCGACGGTGCATTCGCGCAGCTCAAGCTCGCAGTGGCCGCCGGGAATGCCCTCGTCGAGTGAGGGAACGCGGCGCACCAGACGGAAGCCCGGATTGTCGGTGTCCACCAGGAACATCGCGGCGCGCGGCCGGCCGGCGTCGTCGGTGCTGGTGCGGGCCATCACGATGGCGAAGGCCGCGCCATCGGCACCCGTGCTGTACCACTTCTCGCCGTTCAGCACCCACCCGTCGCCGCGTCGCTCGGCCCGTGTGAGCAATAGCGACGGATCGGCGCCGGTGCCGGGAGGCGGCTCGGTCATCGCGAAGCACGAGCGGATGCGCCCCTCGACCAGCGGCCGAAGATAGCGCTCCTTCTGCTCAGGCGAGCCGATCAGCTCGATCAGGTGCATGTTGCCTTCGTCGGGCGCCGAGCAGTTGAGGGCAGACGGCCCCAGCAGGCTGCGACCGGCCTCCTCGAAGACAACGGCCATCGAGCGCATGTCGAGTCCCAGGCCGCCCCACTCACGCGGGATCTGTGGCGCATAGATGCCCAGCGCGCGGGCGCGCTCCCGCAGGGCAGCCATTCGCTCGGCGGGCAGGCCGTCGTGGCCGGTCGCCTCGCGCTCTACGGGAACCACCTCGTCGCGGATGAACGCGGCCACCTTCGAACGGAGGTCTTCGAGCTCGGGGGAAAGCGAGAAGTCGAACATCTGGCGGCTCCTGGAGAGGGGGGAGGATGGGACTGGACGACGCTGGCAGTGTGGCGCCGCGGTCAGTATACCCGATGCCGGGCGCGCGTGGCAGGCTAGTTGCGACCCATGCGATTGTACAGCCGCGAGCCACAGCAGGGGGGCAGGGAAGTATGAGCGCCACGACCGCGCCGAACCGCGGCCACCATGACAGACCAGAGAATGTCTTCCGGTCACGCAGGCGGCCGCAGCCGGCGAACGCGGTGGCCCAGCAGCAGGTGGGCACGCGCCGGGCACGCTTCTGTCTGCTCTCGGCGCTTATTATCGTGCCGCTCTACCTTGCGGGCGTGTCGGTGCTGGTGGGCGCGACCCATCTGCGCTATCTGCTCTACCCCTCGCTGGCGGCGATCGGCTACGACCTCTTCATCCGCGATCCACATAGCTGGGCGACGACATTTCGTAATGCTGTGGTAGGTCCGGTGATGGGCGCGGGTGTCGGCGTACTGACGATGGTGCTGCTGCCGGTGGGTCCGCTTCAAGTGCTGGCGGTGACGGTGGTAGCGATGGGGGCGATGCGGCTGCTGAAGGTGGTGCTGGCGCCAGCGCTGGCTGTCGCGCTGTTGACGCTGCTCACCGGCTCGCAGAGTCTGGCGTATCTGTTCTCGGTGGCCGCCTCATCACTGGCGCTGATGCTTATCTTCCGAATCTGGCGCGATCTGCTCTACGTGCCGCGCTTCGGCCCGCGCGAGCCGGAGCCGCCCCGCCTGACATGAGACGGCTTGCAGCCGGATGCTACGCTTGAATGCGCGCGGGCGGTTCGCAGATGGCGAGGCGGGCCGCGCCGCGATCGTACCGGGCGGTGCGGTGTCGTGCCGTGCGTGGGAACAACGGCAGTTGAGCGCATGCAGGTCGCGGATCAGGAGGGGCAATGGGCAGCACGTCGTTCTGGCAGGCCGAGGCGCAGGAAGAGGCAGACCTGCCGCGCTTCCCGGCGCTCCTGGGAGAAACTGCGGCGGATGTGGCGATTGTCGGGGGCGGCATCACCGGCTGCGCGGCCGCGCTGTGGCTGGCGCGGGCCGGCGCGCGGGCCATCGTGCTCGAAGCGCGGCAGGTGGCGGCCGGGGCCAGCGGGCGCAATGGCGGCTTTCTGCTCGCCGGCACAGCCGAAGACTATGCCGCCGCCATCGCGCGCTACGGGCGCGAGCGAGCGCGGCGGATCTGGGACTTCGGCGTGCGCAACCAGCGGCTGGCCGCGGATCTGCTTGGCGAGCTGGCAGGGCACGGCTGGCAGAGCGGCTTTCGGCGCGCGGGCAGCTTGCGCATCGCCGCCTCGGCGGCTGAATTCGCAACACACGAGGCGAGCGTGCCGCTGCTGCGTGAGGACGGCTGGCAGGCTGAGCTAGTGGCCCAAGACCACCTCCCCGAGCGCATTCGACCGTTCTACCGGGGCGGCATCTACTATCCCGGCGATGGCGAGATCCAGCCGGCGCGCTTCGTCGCTGGGCTTGCTATGCTCGCCAGCCAGGCCGGCGCGACCATACATGAGCAAAGCCCCGTTACTGGCGTCGAGCGCGTGGCAGGCGGCGGCTTGCGTGTGGCGACGGCAAGCGGTGCGGTCAGTGCCTCGCACATCCTGCTCGCCACCAACGCCTGGCTGCCCGAGCTGGCCGCCATGCACGGTGCGGAGCCGTTGGCGGGCGCCATCACCCCAACGCGCGGGCAGATGCTCGTCACCGCGCCGATTGCCGAGCGGCTCTTCGACTGCCCTTGCTACGCGAACGAAGGATACCAGTATTGGCGGCAGCTCCCCGACGGCAGGCTGGTGGTGGGCGGCTGGCGCGACACCTCATTCGAGACTGAGCTGACCGACGACGAGACGCCGGGCGTGCTGGTGCAGGACCAGTTGGACGCTTTCGTCCACGAGACGCTGGCGCTGCCAGATGTTACCATCGAGCGGCGCTGGGCGGGCATCATGGCGTTCTCGCCCGACGGGCTGCCGCTGGTGGGCGCGCTGCCCGGCGTGGTGGGCGTGTACGTCTCCGGCGGCTACACTGGCCACGGCAACGCCAGCGCGATCCTCTCCGCGCGGATCGCCGCCGATCTGATGCTCGACCGGCCCAACGCCGACGCCGACCTCTTCGCGCCTGCACGGCTCACAGAAGGAGCACCTACGCCGCAATGAGCAACATCACCGTGCACAAGCTCGATACCAGCGGCCACGTCACGGTGCGCTACGAAGCGGAGCTCGCCGAGCGGCTGCCCACTGGTGTGCGGCTGGACGCGCGCTGGGCGCGCCCGCCGCTGGCGCTGGGCTACGTCACATTCGAGCCAGGCGATCGCTTCGTGGAGTGGTTCTTCACCGACCGCTGGTACAACATCTTCGAGATTCATGCGGCCGCCGGGGATAGACTGAAAGGCTGGTACTGCAATGTCACGCGGCCGGCAACCATCACGGACAGCCTGGTTTCGGCGGTGGACCTGCTGCTCGACCTATGGGTTGCCACCAGTGGCAAGACCCACACGCTGGATGAAGATGAGTTCGCCGCCGATGCGACGCTGGACGAGGCGACACGCGCGGCGGCACGCGCGGGGCTGAACGAGCTGAAGCGACTGGCGCGCGAGCGAGCGGGCCCGTTCGCGGCACTCAGGGACTGACCTGCGGCGGAGTGGAGAGCAATCCGCGGGCGATGGCGACGACGCGGTTGCCGATATCCTCGATGTGGACGCCAGCCAGCAGCAGCCGTTGGAACGGGGCGGCATACTGCGGATGCTGGTGGATCGCCTCTTCGAGCGCGGCGCGGTACGAGAGAAAGATGCGGTCGAGCTCGGGATCCTCGGCGAGCAGACGCTTGGCAAACACCGTATCGCGCGTGGTGGTCAGCACGACACAGCCGCGCACTTCCCGATAAGCCTGGCGGATCAGCTGGACGAGCAACGCCGAGGCGGGGCCGTGAAGCTGGCGGAGCAGGGCCTCGGCACTTCCGCGCAGCGCCAACGCTTGCTCGGCGATGAGGCGTCCGTCATAGCCGATGCGCGCCAGCTCGGCGGCGATATGCTGCAGCTCGACCACGCGGCGCACCTCGTCGGTGGTTGGCTGATACCACGCGAGCACCGCCAGGCCTTTCTGATGGATCGTGTGGTAGACCTGCTGGCAGACTCGCTCGGTATCTAGCGCGATGCGCGCGGCCTGTTCCGGCTGCTCGTAGAAAGCGGCCGCCGCGTTCTTGTAGACCTCCTCGGCGAAGATGCCGAGCTCGGTCGTTTCATCGGCCAGCGTGCCGAGTGCGTCGTCTATGGTTTCCACCAGCTCGATCATGTCCCCCCTCGTATCCACCTCATCCTCGGCCGGCCCGGGACCCCATCCCTGGCGCGTCCGACCGTCGTGACAGGTCCGCGTCAAGATTGGAGGCGCAGGTGGTCCCATCCGCCCGGCTCCAGCGGCTGCAACTGGCCGTTGGGGCGACGCAGTCGCAGCCCCTCGGCCGCCGCCGTCAGCTCGCCAACGATGTGCGCCTCACCGCCCGCGGAGCGTACCGCATCACGCGCGGAAGCCACACGCTCCGGCCGGACGGCGCACAGCAGCGCGTAGTCCTCCCCGCCGTGCAGGGCCAGCGCGAGCGGATCGCGCCCGTAGGCACGCGCAACCGCCACGGCCGCGGACGAGATCGGGATGCGCGCCGCCTCGAGGACGGCGCCCGTCCCGCTCGCGGCGCACAGATGCGCCAGATCGGCGGCCAGCCCATCGCTGACATCAAGCATAGCGCCGAGCGCACCGGTCGCCGCAAGGGCGCTGCCGGCAGCCACCTGCGGCACCGGAGCTACCATTGCCGCACGCACCTGTGCTAGCATATCCGGTGCCAACTGCGCCTGCCTTGTGTTGCCCGGAGCCTTGACCAGCGCCAGCAGCCCAGCCTGCGCCGCGCCGAGCGTTCCCACTACCAGCAGCACGTCACCCGGCTGGCCGCCGGCGCGCCTCACTTCGGCGCCGCGCCGCACACGCCCTAGTGCCGTCACGTCCAGGATCAGCGGGCCACTGGTGGCGGCAATATTGCCGCCGACGATCGCCACGCCATACCTGCGTGCCAGCGCCCGCATGCCGCCGTAGATGCGTTCCAGCTCGTCGGCAGTGACGTGTCCGGGCGGCAGCATCAGCGAGACGAGCGCCCATCGCGGCTCAGCGCCCATCGCGGCGAGGTCGCTGAGGTTGACGGCCAGCGCCTTGTGGCCGATATCCTCCGGCGCGGCGACACCCCGCACGAAGTGGATGCCCTCGACCTGTGCATCCACCGTTGCGACGAGCAGCCAGTCATCACCACCGAGCGCGAGCAGCGCGGCATCGTCGCCGGTGCCCAGGACCACATCGGCGCGTGTCTCGAGCCCAGCGGTCAGACGAGCGATCAGCTCGAACTCACCTGGCAGGCTAGCGCCTGCGTTGCGCTCGCCGTCCGCATCTCGCATATCGTGCCCGCTCTCGCTCAGCCGCCAGCCACGAACTGACTCGCGTTCAGTATACCTGCTCGCAGCCAAAGTGTACAGGCTGCGAGTACGGATTGACAGTACTAGTGCGGAGTGCATGCTGTGAGAACTCGCGGACAGGGCAGAGAGTGCTGGTTCTGCCCATGGCCACTCCAATTCTCTCGCAAGCCGCAGCAGATCATACCAGACTCAGACGGAGACGGCGCTGTTGAACCCGCACATGCCGCATGCTAGAATCATGCTCGCAGCCGAGCATTGCGAGTCCGCCGGCGCTTCATCCCTCTCGATAGTCAATGCTCTGATCCAGCGTATTCCATCGCGTCGCCGGCGCTCGCCGCACAGCCAAGGAGCCTCGCCCAATGGGTGCGCCTCAGCCCACCGCTCCCCGCATCTTCGTCAGCCACAGTCACCAGGATGACGCATTCACCGCCCGACTCGTGGCGGACCTGCGACATGCCGGCGCCGACGTACGGGTGGATATGACAGAGTTGGGCGCGGGCACGTTCGTGCAGCGCATCAACGCGGCACTGGACGCAAACGAATGGCTGGTGCTCGTGCTCACCCCGGCGGCGATTGTCTCGCCATATGTCCAGGAAGAGATGGACGCGGCCATCAATCTTGTCCATCAGGGCCGCATGCGCGAAGTCATACCGTTCCTTGCCGCTCCCTGTGCGCCCGCGTCCATCCCTCCACTATGGGATGCGCGCCACCACTACGATCGCTACGATGCCACGCGCGACTATGCGGCAGCACTGGCGGCCCTCTTGGGCGCAATTGGCCTCACTCCACCTAGACAGGCGACAGCCTCGACCGTGCAACCGAAGCACAACGACGGCTTCCCACCAGTGGCCGACTTCGATCAAGTGACGCTAGCCGAGAAGGGCTGGGCTATCATCGGCAGCAGCCGCATCGGACTGGCGCACACATATGAGGGTAAATACCGCGAAGACGCCATCGCGGCCGAGATTGTGGACGGCATGTGGCATCTGGCGGCGGTGGCAGATGGCGGGAGCACCTACAAGCTGGCCCGCCTGGGCGCCCACGTGGCCGTGCAGGCCGCGGTCGCGGCGATACGGCACAGCCTCTCTGTTATGGCGGACGAGCTGGGCAGCCATGAAGCCAGGGCTAGCCGCGTGGTCGAAAGCGGCTTGCGCGCCGCATACGATGCACTACATCGGGAGGGGCGGCGGCTGCAAGAGGAGGCAGATCGCAAGCAGTCGGGCGTCACGGTGACGGTCAAAGACCTGAGCACGACACTCGTGCTGGTACTCCATCGCGAGCTCCCCAACGGCGTGCATCTGGTGGCTGGCGGCCACATCGGCGACGGCGCGGTGGTGGCGCGCACGATTGACGGCGAAACTGCCAGGCTGGAGTGGCTCTCAGAGGCGGATGGCGAGCGACTCGGCCACGGCGTCACCTTCCTAACGGATGTGCCCGATACCGAGGAGGACTGGGGGCGGCGCGTCACGGCCAAGCTGATCGCCAGCCCAGTCGTCTATTGCCTGGCGATGACCGACGGCATCTCCGACGACTTCGTGCCGCTGGAGGGCAACCTGACACGACTGGAGAAGCCGATGTTCCAGGCGGCGCTCGGCGAGAACGATCCGGCCACGGCAGCGCGGAAGCTTGAAGACTTGTTGGGGTACGAGCGGCACGGCTCGTTCGACGATCGCTCGCTGATCTGCATCTACAAGCAGGGCATCACGCCGTGGACGTGAACCCCAACGGCATCGAGGCGTTGCCATAGGGGATGGGCGCGCGGCGGATGATCTGCTGCGGACCTTCAGCCGCGCGGCGAGCATTCACGCCGCTTGCTCCTGGTAATTCGGAATCAGCGAGCAGCCGGAGCAGGCTCTATGGTTGCTGGCGCTGTTTGTGGGCGTGCCGGCTTGCCGCTGAGCGTGGCGAGCAGCTCGGCGTAGCGCGCAGCCATCGCCTCCCACTCGTAGGGCACGTAGTCCTCGGCGGCGGCGGCCACCAGCTCCGCCCGGCGCTGCGGATCGCGAGCGAGCGTGATGATCGCGTCTGCGAAGGCGCGCGAGTCCTCGGGCGGGCAGAGCCTCAGCGAGACGGGGCGGAACATCGAGCGGATGGCGACCGTGTCGGAGGCGATGATCGGCCGGTGCATCCAGGCCAGCTCGTAGGCTTTGGTCGGCAGCACCAGCTCGGCGAAGCCGTCAACACGGTACGGGATGATGCCGACGTCGCCGTGCACCACAAAGTCCACGATCTGCTCGGCGGGGACGGGATCGCTGAAGCGCACCTGGTCGGCGATGCCGAGCTCGGCGGCGAGCGCCTTCAGCACCGGCACCTGCTCGCCGCGGCCCATGATGTCCAGCCTCACGTTCGGCACCTCGGCCCGCGCCAGCGCTACCGCGCGCAGCGCCACGTCCAGCCCATTACGCTCGGCCAGCGTGCCCCAGTACATGACGATGAATGGCTGCGTGGGATCGCCGTCAAGGTTGGGCGGCGGGCAGCGGCGCTCCGGCGGGAAGAGCTTGGGGTCGGCGCTGTTGAGCACAATCGCCAGCTTGCGCTTGGGCACGCCACGGCCGAGCAGCTTCTCCTCGAAGGGCCAGCCAACGGTGACGACCGAGTCCACGAACCAGGCCGAGATGCGCTCCTGCAGCGCCGCCAGCCGGAAGAGGACGGACCGCGCGCGGGCGCCCTTGCCATGCGCCTTGGCTGTCATCAATTCCGGGCTGACATCCTGCACGTCCAGGATGACGCGCGCGCCGAGCAGCTTGGGCAGCAGCGCACTGAAGACGAGGAAATCGGGCATGTTATGGACGTGGACGACGTCGTAGCGGCGGCGCAGGTGCAGCCGGGTGAGCAGCGCACCCGCGCGCAGCATGAACAGGCTCCAGTCGAGCACAGTGCGCGGCAGCGACTTGCCGAAACCGCGGCCCATTGCCAGGCGATAGACGTCCACGCCGTTGTACGTCTCGCGCTCGCATTCGCCCTCGTCGCGCAGGCAGATCACGTCCATCTCGCAGCCCGCGTCGGCTGCCGCCTCGGCCAGCCGCCGCACCCGCACGTCGAAGGGATAGTAGTCGTACGTCACCGCCGCGACGCGAATCGCCCCCATGCCGTCCTCCTCCCCATCTACCGTTTACCGCCCGGTTGATCGGTGTTCGCTATTGCGCCTCGGCCGGCCGGCGCGTCCGCACCCAGGTCCCCGCGTGGCGCTTGCTGCGGCGCAGGACGATCTGCACCCAGAGCTTCCAGGCCATGTAGCCCGGCGCGTAGAGCAGCGCGCGGTAGACCGCCGCGCCGGGTCGCAGCGTGTAGAGCGCCGATCCGGCATAGAGCAGCAGCAGCGCCAGGAGCGCGCCCGCCAGCGCCCACTCCAGCGGCGTCCCCACAAGCGCTGCCAGCACGACCACCAGCGCTACGCCACCTGCTAGCCGCGAGAGTGTCGGCGCCAGCAGCTCGGCCAGCGCGTCGAGGCGCACCCTGTCGCGCTCGCGCAGTCCCGCCCGCAGCAGCGCCAGCGCCACCTGCCAGCGTGGCGTCTCCGGCGCGCTGGACTCCCAGCGTACGTCTTGTGAGCGCATCTGGTCGAACGAGGTCGGCATGTGGGAGCGCACGACCGCCGCGGGGACGTAGCGCACGCGCTCGCCAGCGGTGACGATCTGGAGGTAATACTGGTAGTCCTCGGCAACGCCGAACGCCTCCCATGGGAAGCGCTCCAGCAGGCTGCGGCTGAGGCACATGCCGTTCCCGGTCAGTGCCGAGGAGCCGCCCAGGCTGTTGCGGCCGAGCGGGCGGACGTGGTTCATCAGCGTCAGCGCCAGCCAGCGCAGCACCGTGCTGGGCGATTCGGTGGTGTTGAGAACGGTATTGCTGCCCTGGCAGGCTCGCGCGCCGCGCGCCAGCTCAGCCGCCATCGCCGCCAGGAAGCCCGGCTCGACCACCGAATCGGCGTCGAAGACGAGGTAGCCGTCGTAGCGCTGCTCGCGTGTCTCCAGCTCGGCCAGCACCCAGTTCAGCGCATAGCCCTTGCCACGCCGAACCGTGTCGTGCCGCTCGAATGCCTGCACACCAGCCGCCCGCGCAATCTCGGCGGTGCGATCGGTGCAGTTGTCGGCCACCACGCAGACCTCGAAGCGCTCGCGTGGATAGGTCTGTCGCTTCAGGCTTGCCAGCAGCGCGGGGAGCAGCTCTTCCTCGTCGTGCGCGGGGATCAGCACGGCCAACCGCGGAGCGCGTTCCCCGGGCGCCGGCGGGAGAGGAGCGCGCGCGCGGCGGCGCCCCTCGATGGCTGCCGAAACCGCCAGCAGGCCAAGGTAAGCCAGCGGCAGCGCCAGCCACAGCTCCGCCGCCAGCACTAGCCAGTGTAGCCCTGCCAGCCACATCAGCCCCGGCCAGAGCGCCGTCACGATCATATCCTGCCTCCCCTCACCCCAACCGCAGTCTCGGTCCCAGCACGTCCCCGCTCCGCGGCGCCCAGGGTTTCCAGCACTGCCAGCAGCGGCTCAGCACAGCGCTCCCAGCCATAGCGCGCCTCCACCAGCGCGCGGCCCGCCGCACCCAGGGCGGCTCGCCGTGCCGGATCGCGCAGCAGCGCGACAACCGCCGCCGCAAAGGCGTCCGGGTCGTCTTCGATCAGCGCGTGCTCGCCAGGCGTGAGCGCCAGCCCCTCGCAGCCCACCGCGGTCGTCACCACCGCCTTGCCCGTCGCCAGCGCCTCCAGGATCTTCAGCCGCGTGCCGCCGCCCACCAGCAGCGGCACCACCGCGACACTCGCCGCGCGCAGGTAGGGCTGTACCGCCGGCACTGTGCCCGTCACCGTCACCCCTGGCAGCTCGGCGAGCCGCTGCACCTCTGCTGGGGGATAACTGCCCACGACCTGCCACTCGGCATCGGGCAGCTCAGCACGGATGCGCGGCCAGCAGGCGCGGGCGAAGTGTAAGACGGCCTGCACGTTGGGGTGGTAGCCGAGTGTGCCGGTGAAGACGACACGGCCAGGAACTTCCTCCTCTGGCGCCGCCGGAGTGAAGGCCCCTACGTCCACACCGTTCGGCACGACCGCGACAGGCGTCCCCGGCAGCAGCTCGGCAAGGATACGCCGCTCGCGCTCGCTGGTCACGGTCACGGCATCGGCCCGGCGGCAGCGCTCCAGCTCGGCGGAGCAGAGGGCGCGGTATTCTAGTGCCGCGTACCACTTGCGCGGCCCGTTGCGCTCCTGCTCGAAGGTACGGCGCACCAGCTCGTATTCGAGGTTGTGCTGGTCCACGATCACATGCGTGCCGGACGGTACCGGATAGCCGGCGGTCAGCGCGCTCTCGAAGAGCACGGCGTCGAAATGCTCGGCGGCGAGCAGCTCAGCCAGCGGTGCCGCCGCCGTGCGGGGGCTGCACTCGTCAAGCTGGTAGCTGCGGCCGCGTGCTACAGCGGCGAGCTGGCGCAGTCGCTTGCCGTGCCCGCCCGGCACCTGGACCAGGCGAATGGGCGACGCGAGGCCGGCCAGATGCGAGGTGTCGCGCGCCACGAGATCGGGATCGTCACCGTCTACCAGGGCCAAGAGCGCGACGCGATGGCGCGCGGCCAGCGCCCGCAGTAGCGCGTAGTTGCGCGTGCCAGCGCCCCAGGTGGGCCGCGGAATGCGAGAGCAGACGACGAGTACATTCATCAGCGGGGGGCTCCCTTCACCAAGGCTGCCACTGGCCGTGCTGAAGGGCGCGCACCGCGCGCTGTGGCTACGGTGTTGTCCTGCGCCGCCCCGCTCCCCGCTGTCGCCTTGTCCGCTGTGGCCTGCGCGGCCTGGGCAGCGTCAATCTTGGGCAGGCGCATGAGAATGCCCGCGAGCAGTCCCAGGTAGATCACGTTGCGGTAGAAGAAGAGCTGGTAGTCGGCGTACGCCAGGATGACCTCCATGAACGTGACGGAGACGACGTAGATGGCCACGAGCTGTAGGTAGGGATCGAGCAGCGAGCGAGCGATCTGGCAGCCGCGGACGACCAGCGCGCCGATCAGATACCACAGGGCGAAGAAGCCGAGCGCGCCGAGCCGCATCATCACCCAGTATATCGTGTTGTGTGGAACGTAGAGGTAATAGGGGTCGAGGTCGAGGATGTTGGGCAGCACCAGCGGCTGCAGGAATGGCCTGCCGAAGCCCCAGCCAATCACCGGGCTCTGTTTGGCGGTGTATTTGAGGTCGAAGTCTTCGTAGATGCGGTAGAGATTGGAAGCCGCGTCGCGCGCGTCGGTGGCGCTGGGGTGAATGGTTGCCATGATCGCGCGGGCTGGCTCGGCGAAGGTGCCACTGGCGTGCGAAAAGATCAAGACATAGCCGGCGGCGAGCGCCGCCACGCAGCCGAAGATCACGAGATGCTTCAGCCGCCCCGTGCGCTTGAGCACTATCACCAGCAGCCAGGCGACGGTCGCGCCGACGACGAAGGCCACGTAATCGGCGCGGCGATTGTTCGCCACCAGCCCGATCAACAGAAACGGCAGGATTACCAGCGCCGCGGCGAGCTGGCCGCGGTGGCGATGGTGCAGTGCGAAGAGGACGACCAGCAATAGTAGCGCGACCCAAAAGAACGACTCTTCGTGGGCCATAATCTCGTTCAGGTCGGCGACATGCCCCTGGTAGATCACGAAAACGAGATAGCACGCCTGGAGCGCCTTGATGCCAGCGCCGACGATCACGATCCAGAAGAAGGCAACCAGATGGCTCTTCTTCTCGACGAGATTATAGGCCAGCAGGTACCCGAGAAACAGATACTCGAACGGGCGCACCTCCAGCACGATGATCTTGAAGTTGCCGCCAGCCTGTAGCCCATGCAGCACTCCCACGACCACACAGGCGAGCAGCCCAAGCAGCGGCCAGAAGAGGGGACCGCCTTCGAGCGGCGTTCGGCGCGTGGCGAAGCGCCGCAGCGCGACTATGCCCAGCGTCAACAGCAACAGGATGCCGATTGGCCGCTCGACAAACCCGGCGAAGCTGGGCGGCCAGTAAAAGACGTAGAGATGATCGGTGAAGATGGGGGTCTGCAGACCCGCCTGCTCGATGATGACGACCGCGGCAGTCGTGATGAAGAAGCCTGTCACCGGCCGCAGCATGAGCAGCGCCAGCAGAGCCAGCACGCCGATCCCGGCCGCCACGGTCCCGAAGCCGGAGGTGGCGCCCAGCCAGATCAGCGCTGGCCCAAGCGTGAACGTCAGGCCGCCGACGATGGCAAAGGTGCGCCGCTCACTCCGCTGGCGCTCGTCGAGCAGCTGCGGAGCGGACAGCAGATGACCGGCGGAGACGGTCAGAGGTGGCATGAGGGCGCGACTCTGCATAGTCTTCTCACTGGAAGCAAACATGAATGACCACAAACGCGACGACGACTGCTAGCCCGAGACGCGCCCAAAGCGTGTAGCGTCGGACCACCAGCCCGATCGCCAGGAATGCCATGAGCAAGCCAAAGACAGTGACCATGCGGCCCTCCGGCCAATTAGAGAATGCGCTGGAGCCACAGCGGGATACGGCTCGACATCTGATTGAGCACCACGCCCTCGATTGGCAGATGTTCGAGCTGGCTGCACGCCTGGGCAACCATGTCCTCCGGCGTGACACCCGCCCGCACCACCATCACCACCGACTCCATGGTGCTGGCCGCAAGCGTGCCGTATCCGCACGTCACGACCGGCGGCAGATCACAAATGAGCAGCGCGGGTGAGCTCGTGACCTTATAAGCAGCGCTGCGCTCGCGCAGGCGGCGCAACAGCTTGACCGCATCCGCCCGGCCGTCGCCGGCCACGACCACGCTGAGGTTCTCGGCGACCTCATGGCGCACATCCTCTTCACTGCATTCACCGCGCAGCCACTCCGCCAGTCCCGGCGTGGGTGGCAAGCCAAAGTGCTCGTGAAGTGTGGGGTGCTCCCAGTTGGCCTCCAGCAGCAGGACCGGCTCGATGCTGTCCTCAGCCAGCACGGCGGCGGTGGTCAGCGCCAGTAGCGACTTCCCCTCGCCAGCAATCGCGCTGGTGAACCCGACGCTTCGGACCGGCGACTGCTCGCGCATGAAGAGCGAGACGCTGAGCCTGCGGCTCTGCTCCCGCACATCCGGCATGCCTCTGGAAGCGCGCTCGTTGCGGCGCGTGGGCCAGGCGCCAACGCCTCGGCTCGCGGCCGAGGCCGCCCTTCCGTTCCGCGCGGCGAGAGCAGTTTCTGGCGCCACCGTGATCTGCGTAGGCGTGCGGGTCCCGGTCACCGTTTTGTCGTTGGCGCCGTTCTCGAGTACGGCGCTGCGCTTGCGATGAGTGGTCATGGTCAACTCGCAATCTTGCTTGATCTATGGTTGCGGCGCGGTGGCGGCGCTGTGTCCATTGAGAATGCCAGGAGGAGCCGCGGTGGCAGCGGCGACCGTGGTGATCGGCCGAATGATGACGGGGACCGCTCCCCGCGCGACCGCTGGCATCTGCGCGAGCACCGGCAGCGCCGCCACGCGCTTGATATCGAGGGGCGTGTAGAGTGCGCGGTCGCGCCGCACGAGCAGGGCGAGGTAGATCGCGCAGGCGACCAGCGCGAGGGCCAGCCCGCCACCGCCGGCCATCAAGAACGTCTTCATGCGTGACATTGGCCGCTCGGGCACCTGGGGCGCGTCGATTACCTTGTACAGCGCATCGGCGCCGCCCGCTTGTATCGCGATCTCAGATTGAAGGCTGGCAATCTTCGTGCGGAGGCCGAGTAGGGTAGCCTGGGCCTCCTGGGTCTGGGCGTGCAGCAGAGCATACTGGGCATCGTTGATCAGATCTGAGCGCGACTCATTGGGATGAGACGCGATGTATTGATTCTCAGCCTGAACGGCAGCGTTGACGGCCTTCTGTGCGGAGTCGAGCTGTGAGTTGTAGGCATTCAGCAGGCGCTGCCCCTCGACGGCCGAGAAGCCAGCGCTTTGCTGGCCGAACTCCCTGATCACGGCCGCGACCACCTGCTGCGCGATCGTTGCCCGCGTGTTCGTATAGGTAATCACGAACAGGCTGTAGCCCTGTGCCCCGACGACGACGTGCTTGGAGATCTCGGCAAAGAGGGCATCATCGCTCAGTTGTTGATCGGCGCGCACACTCGAGGGCAAGGTGTTCGGCAGATCGGTGCTCTTGGCGACGTCCAGCGAGAAGGCCCGTGTCTGCAGTAGCTCGGTCAGTGCCGTGGCCTGCGTCTCCGCTGGGGTGGCGAGCAGGTTGCTCTCGATGCCAGTATCCGCGATCACTCCATAGCGATTCAGTGCGTAGAGTGTTGCTTCCACCTGATAGGTGCGCGGCAGCACCAAGGCGATCGACAGGCCGATGACCGGCAGCACCACCAATACCAGCAGGATCGACTTCAGATGGCGGAAGAGCGCCTCGAATGTGCGTTGCACCGATACTACCCTCGCTTCCCTCACTGCACGTCCATACTACGGTACGCCCCGGCAATGACAATCCGGTATGCGTTGGCGTGAAGAAGGTGTGTTGAAGACCGCCGGCTCGTGCCCTCATGGCCGTACTGCCCACGACTCCTCCAGCCGAGCGGCCTTCGGTACCCAAGACCGATCATCACCCAGTCTCCACTGCCACCAACATCTCTTGAGAACAGCCCGGTGCTACCGTCGAACCTAAGGGGCACGGAGCAGCGCCCCGCGGTGGTGTGTGGGTAGGGAGGAGACGACCTCAGTGAATGACGATCCCGTCGCTGTGATTGGCGCCGGCCCATATGGGCTGTCGATCGCGGCGCATCTGGTGGCGCGCGGCATCCCCACGGCAGTCTTTGGCAAACCGATGGAGTTCTGGCAGAAGATGCCGGATGGAATGCATCTGAAGTCGGTGTGGTCTGCCTCCTCGCTGCACGACGCCGAGGAGCGCTTTAGCCTTGACCGCTACACGACATTCCTTGGCGTGCCGAAGCGCGAGCCGATCCCGCTGCCGTATTTCGTCAAGTATGGCCGCTGGTTCCAGCAGCGCAGCGTGCCAGAGGTTGACCCAACGTACGTCCGCCACGTGGCCCTTGACGGCCGCGGCTACCGTCTGGAGCTGGACGATGGCCGCAGCGCCCGCGCGCGCGAAGTGGTGGTGGCCGTCGGCATTGACGCCTTCGCAACGATGCCTGCCTTCGCACGCGGCCTGCCCGCCGAGCTGGCGACACACACCAAGGCCCACAAGGACTTCGAGCGCTTTCGCGGCAAACGGGTGGTGGTACTCGGCCGCGGGCAGAGCGCCGTGCAGACAGCGGCCTTCCTGCACGAGGCAGGCGCGGAGGATGTCGAGCTGATCGCGCGTGGCGAGGTCATCTGGATCAATCGCAAGCTCTACAACTATACGGGTCCCGCCAAACACGTCTTCTATCCCTCCAGCGACGTCGGACCGCCGGGGTACAACTGGCTGATCCATTTCCCGCTGCTCTTCCGCCGCCTATCCGACGAGACACGCTTCATGGTCGAGCAGCGCGCGACCCGGCCCTCCGGCGCACCGTGGCTCAAGCATCGCGTGGTCGGGCTGGTGCGCGAGACGACCGGCGTGGAGATCGAGCGCGCGACTCCGCGCGGTGAGCAGCTCGAGCTGGCGCTCTCCGACGGCAGCTCGCGCACGGTGGACCATCTCTTCCTCGCCACCGGCTTCCGGCCGACTCTCGATCGGCTGAGCTTCCTCGATTCGACACTGCGGGCGAGCCTGCTCGAGCACGACGGCTTCCCGGTGCTCGATACCGGTTTCGAGTCCTCCGCGCCGGGGCTACGCTTCGCCGGCGCGATCGCCAGCTACAACTTCGGGCCGCTGTGCCGCTTCGTCGCCGGCTCCAAGATCAGCGCGCGGCAGATCCAGCGCGCCACTGAGCGTACCATGCGGCGCCCGCTGGTGGCCGCCGGCGAGCCAGCCCGTGAGCGCGAGCCTGCGCTCAGCAACGCATAGCGCGTGACACGGCCACGGGCAGAGGCGCCACCTGCTGCGCTCGGGGGCGCGCTTCTCGTGTTGCCGCTTGCGCGGAGCGTACTTCCCACACCGTTCTCGTTACCCACCACATACCGACTCTCCACACCCACCTCGATACATCGCGGAGGCGTACGATGGCACTACATGCGCGTATCCCCGGCGCGGTCCTCCTGGGCAGCGACTTCAAGGCCCTGGGCGTGGCACGCAGCCTGGGCCGCCACGGCGTACCGAGCATCGTGATTGACAACCAGCCGCGTTCGGCCTGGTATTCGCGCTACGTGGTCGGACGCCACAAGTGGGCCGGGCCTATGGACGACCCCGCCTTCGTCAGCTACCTGCTCGACCTCGCTCGCGAGCGCGGGCTGGAGGGCTGGATGCTGGTGCCGATGCAGGATGAGGTGGTCGAGCTCGTCTCGTGCCACACCGAGCAGCTCGGCGCGGCCTTCACGCTGGCCACGCAAGACTGGAGCGTGGCGCGCTGGGCATGCGACAAGCGCCTGACACACCGCATGGCCGACGAGCTTGGCGTACCCGCGCCCCGCACGTGGTACCCGGCCTCCGCCAGCGAGCTCGACCGCCTCGACATCGCCTATCCGGTGATCATCAAGCCGGCCATCTCGGTCCACCTGCAATACGCCATCCGCTTGAAGGCGCTTCCAGCGGGCGATCTCGACGAGCTGCGCCGCCAATATGACCGTGCCGCGGCAATCATCGCGCCGGACGAAATCATGGTGCAAGAGATCATCCCCGGCAGTGGCGACGCGCAATATTCAGTCGCCGCGTACTGCAAAGACGGCGCGACGCTGCTGCGACTCTCCGCGCGTCGCATCCGCCAGTACCCGATTGACTACGGCCTGGGCAGCAGCTTCGTGCAGGCGCTAGAGGTGCCCGAGATCTTCGAGCCAACTGAGCGGATCCTGCGCTTCATGGGCGTGACGGGCATGGTAGAGGTGGAGTTCAAGCGCGACCCGCGCGACGGCCAGTATAAGCTGCTCGACATCAATCTGCGCCCCTGGGGCTGGCACAGCCTGGCCCAGGCCTGCGGCCTCGACTTCCCCTACATCCAGTATCGCGACCTCTGCGGCCAGCCGCCCACGGCGCATGAGCCGCGCTACGGCGTACGCTGGATTCGCTTGATCACCGATCTGCCCGCCGGGCTGGCGGAGATGCGCGCCGGACTGACATCGCCGCTGACGTACGCACGCTCGCTGGTCGGTCCCACCACGTACTCTGTCTTCGATTGGCGCGACCCGCTCCCTGCGCTCGGCGACCTGGCAAGCGTCGCCTCGCGAGCCGTGCGTGGGGGCCTGGCGCCGCATGCAGCAGGGAAGGCCCACGCATGACGACGACCCATCCTGTTCGCGAGCACGCCGGCCCAGGGGCTGCCGCCCTGGTTGCGCCGCCCGCGATCACCGGCGCCACGCCCGAGCAAGCGACGCCTCACGAGCGCGCGACGAGTGCCCTACGCCGCATCCTTAGCAATACGATGCTGTCGCTCGCCGGGCAGGCCGTCACATGGACCTCGACGTTGCTCTTGACGATGGCCTACGGCCGCTTCCTGGGCGACGTGCGCTTTGGCCAGCTCTATTTCGCGATTACCTTCGTGGCGCTGATCGGCTTCCCGCTCGAATTCGGCTTCAACCAGCAGCTCATCCGCGATGTGGCGCAGATGCCCGAAAAGGCACTGCGCTACCTCTCCAGCACGCTGCTGCTGAAGATCGCACTGTGGATTGTGCTGTACGGCGTGATTCTGCTTGCGTCATGGCTGCTGGGCTATAGCGAGCAAGAGCGCCTGCTGGTGGCGACAGCCGGCGTGACACTGCTGTGCGCCGCGATGGCGAGCACGTTCGGCTCGCTGCACTATGCCGTCCAGCGCGCGGTCTTCCCCGTCTTCGGCACCATCATCGAAAAGGGCATCGGCGCCGCGGTGGGGATCTTCCTGCTGCACCTGGGTGCCGGTGTGCAGGAGATGACCTTCGTGCTGCTGGGCGGCGCGGCTGCCAGCCTGGTCTGGCAGAGCGCGTGGTTCTTCCGGGTAGTGGGAACCGGCTTCTATTTCGACCTGCGCCACATCACCGAGCTGGTGCGAGGCGGGCTGCCCTTCCTGATCTACGGTGTGTTAGGGGTGATCTATTACCGCGTGGATACCGTCCTGCTCTCGCTGTGGACCAACGATGCGGTGGTCGGCTGGTACGGCGCGGGCTATCGCCTCTTCGACACCCTCTGCTTCTTGCCTAACGTCGTCATCATGGCGATTCTTTATCCCGTCTTCGCACGCTATTCGGTGACCTCACGCGACCAGCTCAAGCTGGCGGTCGAGAAGACGATGGGTTTGCTGATGGTGGTCGCCATCCCCATCGCCACCGGGATGATCTGCGTGGCGCCGGCGATCGTGGGCTTCCTCTATCACCGCGAGGAGTTCAGGCAGACCATGCCGGTGCTCCAGGCGCTGGCCCCTGGCTTGGTCTTCCTCTACGCCAACTCGGTCGTCAGCACGGTTCTGATGAGCACCAAGCAGGAGAAGAAGATCACCATCATGGCCGCCGTGGCGCTGATCTTCAATCTCGGTGTCAACGTGGTCCTGATCCCGCGGCTAGAGCATGTCGGCGCAGCGCTGGCCACCTCGGCCACCGAGCTGCTGTTGCTGGTGGCTGGCCTGGCGCTGCTCGAACCCGCGTTGCGCCCCTGGCGCAGCCTGAAGATGGTGGCGAAGGCACTGCTGGCGAGTGTGGCGATGGCGGGCGCCGTGCTGGCGACCGATCGCTCGAACATCTGGGTCATACTGCCGGTGGCCATTGTGGTCTACTTCGGCCTGACGGCGGTGCTGGGGACGATTCCACGCGACGACTTGCGCGCGCTGACGCAGGCGTTCGCGGGCAAGCTAGGACGCCGCGC
>DASUBU010000152.1:0-28617 GCA_035763125.1 Ktedonobacterales bacterium
GATGAGTAACCCAACGCCGCAGACTCCGAAGCACTCCCCGTTCCAGCGGCCTACCCAGCGTCAGCATCGGCAGCGGCCGCAGCAGGCGGCGCTGCTGCGGCTCGCGGCCAGCAAACTCGTGCGCGGTCCGCCGGTTGCGCGGGCGGCCATAGCTATTCTGGGCGCGAACGGCCTGCACGCGACGCCAGGCGACGTCCTGTCACTGCACTGGAGTGGGGCATGCGAGGCGCTCACGCACAGCGGACTGGTCCGGCCCCAAGCGGAGACCTCCGCGGCGCTTGCCACGGCAATCGGGCAGTCTAACTGAGTACGGCTGAGGTAGACTTCACACATGCGGAAGATTGATGCGTTCGCGCACATCCTGCCTCGCGCGTATCTCGAGCGGCTGGAGCGGCAGCTGGAGCAGACCATGGCGCCGAGCCGGCTCGCGTACTACCGCGAGGGCGTGTTCTCCTTCGATCCGGTTCTGACTGACCTGGACGCGCGGTGGCGCAAGATTGAGCCGTACGGCGATGATTACGCCCAGGTCCTGGTGCTGGCCGTGCCGCCGCTAGAAGAGGTTGGGCCGCCGGCCGTCGCGGCAGAGCTGGCCCGCCTCGCCAATGATGAGATGGCGGATCTGGTGCGGCGGTTTCCGGACCGTTTCGTGGGGTTTGCGGCCGCCCTGCCGCTGAGTGACGTCGACACGGCCGCGCGCGAGCTCGATCGCGCGCTCACGCAGCTCGGTGCGCTGGGCGCCCAGTTCTACACCAACGTCTCCGGCGTGGCGCTCGACGATCCACGCTTCGAGCCGCTGTTTACTCAGCTTGAGGAGGCCGGCCGCGCCATCTGGCTGCACCCGACACGCAGCGCGGCGTGGGCCGACTATCCGGCCGAGCGCAGCTCCGACTATGGCCTGTGGTGGTCAATCGGCTGGCCCTACGAGACCGCCGCCGCTCTCGCCCGCCTCGTCTATTCCGGGCACATGGAACGCCACCCACGCCAGCTCGTGATCGCGCACCATGGCGGCGGTATGGTGCCGCACTTCTCGGCCCGCCTCGCGATGGGGCCCGGCTATCGGCAAGTCAAGGACCGACTACCGCGGCCACCGCTCGACTACTTCCGCAGGTTCCACGTTGACACGGCCCTGTTCGGCGCGCCCCACGCAGTCCGCTGCGTCCTGGAGTTCTTCGGACCACGGCACGTGCTGTTCGGCACCGATATGCCGCTAGGCCCCGCGAACTCAGTCGAGGCGACGATCGCGGACATTGACGCGGCCGGGCTGTCAAGCGAGGACCGTACGGCGGTCTACTCTGGGAACGCCGTGCGCCTGCTCGGGCTACGGGCCAGCTAACGACCATACCTTTTGTCTTGTCGTCCAGGAGATGGCGGGTGGCCGGGCGGCCCGTGGTCCCGAACGCCATCTGGAAGGCGCGTCATGCCGCGGGTATGCTCCCACCCTCTGGCTCTGCCCTGTGCGCATCGTCGCTCAGCGTGGCGGAGATAAGCCCGCGCATCTCCTGGAGCCAGGAGCGATCTGCTGGTGTGGCCGCATCGGTCGAAGCTCTCGGCATCTCGTCCGCTTCCTTCTCAAGATGTGGTCTTGTCCTGGGGGTACCACCTGGTCAGCGTGAGCGCCGACCACACATCCTCACCCGCGAGGTGGCGTCGGAGGAGCGCGGCGTACCGTGAGGCGTAGCGCTGATAGATGCTCTCGCCACGTTCGGCGGTCGAGTCGGCCGGATAACCAGTGTACCCAAGTCCGTTGGCCAAGTCGCGCCACGAGCGTGCCGCGCGCAGGTCACGCTGGAAGTCGAGACGCACGCGCGGCAGCTGCGAAAAGAGCTCGGTGCGCACCAGCTCTGGATGTGTCGCGAGCATCTGCGAGGTCTCGAACACCCCCGCGTGGCTCTCGCCCTCGGCGTCACAGCCGATCACCTCAGAGAGCGCCGTCTCGCCAAAGAGGTCGTCAAATACCAGCGGCTCGAAGCCGTGGATGGCCCGCGCTCCCGTTGCGTTCGCCCGCGCACACGCCTCTTCCCAGGCCAGGATGTAGGGCGGGTCCATATGCTGCGTGGTAACGATGAGCCAGCGAAAACCAGTGCTCGCGAACGAGTCAAGCACGTCTGCGCAGTACTCTGCCTGGATGCGCCGGCGCACTGAGACGCTTCCAGGGTATGGGCGGCTCAGCACGGCTGAGCCATACATCACCGTCGGCGCCAGCAGCAGTGTCCAGTCCGTGGTGTGCGCGGCGACGGCGTGCAGCACGCGGCGGGTGACCTCCTCGGCGGCGAACACGTCTGTGCCGACCGGCAGGTGCGGTCCATGCTGCTCCAGTGGGCCAGCGCTCATAAAGATCGCCGTACGCTCGCGGTCCAGCCGATCCACCTCGGTCCAGGTCATGCGCGCGAGCTCGAGCCATGGGACGCGCTCTCTACCCATACCCTCCATGATGCCCCTCCCATCCTCTCTTCCTCGCTGCGCGCTGGCGGCGCGTGCCGTGGGTCAGTGCAGGTCCACCACCATCATCATCGTATCACTCCGCCGCCGGCATGCGATCCCGCAGCCAGGACGGCAATTCCCGCGGCCGCTTTGTTGCGCGGTCAGTGCAGACGTGGACTGTCTGGGCGCGGACGAGCGGCGTCTGGCGGCCATCGGGTTCCAGGCGCGTGAAATCGTACGCGAGCACGAGACTGGTCCGGCCGAGCCGCTGAATCCGCGTCGTCAGGCGCAGGTGGTCGTCCAGGTTCGCGGGTGCCGCGTACTCGATGTGGCACTGGACGATTGGAAAGCCGTACCCCTCCTCGAGGATGGTGTGGAGCGGATGCCCTAGCGTTTTGAGCAGGAGCATGAAGCCGCGATCCATCCAGTTGGTGTAGGTCGTGTAGTGGATGAAGAACGGATCCACGTCAATCAGCGCGACATCGAACTCAAGGACCGACTCACGCCCTTCCGCATGCATGCCATCGAGACCCACTTGGTGCCACTCCCTCAGATATTCGCCGCGACGCCCAGGTCGTCCGGCTCGCTGCCGTGGAGCCGAAACCCCAGATCCTCGTAGTCGGGCGACGTCACGCACCATCCCCGGATCCGCGTACTCATGCGCAACGAAGAGGTAATCCAGCGCGTTCAGCAAGATGGCCTCCGTTGAGTAGATGTTGGTCCTCTTGCTGGTCACCATGAAGTCAGCGCGTCCCAGCACGCCGCCGCCCAGGAAGGTCCAACTCCAACGACAACCATGGTGATAGTACCGCCAGAGCCGCACCAAGTCGTGTGTGCGGTACCTGATGAGCGGCTGCCCGCGCATGCGGAGTCTTGTTCATGCTATCAGAGGTTCTGCGCGCCGCTGTGCGGGTGTTGCGTGCATCAGCGGCGCTCGGGCCACCACCACCGGCGGGAACGGACGTACGCCCTGACCAGTCTGCATGAAGAGGCCCTGATTCCCGGCTGCGCTACGGTCGCGCAATGTGCGCGGACTTGGTGGCACCACGGGGTATGCTAAGACCAGCGGCGGACGCGGCCTCCATGTGTACGTTGCTCACGTGCCACGTCCACTCGCTGCTCACCACACCTTTGAGGTGGTGCAGGGCTGGGTCAAGCAGGTGGTGGAATAGACGGCGGCACCATACTCTCTGCGCGCCCACCCGGCAGCGCCGACGGTCGCGATACCGCTAGTATGTGACAAGATCGAGATCAGTGGCGTTGAGCCAGCCGATTCACTCCCGTGGTCGTGCTGAGGTGCGTCCGTCGTAGGAGCGACCTCGTTGCACGGGAACCAGCACGTATCCAGTTGACGGCTTTGCTTCGGTGCTGAGGAGATGTAATGGACACTCTGCTGGGTACGCTGGATGCGTCTTCCCCTCTGTTGGCCGATATGCAGGTCAATAGCTATCTGGCGCTATGGGTGATCGTCTTCCTTGGCAGTGTCGGTATCCCGTTACCCACCGATCCCGTGTTGCTGGCGGCGGCGGCATTGGCAGGGCACGGCGAGCTGAACGCGCTCGTCGTCGCGCTCGTGGCGATCAGTGCGGCCGCCTGCGGCGACGCCGCCAGCTACCTCATAGGGCGCACCGTCGGGAGCAAAGTGGTTGACTGGCTGGAAGGCTCACGCATCGGCCAGCGCATCGTCTCCACCAGCATGCTGACGCGCGGCGGCGACTATTTCTCGCGATACGGCGGCTGGGCGATCTTTCTCAGCCGCTGGCTCGCCGGCGTGTTCAGCGGGGTGGTCAATATTCTTGCGGGCGTGCGCCGCTTCCCCTTCTTGTCGTTTCTCACGTACGCCGTCGCTGGCGAAGTGGTGGACGTCGGCATCATGCTCACGCTCGGCATCGCTTTTGGCGCGAGCTGGGCAGCGACGAACACCGTCCTCAAGATCGTCTTGTTCACGATCCTGGGTGCCATCACCACAGTCTTCCTCCTCGCACGCCTTCTGTTCCCATTCCGGCGTGCGCCATCAGGCACAGAGCACGGTGATGCCACCTCATGACACTCCGCATGGGCAACCGTCCGGCCGGTTCTCGGTTCATCGCCCCAGCCAGCGCTGGGACTCCCCGAAGGCGCTGTCACCGCTACGATACAGGCCGAACGCCAGCGGTTCGCCGACGCGCCATGCGCCCCCCTGTAGACGCTCGCCGGCTTCGCGCGAGCGGCGCACCACCTGGTGGCCGAGCGCCAGTTGCTCGACCTCCCAGGCCCGAAGGGCTGCGGGCACGTCGCCTTGAGCGGCGGCCACGGCGTTGCTCAGGGTCCACGCATCCTCAGCGGCCTTGGCGGTGCCAGCGGCGGCATGCGGCCGCGCGACAAAGGCGGCATCGCCGATCAGGCAGGCGTGGCCGAACGCCATCCGGGGCACCTCGAGATCGAATACGACCTGGACGTAGGGATCAGCGGTGTTGCGCACCATCTCCTGAAAGGGTGGCGGCAACGCCGCGGCGGCATCCTGGCGCAGCCGGTGCATGTGCCGCTCCTCGACCATACCGGGCGGGACCGAGGTGCCAAAGCGGACGCCGCCGCGCCCAGTCAGGAGCTCGTCGAGCTGCGTGCCGCGTGCCACGTTGCGATACCAGAGCCAGTTGATGGGCTGCTGGCCGGGTTCCTGGGTGCCCTCCGGATCGCTGATGGGGTAGCTCAGCGCATGGCTGTCGGCGAGCACCACATACGTGACGGCGGCGCGCAGCGTTTCGCGGGTGGAGGCGGAGAGGCTCCCCGCGCTGACGGTCCCCCGCCAGGCTACGTAGCCAGCGTAGCACGCCTCGACGCCGGGAAGCAGCAGGCGCCGCCCAACCGAGTTGATGCCGTCCGCGAAGACGAGCAAGTCGCAGCGCGCCTCGCGGCCATCGGCGAAGCGGGCAATCGCGCCCGATCCATCTGATCCAGCGGGCACGAACCCGGTACATTCCGCGCCGAGATGATAGTGTTCTCGGCCGAAGTCACTCAGCAGATGACGATAGAGCGCGCCATAGGCGGCGAAGCGGTAATGGCTGGCCTCCTCATGCGCGATGTGGCCAGCGGTGTCCAGGTAGCGAAACCATCGTGCGGCCACGCTCAGCCCCTCGAGGTCGGCCAGATCATGGGCCATGAAGTAGCGGACGGTGGAGGGATGGAGCACAATCCCCGCCCCGCGCCCCTGCAGAGGAACGGGCGTCCGCTCGAAGACGTCCACCTCGCAGCCGGCGGCGCGCAGCCAAACCGCCGCATTCAACCCGCCAAGCGAACCGCCAATCACGGCAACCCGCGGCATGGTAGAGGTCGAGTCGGCCATGGTCTCTCCCTTCTACCGCGCGCACCTCATGAAGCCCGAGTGGCTGGCTCTCGCAGAAAGAGCGTGGCGGAGAGGTTGGTCGCGTCTTGTGGGTGCATGTCCGCCATCTTGCGCAGATCGGCGCGGATGTCATCCGGCAGGGTGGTCACGTCGGGCCAGTCTACCTCCACCAGATTGCCGGACGGGTCACGCAGGTACGTCTGGACATTGTTGCTCGGCAGCTCATAGAGATGGTACCCGAAGGTGGTCGCGTCGTGCAGGCCGCGCTCCTTCGCCTTGCGATAGACCGTGGCAAAGTCGTCAACCGTCAGCCCGAAATGATGGTACGTGGGCGCCTCCGATGGGCGCTCAAAGAGGTGCAGCTCCAGCGGACCGACCCGGAGCCATTGCACGGGAAAGCCGAAATTGGGCGTCGGCACCCGTTCCATTCCGAAGAGCTCCTCGTAGAAGCGAGTTGACTCCTCCAGGTTTCTGGCTACCACGCTGATATGGTTGAGATTCGTCGCAGGCATCACAGCCCTCCTGGCGTTCACAGTGTGTTTCACAGGTTCAGTGTTCAGTGACGGCCTCGGCTCCCCGTCGTACACGCACCTCAGCCCCACACGCGTAGCGTGCATCATACGCACGTCCGCCACGCCTCAGGAGCAAGGCGGTGGTAGGCGCAATAGGGGCGGAGCGGACCGTGTGTGCAATTGGCTCACACTGTCCGCCTATCCGCCAAGACTCATCGCGCCCGCTCCCCTGGAGAGGCGCGCTATCCGGTGCTCGTTTGCTTGTCCCGGGCTGCCTCGATCCACTGCACGATACGGTCCGGTGTGGCGGGCAGCTCGTTGCAGCGGACTCCAAACGGGGACAGGGCGTCGTCAATCGCGGCAGAGAGGGCCGCGGGGGTCATCATCCGGCCGCCCTCGCCACCCCCTTTGATGCCATGGACGGTGAACGGCGAGGGGGTCTCGACGTGGCCAATCTCCAGTTCCGGCACCTCCATGGAGGTGGGGATCAGGTAGTCCATATAGCTACCGGTGAGGAGCTGTCCGTCAGGCCCATAGACAAACTGCTCATACAGCGCGGTTCCGATGCCCTGCGCGGTCCCACCCACCACCTGGCCGGCGAGCGAGCGGGGATTGACGACCGTTCCCGCATCGTGCACCGCCACATACTTGAGGAAGCTGATGTGCCCGGTCTCGATATCAACCTCGATGACCGGGAGGTGGCAGGCATGGCCGACGAAGGGATAGAAGACCCCCAGGTTGGTGCGGTCGGCGTTGGGCATCGTGGTGTAGGGATGATCGTAGACCTTGTTGGCCTCCAATCCGCTCTCGATCTCATCTGGCAGACTGTGCTTGAACAGGTGCGTCCACAGAGCGATCTCGGCCAGCGATTTGCTGCGCGACGGGTTGCCCTTGACGCGCACCGCGCCGTCATGCCACTCCAGATCCGCGACGTTGGCCTCCAGCAGGTGTTCGGCCACCTTGAACGCCTTGTCTTTGATGCGCTCGGCCGCGCCGCGCACCGCCCCGGCGACCATGACCGTGAAGCGGCTTCCGCCCGGGCCAGTCGCGGGCAGGCCGTTGTTGGAGCCCGCGTAGACCACCGCCACTGAGTAGGGATCAACATCGAACTCCTCGGCCACCAGTTGGGCCACCATGGTCTCGGCGGCCTGGCCCCAGAACGCCTGCGAATAGAGGGTGGCGGTGACGCTGCCGGTGGCATCCACGTTCAGCCGGACGCTCTCGGGCGAGCTGGTGACCTTGGCCGCCGGCTCATCGAACCAGAACCAGAACTCGGTCGCCGAGAAGACGCTGCGCTCCTGCGCGCTGATGACGCCGATGCCGACATAACGCCCCTGCTGGCGCAGCCGCTCCTGCTCTTTGCGCCAGGCATCGTAGTCGAGCATCTCCACCGCCTTGTTCAGCACCGCCTCGTAGTTTCCGCTGTCGTACATGTTGCCGGTGGGGATGAAGTAGGGGAACTGATCCGGCTGGATGAAGTTCATGCGCCGGATCGCGACCGGGTCCATCTGCAGTTGCCGCGCGACCAGGTCAACCATGCGCTCGACCATCCAGTTCGTCACTTCGGAGCCAAAGCCGCGGTAGGCGCCCTGCTGGTTCTTGTTGGTCAAGGCCGCCTGCAACTGGTACTGCGCGCTCTTGATGCGATACGGTCCCGTCAGCTGTGCCAGCGAGTTGCCGTGGGTGCCGGTGCCAAACTGGATATAGGCGCCGTAGTCGTCAATCACCTTCAGGCGCAGGCTGCGCAGCGTGCCATCCCGCATGGCGGCCATCTCGGCCTCGTAGATGCGGTCCGAGCCATGGTGGTCGGAATTGCTGATGTTGTCGAGGCGGTCCTCGATCAGCTTGACCGGCCGGCCGACCAGCTTGGCAAGCATCCCGGCGACGACCGGAACCTTGACTGCCCAGAACTTCGAGCCGAAGCTGCCCCCGGCGTTGATGGGGATCATATCGAGCTTGTTGCTGGGCACATTCAAGGTGTTGGCCACCATGAAGAGGAAATGGGTGAAGGTCAGCGAGTTGCAGTAGATCGTCAGCTTGCCGCTGCCGATATCGAAATCGGCCACCGCGCCGACCGTCTCCAGCGGCTGCCCACTGGAGCGATGCCAGCGCAGGCGGTCGCGCACCACGACCTCGGCCTCGGCGAAGTCCCGGTCCACCTCGCCGAACTTGAAGGTGCGCTCGTAGGCCAGGTTGGAACCCAGCGCGTCATGCACCAGTGCCGCGCCTGGCTCCAGGGCGGCCTCCGGATCCACCACAGGCGCGAGCGGCTCATACTCGACCTCGATCAGATCGCGCGCGTCCTCCGCGATGTAGCGACTCTCGGCGACGACGGCGACCACACTCTCGCCGACGTAGCGCACTTTCTCATAGGCGAGGCAGCGCCAGACGTGCTTATCTGGCGCCGGGCCGAAGTCGGGCATGGGATTGCACAGCTCGGCCGCCTCGGCTCCGGTCACCACCGCCACCACGCCCGGAAGCTGGCGCGCCGCTTCGACGTTGATCCGGGTGATCCGCGCATGGGCGTAGGGGCTGCGCAACGTGGCGGCGTGCAGCATGCCTGGCAGACTGATATCGTCAACATAGTGGCCGCGCCCGGTCAGAAAGCGCGGATCTTCCACCCGGCGGATGGACTTGCCGACCCATTTGCGCTCGGCTCCATCATGCTGATCTGTGGATTGCGTCATGGTCGCTGCTCCTCTTCGACGGGAGGCTGCTGCGTGATCGCGCCGCGGTTCTCGCCCTCCCCGGCCAGGCGGTGAGGCTCGTCCTCGTATGGCTCCTCCTCCGCGACATGCCTCGCGACCTCGTCGGGCGCGGGGCCATGCTCAGTCTTGCTGAGTGGCGATCCCGGCGGTTGGCTGCTCGGCGGGTGGCCGCTGGACGTGATCTCATCCGCCGGGGTTCCTTCCGCATGCATCCCGACGAGCACTGGTTCCTGCGGGGCCTCTGTGGCAGCCGCGGCGACCGCGGACGCGGCCCGCATACGCTGCGCGCCATCCAGAACGGCATCCACGATGAACTGATAGCCCGTGCAGCGGCAGAGTTGACCGGCGATGCCTTCGCGCACCTCGGCGCGGGTTGGGTTGGGTGTGTCGCGCAGGATCTCCAGGGAGCGCAGGATCATCGCGGGGGTACAGTAGCCACACTGTAGACCCTGCTGATCCCAGAAGGCCTCCTGCAGCGGGTGAAGCTTGCCACCCTGGCTCAGCGCTTCGACTGTCGTGATCTCCTGGCCGTCAGCCTGAACGGCGAAGGTGATACAGGAGCGGATCGTCTCCCCGTTCAGCAGCACAGTGCAGGTGCCACAGACTCCATGCTCGCAGCCGATATGGACGCTGGCGAGACCGAGGTCCTCACGCAGGAAGTCCACCAGCAGACGGCGGACCTCGACCTCGCGCTCGACCAGCTGTGAGTTCACAACCATCTTGACGCGCCGGTAATCGCTCATGCGATCCCTCCATGGGCCCGGTCCAGGGCCTGGTCCAATGCCCGTCGCACACACGCCCGCGCGATACGACGGCGATACTCTGCACTGCCCTGTAGGTCCGAGTTGGGAGTAAGCCCCTCGACGGCCGCCTCGGCGGCGGCCGCGCGTTCATCGGGGAGGCCCTGAGCGCCCAGGAGCACCTGCTCGGCCTTGCGCGCGCGCACCGGCCGGTCGCTGACGCCGCAGAGCACGATGGCGGCATCGTCAATCACCTGGCTGTCGGCGCGCAGATGGAGCTGGACGGCGGCCCCGGCGATCGCATAATCGCCATGCCGATGGCTGTACTCGACGAACGCATACGGCCCTTCGCGTCGCTTGACACGCACTTCCTTCAGCAGCTCGCCCGGCTGTATCGTCGTCGTGAGCGCGCCCTGCAAGAAGTCCGCGATGGGCTGCGCGCGCTCACCCTGCTGGCTGGTGAGCACGACCTCGGCATCCAGAGCCATAAGCGCGGCGGGGAGCTCGGCGGAGGGATCGGCGTGGGCTACGCTGCCGCACACGGTACCCCGATGCCGGATGGTAGGGTGCCCCACCAGCCTGACAGCCTCGGTGAGGAGCGGACACTGTTCTGCCGCGTCGGCCGAGCGTTCGAGCGTGGATTGGCGCACCCGTGCGCCGATGGCGAGCCACCCATTCTCTCCCCGAAGGTACTCGAGCTCGTTGATGCGGTTGATGTCAACCAGGTGCGCGGGAGTCGCGAGCCGAAAGTTCATCAGGGGAACCAAGCTTTGGCCTCCCGCAAGGATGCGGGCCTCATCGCCGAGGGTGGCGAGCGTCGCGTGGGCCTCGCCGAGGCTGGTTGGCGCATGATAGACAAACGGCGGTGGTTTCATGCCCCCTGTCCTCCTCCTATCCGATGATGTCGCTCCAACGTGTCGGCTGGTATCCCCCAACCCTGTGCGGCCGGATGCGCCGTATCCGCCTTGCGCCCGTATTGCATGCGAACAGCAGACCGCTGAGGTAGTGGCGCGGCGTTGTGCACTCCTCAATAGCGGTCGAACTGGTGCGGTCGAACTGGTGCGGTCGAACTGGTCGTCAAACTGGGCGCGGAGTCGGTCAATCGTGGAATCGGTCAATCGCATTGGGCGTGGGGATGGTGGGCTAGCGTGGGCTAAGCATGGCGGGCGGCGCCTCCTGCCGATGCTGCGTGCATACGAGACGGCTTCCTGCCCACCGCAGCACAAACCGCGCCACATCTGACCAACCAGTGGCTAAGAAATCATCTGAAGACTGATACCGGGCAGGTGGCGGTCGCGGGTGACATCGGCGCGGCATGGGTGAGGATGGGATAGCGCTGGCCCTGTGCGTCCGCGGATCAGCTCCGGCTGTTCGCGGACGTCGCCTGCGCGATGGCCGACCACACCTTCTGAGCCGTCAGCGGCATATCGAGGGCGGTGACGCCCAGGGGTGCGAGCGCATCAAGCACCGCGCTCACGATCGCGGGCGGGCCGCCGATGGTGCCGGCTTCGCCGGTGCCTTTGGCCCCCAGCGGGTTGAGCGGCGACGGCGTCTCAATGGAATCACTCACGACCGCCGGGAGCTGAGCGGCCTTCGGCAGAGCGTAATCCAACAGCGTGCCGGCAAGCGGCTGGCCGCTAGCAGGGTCATATCCGGCCTCTTCGTAGAGCGCCTGCCCGATGCCCTGAGCCAGCCCGCCTCGCACCTGAGCTTCGACGAGATACGGATTGAGGACGCGCCCGCAATCGTCAACCGCCACAAACGTGACGACGCCCGCCTCCCCCGTCTCTGTATCCACTTCGACCACGGCGATATATGCGCCGGAGGCGTACGTGACGCCTGGCGGCGTGAAGTCACGCCACGCTGCTAGCCCTTCGATGGATCTGCCGTTGAAAGGATTTGGCGGCTCGTGCTCGATCAGATCGGGCTGCTCCTCGACCATGCGGGCGACCTCGCCGAGTGCGACGGCGCGGCTCGCCACGCCTTTCACCATCACCTTCCCGTCCGCGATCACCAGGTCAGCGGGGTCAACCTCCAGGCGTTCCGCCACCACCCGCAGTGTCTTCTCACGTAGCGCCTCCGCAGCCAGCAGCACCGCGGTCCCCGCCGTCTGGAGTGTCCGGCTGCCAAACGTGCCGATGCCGAATGCCGGCAGGTCGCTGTCGCCCATCTGCACGACCACACTGGACATGGGCAGGCCAAAGACCGGGGCGGCAATCTGCGCGAACGTAGTGAAATGACCCTGCCCGTTGGTGGCGACGCCGCTCTGCACGAGCAGGGTGCCATCTGTCCTGAGGCGCACGGTGGCAGCCTCCTGCGGGATGCCCGGTCCCGTGCCGCCGAACGCTCCGCCAGTGCTCTCGATGAAGGTCGCGACGCCGATGCCAAGCGCATGTGTATCGTTTGCGGCGCGGCGGGCACGTTGCTTCTCGCGCCAGCCATGGTAATCGGCGAGGTCGAGCGCGCGGTCGAGCACCGCCTCGTAGTTGCCACTGTCGTACGTCAGTCCGGTCGGCGTGTGGTAGGGGAAGGCATCGGGCGCGATGAGGTTGTGCCGGCGCACCTCGGCGGGATCGAGGGCCAGCTCGGCGGCGATGCGGTCCATCGTCCGCTCCAGGATGTAGGTCGCCTCGGGCCTGCCAGCGCCCCGGTACGGCGCGGTCGGTACCTTGTTTGTCAGCACACCCGCCACGGTGCCCTCCACCGCTTGTACGCGATACGGCCCGCAAAGCAACGTCGGCATGCGCGCCGGCACCATGGCAGTCATCGGTGAGAGAAAGGCACCGAGGTCACCGAAGATGCGCACTTTGAGGCCGAGCAGCAGACCATCGTTCTGAAAGGCAGCCTCGACGTAGCTGATCTGGCCGCGGCCTTGTGTCTGCGCTTGCAGGTTCTCGCTGCGCGTCTCGATCCATTTGACGGGCCGGCCCTGGGCGACCGCGAGCCAGGCGGCAACGTATTCTTCCCCAACGAAACGCGTCTTGCTGCCAAACCCACCACCCACATCGGCGTTGATCACGCGCACCTGCGCGCGGTCCAGGCCAAGCATGCCGGCCAGGGCGTCGCGAGCCGAGAACACCGCCTGGGAAGAGAGCCAGGCGTGCAGCTCGCCGGTCTCGGGCTGGTAGTCAAACAGGCAGGCCCGGGGCTCGAGCGAACAGGGCGCGAGCCGCTGATTGACCAGGCGCAGCGTGACCCGCCGATCCGCTCGCGCAAACGCGGCCTCGATGTCGCCGCCGCCCACCTGCGTCTCAAAGGCGATGTTCGAGCCGAGGTCGTCATAGAGCAGCGGCGCGTCCGGCGCCATCGCCGCTTCGACATCAACCGCCACCGGCAGCGGCGCGTACTCGATCTCTACCAGGCCGACGGCGCTCTCCGCGGTTTCGGGAGTCTCGGCAAGGATGACCGCCACCGGATCGCCCACATAACGGACTCTCCCTACGGCCAGCGGGCGGCGCTCTGGCGCCTTGAGTCCGGGCAGCGGCACGCCAATCTGGAACGGATGCAGTGCCTCCATCAGGTCCGCACCTGAGAGCGCGGCTACTACACCCGGCTGCGCCTGTGCGCGTTCGAGATTGATGCCGGTGATGTCGGCATGGGCATAGGGGCTGCGCACAAAGGCGGCGTGCAGCATCGGCGGTCTATCGGGCAGTCGCACGTCGTCCACGAACTGGCCCCGACCCGTGATCAGTCGTTCGTCCTCGATCCGCCGTGGCGGGTTGGCCGGCAGCGATATCTCGCGCACCACATCCTCCTGCTCAAACTGGATGGCTGCCATCATCAGGGCGCCACGGAATCCGCTCTGCGGATGATCTCTTCGCCCATCTGCTAGGTCCTCACTTACGGGTACAGGCCCCGCAGCCTCGTGGGAGCTCAGCCGCTGGTGCCGCTAACGCGCTGTGATCGAGCCACTAACAGGTATAGCATAGGCGTCGAATGCCAGGTCCGAGTCGGGCTGGACCGGCTATCAGCGCGACCGAGACCACTTCGATCGCGCCTGCGGGTGCTCTGCTGGCCCGCTCGGCGCACGTGAGTGTTTCAGCCACGTATATGTATGCCCTCACCTGAAGTTCCTGCGCCGTCACGAGAGGGTTCGACCCCCATCCACCGATGTGGCACTAATCATGCTGGCGATCGAGGGTGCAGATAGTCGTGTATGCGGATTCGCGCGTCTTGTAGCTCATCATTTCGTGTAGGCTTCCAAAGGACTCAATCCTGGTCTCGGTCTGGGACCACACTCGTGCCCATGTGATGGCAGGATCCTCGCGACCGCCACGCCCGCAGTGAGGAGCGTGCATGCTCGCTAGAGCGCTGCCCTCCTCGAACAACATCGTATGCCTGTTTGTGTGTCGCGCCGCAGCGCATCCTTACCCATCCGGTCTATGCGCTGCCAGAGAGGAGCACTGACAATGGGCGAATCGGTGGGCCTCGACTGGGCTGAATACCTTCACAGCTTGTCGGAAGACGCGCTGGGTGAGCTTGCTGCCTGGTTGGCGGCCCAGCGCCTGGAGGCCTGGGAGTTTCTGGACATCGTTGACCGGGCCTATGTTCAGGCTGGGGAAGACCGGCGCGGAGAGACACTGACGTTCGTCACACGCTGGGGGCGCCCTGCTGTCGCGGGGTATGCCCGCCGCAAGCGTCACTTTGCCGAGCTCACGGCCACTATCGAAGAGGCCCGACAGCGCGGCGCCTTGCCGGGCGACGTTGCACCCGATGAGCTTCAACCCCTGCAACCGCAGCCGTCGTTGGTCAGGTCTCCATCCAAGGAGGACGTGCTCAATGCGCTGCACCGTGTCCAGGGTGGTTCGACATGAGCGGAACAAGCGGGCTGGCCGCGATGGGCGGCGGCCAAGCCACGGGCAAGGCGATTGTATCGAGCGCGACCACCTCGACAGCCGCCGTTGACATTCTCGCCCGTGCTCCACCTGTACAGCATACTGCCGCGCTGTCTCGATTACCACCCGTGAGGTAGGCATTGAGGGCGCCGCAGATTGCGACCCCGCGCGGGTGTCGCTGGCATCATGCGAGGCATCTCTCGAAAACACCCATATGCCGAAAGCACGGCGGAGACCGGCTCGGGTCAGAGGGCGACATCGGGGGGCGCTGGCCGGACGATTGAGGAGGTCATCGATGGGCAAAGAGCAGGCAGACACGGAAATCTCCGAGGCGCAGATCGCCGTGCACTGGAAAGAAGAAGAGTACTACTACCCCCCGGCGAAGTTCATCGCCCAGGCCAACGCGGCCGATCCGGCCATCTTCGAGCGGTTCCGCGAAGAGCATTTCCCCGAGTGCTTCCGCGAATATGCCGATCTGCTCACCTGGGATCAGTACTGGCATACCACGCTTGATACCAGCAACGCGCCGTTCTGGAAGTGGTTTGTTGGCGGCAAGCTGAATGCCAGTTACAACTGCGTCGATCGCCACCTGGCGAAGAGTCGCGACAAGGCCGCCTTCATCTGGGTCGCGGAGCCCGAGAACGAGGCGACCCAGGCCATCACCTATCAAGAGCTCTATGTGCGGGTGAACGAGTTCGCCGCGCTGCTGCGCGACTTCGGCCAGGTGCAGACTGGCGATCGCGTCACCTTCCACCTGCCTATGGTGCCAGAGCTGCCGGTCGCGATGCTGGCGTGCGCGCGCCTGGGAGTCATCCATTCGGAGGTGTTCGGCGGCTTCAGCGGCTTCGCCTGCGGCGACCGGATCGTGGACTCAGGGAGCCGCATCCTGGTGACGATGGATGCCTATTACCGCAATGGCGAGCTGATTGATCATAAGGCGAAAGCCGACCAGGCGGTTCAACGGGCGGCGGAGCAAGGCGTAAAGGTCGGCAAGGTCCTGGTCTGGCGTCGCTATCCGGGGAAGTACTCCTCCCCTACGCCAATGGTGGAGGGCCGGGACTACTTCGTGGACGAGCTGCTGGGCAAGTATCGAGGGCAGCGAGTGGATCCCGTCTCGATGCCCGCGGAAGCGCCACTGTTCCTGATGTACACCAGCGGCACGACCGGCAAGCCGAAAGGGTGCCAGCACAGCACGGGTGGGTATCTGGCCTACGTGGCCGGGACGGCGAAGTACTATCAAGACATCCACCCTGACGACACCTACTGGTGCCTCGCCGATATCGGATGGATTACCGGCCACTCCTATATCGTGTATGGCCCGCTGGCTCTGGGTACCACCAGTGTCATGTATGAGGGCGTCCCCACCTATCCGGACGCTGGGCGTGCGTGGCGCATCGCCGAGCGGTTGAACGTCAACATCTTCCACACGGCCCCCACGACGATCCGCATGCTGCGCAAAGCCGGACCGCACGAGCCAGAGAAGTACGACATCCACTTCAAGCACATGACGACGGTGGGCGAGCCGATCGAGCCGGCGGTGTGGCGCTGGTACTACCACACCGTGGGCAAGGGCGAGGCGGCAATCGTTGACACCTGGTGGCAGACGGAGAACGGCGGCTTCCTCGGCAGTACGCTGCCCGCGCTGCAAGCGATGAAGCCCGGCAGTTGCGGGCCGGGCGTCCTGGGCGTGTACCCGGTCATCTACGATGAGTTGGGCATGACGGTTGAGGCCGGCAGCGGCAAGGCAGGCAACATCTGCATCCGCAATCCCTGGCCTGGCATCTTCCAGACCGTGTGGGGCCAACCCGAGCGCTTCGTGGAGACCTACTACGCGAAGTACTGCAAGAACAGGAACAGCACTGACTGGCGCGACTGGCCCTACTTCGCAGGGGACGGCGCCATGCAAGCCAGCGACGGCTATTTCCGGATCCTCGGGCGCGTTGACGACGTCATCAACGTGGCCGGGCACCGCCTCGGCACGAAGGAACTGGAGTCGGCGGCGTTGACGGTGGAAGAGGTGGCGGAAGCCGCGGCCGTGCCGGTGATAGACGACATACGCGGTCGCGTTGTCGAGATGTACGTCTCGCTCAAGCCGGGCTACAAGGCGACCGACGATGTCGCCGGGAAGGTGGGCGCCGCCATCGAGACGCTCGTCGGCAAGATGGCGCGCCCGAAGAACGTGTGGATCGTGCAGGACATGCCGAAGACCCGGTCGGGCAAGATCATGCGGCGGGTCATCGCCAGCGTCTCGAACTTCACGCCTGTCGGCGATATCACGACGCTGGCCAATCCCGAGATCGTCGAGAAAGTACGAGCGGAGGTCCAAGGCGCGAAGGTCGCGCACGGTGACTTGCCAAGAGAGCTGACAACTCAAGAACTGGAGGAGATCAGAAGCTTCGGACAGGTGGAATAGGGCTGCCCAATCCCGGCTGCGCGCCCGCCCGCCAGGTGCAGCGCGCAGCCGCTCCCCGTGCCATCCATGGGCAACTGTGAGGATACGACGTTACGCTCGTCCGCGCGGCTCGTCTTCGGACCGCGCGGGCGACGAGAACGCCTTCGCAGTCCTTACAGCAGCGTGTACGACGCCACGACGAGCAGCAGCACGGTCACGGCGAGGCATAGCACGGGTGCGCCAATCACCAGACCCAGCCGGAAGCGCCGGCTCAGTTGCGACCGGCTGGCGAAGTAGTAGAGGATCGGGCCGACAATCGGAATGCCCAACGTCACGACGCCCCACAGAAGTCGGCCGCCCGTCCCCAGGTCTTTCCGCTGGCTCAGCTCGACGAAGGCTACAGCCAGCCAGGCGCTATAGAGCGCGAAAAGCAGCAGATTGCCATAGAGCGAGAGCAGAATCTGAACGATTGAGTAGGCGGTGAAGCCGAGCGGCTGGAGCATGGCGGGACCTCCTCGTGTGAAGGCGTTCGCGGCGGGTGGATAGCCATTCGCCGATGTGGCGACCGCGGGCATGGGATCAACGAAGATCGGCGCGGGGGGCGCGTTGACATCCGGCATGTTGGGTTGCTGGGGCGGCGCCGGGGCCAGCCGGAAGTCGGGCGGATGGTAGCTTGGACCGGGCGTACTGAGGCCGGCGTTCACGTCACTCGCGAAGAGCCGCAGGGTAATGCTGAAATCACCGCCGCCCGCGAGCGAAAACGGCGAGCCGCACGCATGCGTGGCCTCCAGCAGCGGGGGCAGCGTCGTCTCCGCCTGATTATCGGAGAAGCAATTGTTGGCGCCGCTGGGCGAGCCGAGGGCGAGATCCGCCAGACCGGAGCCGTGGACGACGTTGTGCTCGACGACGTTGCCCGAGGCGATCCACATCTGCTGGTCAATGTTGCCCAGCACCAGGATGCCGTACTCGGGATTGTTGATCACGCGGTTGCCGGCGACGTAGTTCATGTCGCCGCCGGCGATGAGGATACCGGTGCCCAGAGGAATGTGCGACCACAGGTTATAGGGCGCGCGGTCGTTGCCGTTGTCATGCACGTAGTTGCCAATGAGGGTCGCGCCGCGCTCCGGCGCGCCCTTCTCGCTATCGAGTGTGTTGGGCACGATGCCAGCACTGTTGAGGTTCCATTCGGAGTTCTCGATCACCAGATTGCCGCCGGCGTTGGTGCCCGAATAGCCGAGCCCGTTCCACTCTGACCGTACCTGATTGATGATGGCGTCGCAGGGGAAGCACTGACCGATGTAAAAGCCGGAGTCAGGGCTGCCGGAGGCGTACGAGCGGTCGAACTCACCATGTGTCGAGCCGAAGGCGTAGATGCCGTAGTCGCCGTTGTCGTACGCGGTGAGGTAGCTGCCGCGATAGCCGGTCTGGTTCGTCCAGTAGAAGCCATTGCCCACGTAATGATGGGCGGTCATGTTCTCGATGATGACGTTGTCGGCCAGGACGGTGAAGCCATTGGTGAGTCGCGACTGGCCGTCGAGCACGGTGGCATTGCGGTCCTGCCCGCGAATCGTCAGATCGGCGGTGCAGACTTTCACCGCTTCGTGATACACGCCAGGCGCGATGAGGATCAACTCGCCAGGCTGCGCGGCGTCCACGGCTGCCTGGATGCTCGGCCGATCGCCAGGAACATGAATGATCCCAGAGAACTGGGCACTGGGGACGCCGCTCTGCGTGCTGCGCAACGCCGCGCCAGGCGGACAGAGCGAATCGGAGGTGCGGTGCAGGCTCTGCGCGCGGCTAGCGGGCACCGGCACGGCAATGACGAGCGCCAGGGCGGCTATCAGACTGGCAAGCGCGCGGACGGCAAATGCCCGACGATCTGGTCCAGATGAGCGTGCTGTAGTCATAGCGGTAGCGCCTCTTCCACTGGAAACCGATGCGCGACGTTGCGCAAGTGCGGGACGAGCGGGATGGATCCGAGGGGAGCGCATCCCATCATCAGACGCTGCGGTTACGACGTCACCGTCACCACGACGTGCATGCCTGGATGGATGATGCAGACGACGTTGTAGGTGCCGGCGGTGGAGAAGACGATATCGCGCACGTCACCCGTGTTGAAGGTCAATCCCTGCTCGGTGTTCAGCGCGTCGGGCGCGCCATCCTGCGGAGTGCATTTCACGTCCTGGCCCACGCAGATCACGTGCGTGCCACCACTGGCCGGATCTACGAAATGGACTGCCTCACCTGCTTTGATCGTCACGCTGGTTTGCTGAAACGCGGCGACACCCATGTCCACTTCGTTGCTCTTGGTGGACCCGCACCCCGCCAGCAGCGGCACCACCAGCGCCAGAAAGCAGCCGGCCCCTATGAGGCGCTTGCCCGCAAGCATCGCTGTTCCCCCCGGAGTAGAAGGTTTCCCTGCCTGCCTCGACTGTCCAACGCTCTCTCCATCACCATTGAGAACAGCATGGTGGCAACACGTTGCTGGAAGCGCGGGCATCTTGGTAGGGCCGAGTGTACTTGAGTTTAGACAAGCTGTCCAGTCCCCGGTGTGGCACGCATTGAGTCTTGCGGGCTGTGCGCACCTGGATGCTAGATATGTCTATCCGCTGCGTTCCTCGTAGCTGGCGGGCAGATTGGCCGGGCAGCGCGTGGCCCTGCCACGTAGAATCTAGGAGAACCCATTGGCATTGGATGAACGGACACACCGCTGTGTCCGGGACGGCGCGAATGGAGGGCAGAGCAGTGACATCGTCGGAGGCGCGCACGAAGGTCAGCGTAGTGCCGCATTTCTCGCGGCTGCATGAGTGGATCGCTATGGAGGAGGGGTACTTCCAGGAGGAAGGACTTGACGCCGAGATGCTGCCGGAGGTGATGCATGCCGTCTCCGGACACAAGGGCGACAACTACGGCGAGCGCCCGCAGGATCTCCCATTCGTTCGCCAGCAGAAGGTGACGAACTCGGCCTGCGAGTGGGGCACGGCGTGCAATGCCGGCGCGGGTATGGGCCGGCTGGTGCCCGATCTCTACACCGTCGGCCGCTTCGCGATCTTCACGAAGCCTGGCTCGACCGTCACACGTCTGATTGAGCTGCGTGACGTGCCTGTTGGCGTGGGCATGCGGGCGGGCAGCCATTTCACCGCGCTGGAGACGCTCAGCCAGGTCTTGCCACGCGAGCATATCTCACTGACGCATACCGGCGGCCCCGGCACACGGCTCGTTGCGCTGCTGAACGGCGAGATCGAGGCGGCCAACCTGCTCGATCCTGAGATTGCCATCGCCGAGTCCAGGGGCTTGCGCAAGCTGGCGCAGGGTGAGTTCCGCATGACGTTCTGGGTGGCGCCGGATATCGAGCCGGACGTGCTCAATCGCTATTTCCGCGCGTTGCGGAAGGCCGACGAGGCGCTGGCGAAACAGCCAGAGAAGTACCTGCACCTGTGGGCACACAATGTCCCGCCGGCACTGGCGGGCGACTACGATTACACGACGTTCGGTCTGGGCGAGCGGTTCGTCTTCGAGCCGTACAGCGAAGAGATGTTCCAAAACGCCCTGGAGTTTGCCAACAAGTGGCATCTGGACGATCAGGTGCGCGAGCGGACGTACTCCCGACTGCTCGTCCCCGCTGGGCTGTAGCCACTTCCACGGCCGCGGTGTGGCCAGGTGCGTGTCATGTCGCTGCCAGTGGGAGCCTTTAGCGGGGACGCGCCGCATCACGCTGAAGGCTGCTCAGGTTGCTGCTGCAGCAGTTTGAGCGCCTTTAGCGCGTTGCCCAGCATGATCTTGCGGACCACCTCTGGGGGGAAGTCATACGCGGCGAACTCGCGCTGCCAGCGCTCGATGGTGATGAGCGGCCAGTCGGTGCCGAAGAGCATCTTGTCTTGCAGCCGGGTGCGGGCGTCGTGAACGAACGGCTTAGGGAAGTATTTGGGCGCCCAGCCAGACATGTCCACGTATACGTTGGCCTTGTGGACGGCGATGGCGAGCAGCTCTTCGGTCCAGGGTACGCCGGGATGGGCGGCGATGATCGTCAGGTCGGGGAAATCGGCGGCCACGTCGTCGAGATGAATGGGGCGGCCGTACTTGAGCTTGAGGCCCATCCCACCCGGCGCACCAGCCCCAATGCCGGTTGTGCCGGTATGAAAGAGCGTCACCAGCCCCAGCTCCTGCGCCGCCTCATAGACGGGGTAGTGCTGCGAGTCGTCGGGAAAGAAGCCCTGCACGATCGGCTGGAACTTCAGGCCGCGCAGCCCTAGCGCCGCGATTCGGTGAACCTCGTTCACCGCCCATTTGCCCATCTGCGGATCCACGGCGCCGAAACCGATGAAGACGTCGGGATGCTCGCGGACGGCGCGTGCGATGGAATCGTTGCTGATGGCCGGCAGTCCGGTGTTGGTACGCGCGTCTTTGCCCAGCAGCACACACATCATGTGCTTGGAGCGGTACATCTCGGCGGTGTCGTCCAGCGAGACGACATCGTGCATGCCGCCCTTGAAGTACGTCTTCGCCCAGGCGAGGTACTCGCCGCCCGACTCCTCGGCCTCCTGCGTGGCCGGGTGCACATGCACGTCAATCGCCTCGATGCTGGCCGGAATCGTGAGGATTTCCATCAACTGCGCGGCGCGGGGACCCCTGGCTTCAGCCATGGGAGGAAGCGCCGCTCCCCCTTTCACCACAACGTACCACTAGCATTCACACATTGCGCTTGCTAGTGGTATCCTCACGACATGGATATCAAACACTCCGTGACCATACTGCTGCCCGATGATAGCGACCTCCGTGCGACGGTGGTCGCATTTCGGCATGTGCAGCAAGACCTCTCGGAGCCGGCCTACAACCAGGGCCAGCCACTGAGCGCGATTGCGTTGCACCATGCGATGTACGCGCAGGTCGTGGGTACGCTCAATAGCCAGATGACCTGCTCGGCCATCCGCTTGACGGCCGGGGCCTACGCCAGTGCCAAGAGTAACGGGCATGAGATTGAACGACCGTTCGCCTTCCGCCGCGCCCGCGCCCTCTTTCTGGTGGGCCAGCGTGGCCGAGATGCGGACTTCCGCCAAGACGGCACGCTCTCGATCTGGACCGTGGCCGGCCGCAAGCGCCTCTCCTACACGGTGCCCGCTGCCTTCCAAGCGACGGTGGCCGCCGCCAAGGAGATTGACGGCCTGACCGTCATTGAGCGCGACGGGCGCTTGCTCGGCCGCGTCACGCTGACCCTGGACGCGCCGGAACCACGGGGCGTGCATCCGGTGGGGGTAGACCTCAACGAGACGAACGCCCTGGTGGCGGTCGACCCGGACGGCAACACGCTCTTCGTGAGTGGGCGCGCGATCAAGGTGGCCAATGCCCGGACCTTCAAGACGCGCAAGCGCCTGCAGCACAAACATGCGACCCGCAAGGCAGAGCACAAGGACACGCGCAGTGTCCGCCGCGTGCTCAAACGGCTTGGTCGCAAGCGCAGCAATCGCACGCGCACCTTTGCGCAGACCGCTGCCAAGCAGCTCGTGACATTTGCGCCTGCGCATGCCGTGCTGGTCTTCGAAGCCCTCAACATCCCGCAGCCAACGCGCGGCAAGATCAAGGGCAAGAAGACGCGACGGCGGCTGTCCGAGTGGCAGCGCAGCCTCATTCGAAAGGCAGCGCAGAGCCGCGCCCAGGAGCACGGCATGTTGGTGGCCGACGTCAATCCGGCCTATACCAGCCAGGCGTGCTCGCGCTGCGGACTGCGCGGGGTACGCACGCGCCACGCGTTTACCTGTCCTTCCTGTGGGCATGCTGCCCACGCTGATGTCAACGCGGCGGTGAACATTCGCAACCGCTATACTGCCTTGCGGGGCAGTGGGCTACCCGTCAGTTAGCCCGGAAGCCCGGCCTTCTCGGAGGTGCGGGCAAGCCCCCGGCTTTAGCCGTGGGGTTACTGACCGGTTAACGACTCCCCGCGTCGGGATTGGGATTGCCAGCGACCTGGCCTCGAATGTAGCGCCAGACGTCGCATAAGCGCGCGTTCACTTGTGGCAGCATAGTTGCCGAAGCCGTCCGCCGTCAACGCCCCGCGCCGGCCACGGCATCCCTGCTTTGAGGTCGTCGGTCCGACATAGGGTGGCGCGATGCCGCCACCAGATGGTTGATAACCGGCACGCGGCGCGGCGGGCGCAGTGCTGGCATCTGGCGGTTCGTCTGTCGGGCTTCTGGCACGCCTTGTGATGTACACGGGGATATGGTCGCCACTACCCCTCTAATCGGCTCCCCGCCGATCTACGAAGTTGTCCCGCCCGATGCCGCCGAGCGCCTGCACGCCGTTAGCCGCGACGTCTACGCGCCCGTGCTGGCGGCTTTCGCGCGGCGCTGTCTGAGCAGATTGCGGGGTCGGCCGGATATGATCAACCTCTGCCTCGCGCGTGACGGCATCAGCGCCTTCCTAGCCCAGCGCGCGCTGCTGCATGCGGATCCCCGGCGCTTTCACGGTATAGCGCCGGGACAGGTGCGTCTGGCCTATGTCTCGCGCCAGCTTATTGCCGAGGCGAGGTGGTCGCTGGCGATGCGCGCCCTGCTGGCCGAGTATCTTCGCGCGCAAGGGCTGGCGCACGTGTCGTGTGCGACGCTGGTAGATGTCGGGATCCATGGCAGCATCCAGGACGAGCTACAGAGGCTCTTTCCGGACCACGAGCTGCGTGGCGAGTACCTGCTCTATCGGCGTTGCCCTGATGATGCCAACGCGAGTCGCAAGCGCGGCTTTCTGGTGGGTGATGCGGCCGGCGGCGCGAGTGGCAACGGTGGAGGGGTGGTGGGCGAGTGGGCGTGCTTCTTGCGCAGGGGCGCCATTCACCTGCTGGAAGACACGTGGAGCGGTCTGCACGAGAGCGTGACGGCGTTGCGGGTTTCGGCCGGCATAGCCGACGCAGGGACAGAACGGCGTGTGCGCGCGGCGCTCGAACCGCTAGGCGCGCGGACGCCGATCTCCCTGCCGCGGCTGGAGCTTGCTCGCCTCAAGCGTGTTGCACTGCAGGGTGTAGTGGAGGGAGTCGCGCGCGCGGCGCGCCACCCGCCGCGCAGCGCCAGCGACCTGCGCCAGCGCATCGCGAGGCTGGCCGAGTGGGTCGCCTCTACCAGCGAGCCGGATTCCCCAGACGCCTGGCTGTGGCGCACCATCATCCGTCAACGGCGCGAGAGCGAGCGCACGTGGGACTCGTTCGATGAGGAGTAAGCAGGTTCGCCTCGCGCCGCATTGGGCGCGGGCCAGGACATTCCACCAGACGAAGAGGAGCGAAACGATGACGCATTCGCACAGCCATCACCGCCGTGCTGAGCACGATCGCGACCGCAATGGACGCCGGCATGGCGAGCAGGGTGGACATGGCAGCCCTCACCTGGAGGCACAGGTCGCGGGATCGCCAGAGGACGTGGCGGGGTATCTCAGCGCGCTCGCGGACGCGCTGCGCACGGGAGGCGTGACACTCCGCAGTGGTGGCCGAGCGGTGGGCTTACGCCTGGATGGCGAGGTGCGGCTGGAGCTGCGAGCAGCGGCTGGCGACGGCGGAACGAGCCATCTGGCGCTCGATCTCTCGTGGCAGGCGCCGCAGATCACTCCCCCCGCCCCTCGGCTGGAGATCCTGAGCACGCACGAGGCCGAGCAGCAGCGCCAGCACGAGCAGCAGGGGAACGGCGGAGCGGCGGGCGAGATGTCCGGTACGCAGGAGACTGGCCTGCCAGGTTAGGGCAGGGCGATCGCCCATCCTCGTCGGCTTCTCGCCGTCGTTCTGGCGGCGGAGTGTGGTGCGCAGAAGATGCGTCGAGGACGCGCGCTCCTTCATAGCAAAAGAGCGGCCGCCGGTCGCCTTGCCTCGCGCAGGGCGGACAGCCCGGCCGTGAGCAGTGCGGCGCTATGCGGGCTGCGCTGTGGACTGGGTCGCGCGACGAGCCGGCTCGCCTTTCGCAGACAGGCCAGCGCGACATAGAAGGGCACGCGCGGCGCGATCTCCGCCGCCTCCCGCGCGTAGGTGGCTGTAAACACCGTGCGCGCCCGCGCGATCACCTGAGGCGGCGCTTTGCCGCGCACACCGAGATGCAGCAGCGACGCGAGCAACCTACCCGCGTCTTCCGCGGGATCGCCGGGGTGCGCGTCGTCCCAATCCACCAGCTCGACCTCGCGCTCGGCGATGAAGACGTGCGCTGCGCTGAGGTCGCCGTGAATCAGTCGTGGCGGAGTGGGCCAGGCTGGACAAGCGTCGGATAGCGCGGCCAGCAGCCGGGCGGCGGCGGATGCGAGGTCCGGCGCCGCGAGCGAGAGGCGCTCCACCCAGCGATGCGCCCGAGTCAGTGGATGGCGCAAGGTATACGCCACTGGCAGGGGCAGTGGAGCACGCGCGAGCGCCGCAAGCCCATACGCCGCCATGCTCACCGCCTCTGCCTGGCCCCTATGCAACAGCCGCGTGAGTGGAGCTCCGCATGCTGACTGCTGGAGGAGCACGCGCGCCTGCGGGAAGTAGGCGATCATGCGCGGCGCAAAGATGGGTGCGGGCGTCAGGCCACTCGGGCCGGAGAGCATATCATAGAGAGCGGCGAGCCGTGGTCGGGGGCGGGCGTAGTATTTGGCGATCCAGGTCCGCCCGTCGGCCAGGATGTAGCGCAGCGTGCATCGGCTGCCGGGGTGGCAGCGCAGCTCATCGGCCACAACCACATTGGGCGGCACGGCTTCGTCTGGCAGCAGACCCTGCCGCCATCCGCCGTGTAGAAGTGCGCTCGCCTCGGTTGGATTGCTCAGGCGGCGCCAATCCCGAGCGCTCGGCTCACCCACGCGCAATGCTCCAAACACTGGTGAAACACGGGCGAATCTGCGGCGTCATCCACTGGCCAGCGAGAGTTTCGCGCGCAATAGGCTCACTCGCGGGCCAGATGGCGTGGCGGCATCGCGATTGCATACTCCGCACACGAGAGGCCAGCCGGTGCAACCGAGCGATTACCCTTGAGCGCCAACACCCGCTCGCTTCGCGGGGCACATGCATCTGTCCTGCTCGTGCATGTGCCTCCGTATGCGCCTCACGCAGAATCTCATCCTTTACTCAAGATGCGCAGTGGTGCATAATCGCCTGGCGCGGCGCCCACTCGCTGTGGAGCGATGCCTCTTCCGCACGGGGCGCGGCCGATCTTGGTCCACTCTCGGAAAGGATACATGCATGCGCTGCGAGCACTGCGGGCGGGAGACGCCGGAGGGGCACTATTGTGCGTACTGCGGCGCGCATCTCGCTGCCGCCAACACGCGGTACCATCCACAGCAGCGGCGGCATGCGTTCGCCGCGAACCCCAGTGAGTCTGTGTACCACCCCAGTGTGGTCACGACGCTCTTCCCCCATCTCGCGCCTGAGCGCTCGCATCAACTACGATGGATTCTCGGTGGGGCCGCACTCATCGTCTTTCTCATCGCCTTCGGCCGCCTCGTCCCGGTCGCCATCGTGCTGGCAGCGCTGCTCGTACCGCTGCTGTACCTCTATTACTTCTACGAGGTGGCGATCTTCGAGGATGAGCCGCTCGCCGTGCTGGCAGGCACATTCTTGGCCGGTCTGGTGCTCGGCGCCGCGTTCAGCGCGGCACTCTACAAGCCAATCCTTGACCAGAGCACGGCCAGTCTGCTGCCTGGGCGCGGTCCGACGCAGACCTATATCGTGCTGACAGGCGTGGTGTTCCCGATGGCCTCGCTCCTGCTGATGCTGGTGGGGCCGGTGGTGCTGCTGATTACCAGACGCAAGTTCGATGAAGTGCTCGACGGGCTAGCCTTTGGCGCAGCGTCTGGGCTGGGCTTTGCCACGGCGCAGAGCATCGTCTTCTCGTGGCTGCTGATCACGGGGCCACTCCAGCGGCCGGGCCAGGCGTTCTCGTGGGCGCTGCCGGTGGTTCGCATCGCGCTGTTGCAGCCCCTGCTCTATGCGTCCGCCGCGGGGCTGGTCTGCGCCTCGCTATGGCTGGCGCGCGATCCCCAAACCCCGCGTCGCTCGATGGGCCTCCTGGCCACGCCGCTCGTGGCAGTGCTGCTTGCGCTGATCCTTCTGGTGGCTCCGGCGCTCGCCAGCGTGCTCTTCGGCGGCGACGTGCTCAACCTGGTCTACTATGCCGCGGCGCTCGTGCTGCTACTGCTGCTCGTGCGCGTCGTGCTCCACGTCGGACTGGTAGAGAAGGCGCAGGCGATTGGCCACGGCGGCACGATGCGCTGCCCGCACTGCTTCCACGAGGTGGGCGACACGCCGTTCTGTCCGCATTGCGGTCTGGCGATGCGCTCGACCTCCAATCGTGCGCGCCCAGGCACTCCTCCTGCGTCCGCCCCATCCTCCTCGCCACAGGCGAGTGGAGGAGCCGCGCAATGACCACGTCCAGTCTCCCCGGCTCGCATGGCGGCAACATCGCGGCGACCGATGCCGGGCAGCCTCGACTGGCCGGCAACGCGGCGCACCGCCTCTCATTCCCAAGGAGCAGCCCTATGAGCACACCGCGCGAGCTGCATCAACCGCGGCGCTGGGCGCTCGCGTTTGCGTTGGCAGCGGCCGGCGTGCTGCTGGCCTGTGCCGGCGGCAACACCGTCATCATTCCTGTTCCGCCGTCGCCGCCCCCCGCCTGCAAGGCGAATTGCCCGCCGCCCTTCCGGCCGCAGCAAGGCGCGCATGTCGTTCAAACGCAGCACTTCAGCTTCTGGTATTTCGATCCCTATCAGCTCGACTCGAAAGACGATCAGAGCGCGACAGTGCTAGCCGGCGGCCCTTTCGGCACCATCGCGGTCCAGTTCTTCGCCTACACGGTGGCCAACGGCACGACCCCGGCGCAGCTGCTGGCCAGATTCGAGCGCGACAATCTCGACGCGAGCAAGTTCTCCGGCCTGCAGGACACTGGCCCCATCCGCGGCGCGGAGATCGGGTACATCCCCGGCGCGGGCGACACCTTCGCCGCCGTGGTGGATCTGCCCAACGCGCCGAATACGCCGCTCTTCATGCAAGTCATGGCGAGCACGCGCGGCACAACAGGCATTGTCTTCGCCGCGCTCAGCCCGCTCGATCCGCAGACACCCGACCCCAACCGCCAGACCGACGTCTCAAGCTATGACCAGATGGTCAATAGCGTTGTGTGGCAATGAGCGCAGAGGCGCAGAGGCTATGAAGGGCAGGAGCATGCCAATGTCACCCCGATTTCCCTCCTCCAAGCGCTTGCGCGCGCTCATACCGGTCGCGACGGTGCTGCTCGCTCTGCTTGTGGCGGGCTGTGCGGGACCAAGCGCGGCACCACGAGCGAGCCATTCGCCTGCGACCAGCGCCCATGCCAAGCCGCCGGCTCCGCTTCGACTGGGTCCCACCGACCCTACCCGGACCATCGCGATCTCGCTTGTGCTGCGCGGCCAGGCGCCGGATCAACTCGGCACCATGCTCGCGGCGCTCAACAATCCCTCGTCGCCAGGCTATCACCACTATCTGACTCCGCAGGAATTCGCCGTCCGCTTCGGCGCCTCCGCTTCCACACTGGCGGCAGCCGGGCATACGCTTACCGCGGCGGGCCTGACCGTCACCGGGCGTAGCGCGAACGGCCTGCTGCTCGACGCGCGCGGTCCAGTCGGCACAATCGAGTCTCTCTTCGGCGTCCAACTTATTGACTACCGGGCCGCGGATGGCACGCTGTTCTACCAGGCAGTGGCCGCGGCGCGTCTGCCCGCGGGG
>DASUBU010000153.1:0-6416 GCA_035763125.1 Ktedonobacterales bacterium
CATCGCACAGTGATAGAGGCGCCCTGCCGTGGTTATACTGAGAGCACGGTCCCATCTTATCCGCTCGGTCGGATCGTGAAAGGATGCTCGATATGAATCAGACACGCCGAATCCCTTTCCTGATCGTCGGTGGTGGGATTGGCGGCCTGGCGACCGCTCTGGCGCTCGCGCGCAGGGGCTTCCCGGTGCATGTGATGGAGCAGGCCTCCGAATTCGGCGAGATTGGGGCGGGGATTCAGCTCGCGCCCAACGCCTCCAGCGTCCTCGATCACCTCGGCGTGCTCGATCAGATCAGCGCCTGCGCCGTCTATCCCAAGCGGATGCTCCTGGTCAGCGCGCTCACCGACGAGATCCTCACCGCTGCCGACCTGGGCGAGCCATTCCTGCGCGCCTTTCGCTATCCCTACGTCGTGATGCACCGCAACGATCTGCTCACCATCCTGCTGGATGCCTGCCATCAGAGCAGCGCGATCACCCTGGAAACCAACCGGCATGTCGTGGCAGTCGAGGACCTGGGCGATGGGGCGCGGGTCACCTGTGCCGATGGCACGCGGTATGTGTGCGATGCGCTTATCGGGGCCGACGGACTGCGCTCGGTGGTCCGCGCGTATCTGATCGGCGACGGCGAGCCGGTCTGCGAGGGCTTCGTAGCATACCGTGGCGCGGTGCCGGTCGAAGCGGTGATCGAGCACGGCGGGCTGGATACCATCCGCTACTGGATCGGGCCGCACCTGCACTTCATCCAGTATCCGCTGCGCCGCGGCGAGCTCTACAATCAGGTCGCCGTCTTCAAGAGCGACCGCTACCGCCCGGACGCCGACGACTGGGGCACAGAGGACGAGCTCGAAGCGCACTTTGCCAAGACACACGAGAGCGTGCGCCGATCGCTGCTCAGGATCAAGCGGGATCGCCACTGGACGATGTACGACCGCCCCCCGCTCGATAACTGGACTCGCCATCGCATCACGCTGCTGGGCGATGCGGCCCACCCGATGCTGCAGTACATCGCGCAGGGCGCCTGCCAGGCATTGGAGGATGCCGCGGGGTTGGCGGATGCGCTGGCCCGGCACGCTGGCGACGTCGAGAAGGGGTTTCTGGCCTATCAAGAGGAGCGCATCCCGCGCACGGCTCGCGTGCAGCGCAGCGCGCGGTTCTTTGGCGACCTCATCCATAGTGATGGCAGCGAGGCGCGGGAGCGCGACGCGCTGCTGGCCCAACGCGCCGCCGACGACTACACTCATATGGACTGGTTCTACGAGTATCAGCCGGAGCGGAGGTGAGCCATGAGCCTTGATATCAGCCATGCGCAGACGGTCGCGGTAGGCTACGACGAGTTCTGCGGGGCGCTCGCGGCGCACGATCTGCAGCCGCTGTGGAAGATCGCCAAGCAGCTCATGCCGGAAGTGCCGCTGCCCACCACGCAGGCCTGGCTGTGGAAGTGGGACGATGTGTTGCCGCTGGCCAAGCGCGCCGGCGAATTGATCACGCTCGAGCGCGGCGGCGACCGGCGTGTCCTCGCGCTGGCCAATCCCGGGCTGCGCGGACTGCCGTTCACCAGCACTACGCTGTGGGGCGCGCTGCAATACCTGGGGCCGCGGGAATCGGCGCCCGCCCACCGCCATACACCTAACGCCGTGCGGTTCGTGCTGACCGGATCGGGCGTCTACACCACCGTCAACGGCGACGCCTGCGACATGGAGCCCGGCGATCTGATCCTGACGCCGAACTGGAACTGGCACGACCACAACAACCAGGGCGACGAGCCGATGGTCTGGTTCGACGGCCTGGACCTGCCGCTTCTGACGACGCTGGAGTCCATCTTTTTCGAGAATCACCCCGATCAGCTCCAGCCCGTCGAGGCCCGCAACCGCTCGGAGCAGGGGTTCGCCGGCGTCGGGCTGCGTGAGCTGGGCGCCAGCACGCCAGCCGCCCACTCGCCACTGCTGCGCTACCGCTGGACAGAGACAGATCGCACACTGGAAGCGCTGCATCGGGCGCACGGCGGACCAATGATCAGCCTGGAGTTCGTCAATCCGCTCACCGGCGCGCCAGCGGTCAGCACCTTCGCCTGCGAGATGCACCGCATCTATCCCGGCGCGCGGACGCCGACCAGGCGCAAGACCGGCAGCTCCGTCTACGTCGTCTACCAGGGCCACGGCCGCTCGGCGATCAACGGCGCGCGCTTCGAGTGGGGGCCGGGCGATAGCTTTGTGACGCCCTCCTGGGCTAGCGTGGACCACGAAGCCTTCGAGCGCGCGGACCTGTTTGCTATCAGCGACCGGCCCGTTCTCGAAGGGCTGTATCTCTATCGCGAAGAAGAGCTGGCGGAGCCGCAGGACGTCGTCGGGATGTTCGAGCCGCTCAAAGGCGTGTCGGAGATAGCCTGACGATGACACAAAGGGAGGCGGCGGTGGCTCGGCACCCGTCGGAGAGTAGTGCGGAAGACCGGCGTGGTGTGCTGCTCGCGACGGCCACGCTCTCGCAGTTCAGCGCGTCGTTGGCGCAGCAGGGGACGGTCGTGCTCGGCGTCTTCTTCGCCTCCGCCTACAGCCTCTCGCTTTCGCAGATGGGCATTGTCGTGTCGGCGGCGACGTTCGGCCTGGTGGTGTCGGGGCTGGTCGTCGGCTCGCTGGTGGACCGCTACGGCCCGCGGCGCGTGCTCTTCTACGGCACACTGCTGATGGTGGCGGCGTCGGCTGCCATCGGGGCTATCCATCGCCTGCCGCTGACGGTGGCGCTGCTATTTGCGCTCGGGCTGGTGCTGGGCACGGTGCCGCTGGCAGGCACCAAAGCCGTGCTGGCGGCATGGCCCCGCGAGCGCCGGGGCTTGCCGATGGGCGTGCGCCAGATGGGCGTTCCCGTCGGCGCGCTGGCGGCGGCGCTGCTGTTGCCGGCGCTGGCGTCGCAGTTCGGGCTGCACGCGCTCTACTTCGGCTTCGCCGTGCTGCTGGCCGTTGGTGGGCTGGCCTTCTGCGCGGCACTGCCGCCGGGTGTGCCGCTGGCTGCCGCCAGCGCGGACCAGCCCGACAGGGTGCGGCTGCGGCGCGAGGTCCACCAGATCGTCGTGCCAGCCATCAGCGGGTTTCTGTTGGCCTGGGGCCAGTACGCCCTGACCGCCTACACCATTCCCTTCCTCAAAGGACATGCCGGTGTTTCCATTGCCGTGGCCGGTGGATTGCTCGCACTGGCGCAGGCAGGGGGTGCGGCAGCGCGCATGCTGCTCGGACACCTCTCGGACCGGCTGGGCTCGCGGCGCGATCTCGTGCTGATGGCGACAGCGGCGTGCGCGGCGCTGCTGGCGTGCGTGGTGGCGGTGCTGCCGCAGCAGGTCTGGCTGGTGGTGCTGGCGCCGCTATGGCTGCTGCTGGGCGCGACCATGGTGGGCTGGAATGCGCTGATGCTGACCTGGTCGGGCGAGCGCGTCTCGGTGCGCAACGCGGGCGCCGCGATGGGGTTGACGACCAGCGCGATTCTGCTGGGTGCCGCCATCTCGGCGCCGATCTTCGGGTTCATCGTCCAGGCCAGCGGCACCTACCGCACGGCATGGTTCGGCCTGGGCGCGCTGCTGGCCGTGGCGGCGCTGCTGCTATGGGGCAACGCGCGCTGGGCGGCCGGGCGCTCACGCGTGTCGCGCACGCCGCGCACAGAGCCGCAGGCGCACGCTCCCACATTCACGCGCTGACGGGCAGCGTTCCGCTCGCGCAGCGCTCGCCGAAGAGCACTCCGACCGCCGCACGCAGTGCCGGCACTGTGTATTCGTAGGTGGCCAGGTATGTGCCGATCTCAGGCAGCGCGACGGCGTCGTAGGGGTTGCCGACGGCGATGCCGATGATTCGCCCGCCGCTGGCGCCTGCGGGCAGGACTGTGCGCAGCGACGCGCGCTGCTCGGCGTCCAGATGCGCGTTGAGGGTGGCCAGCAGCACGATATCCGCCGCCGCGACCTGCTGGCAGGCGCGCGCGCGCTCCTCGCAGGAGTGGCCCGGCTCCACGATCACCTCGTCCACACGCGCCGCATCCCACTGCTCGCGGACCAGGGCCGTCAGCGCGTCCAGCGAGTAGACGCGGTCAACGGGCGGGCAGAGCTTGCCTTCGGTATAGCCTACCACGGCGATACGGCGGGCAGGGTCGCGCCGCAGCGGGAGCAGTCCCAGCCGGTCGCGCACGAGTGTGGTCGAGCGGCCATACACCTCGTCGCTGAGCGCCTGATGCGCGGTCTCCAGGTGGGCCGAGGACAACGTCTCACGCGCGCTCCAATCGCTGAGTTGCCGCTTGAGCTGGAGCACTCGCTGTGCCGATGCCGCGATGGCGTCCGCATCGAGCGCCCCTTCGTGGACGGCGGCCCGTATGGCTCTGAGCGCGGCGATCTGCTGGCGATGGTTGTGCGAGATCAGGGCGAGATCGTGGCCGGCGCGCAGGGCGCCCACCGCGCCGCGGACCGTGCCGACGGTCTTCGAGAGGCCGTCCATCTCCAGGCAGTCGGTCATGATGAGGCCGCCGAAGCCCAGCTCGTCGCGCAGCAATCCCGTCACCACCTCCGCTGAGATGGTGGCCGGAAGCGAGGCGCTGCCGGTGAGAGCGGGCAGGGCGAGATGCGCGGTCATCACGACTGGCGCGCTAGCCGCGATGCCGTGCCGGAAAGGCACCAGCTCGACCGTCCGCAGCCGCGACAGGTCATGCGAGACGACGGGCAGGTGGCAGTGCGAGTCGGCCGTGGTGTCGCCGTGGCCGGGGAAGTGCTTGAGGGTGGACGCGATGCCAGCCCGCCGATAGCCGCGCACCGCCGCCGCGACATGCCCCCCGACCAGGGCCGGATCGTCGCCGAAGGAGCGTACGCCGATCGCCGGGTTGGCGGGATTGTTGTTGACGTCGGCCACCGGGGCGAGGTTGAGATTGATGCCCAGCGCGCGCAGCTCGCGACCGGTCATCTCGGCCACCTGCTGGGTGACCTTCTCGTCGGCCACCGCGCCGAGCGCCATGTTGCCAGGCAGCGGCAACGCCGTGGGGCCGAGGCGCTCGACCAGCCCGTTCTCCTGGTCAATGGCGATCAGCAGCGGCGCGGGATGGTCCGCCGTGCGGGCGATGGCTTGCAGTTCGGCCGTCAGCTCCGCCAACTGCCGCGCATCGCTGATGTTGCGCGCGAAGAGGATGACGCCGCCGACGCGCTCGCGCTCGATCAGCTCGACGATATGGCGCGACGGCTGGTGGCCGTGGAAGCCCACCATGACACACTGGCCGACGGCGTCGTCCAGGTGCAGCGCTCTGTCGTCCATGTGCCAGGCGGCCCTTTCGGTGATTGGCGGCCCGCATGGGCGCCGCGGAGGCTCTCCGTTTCCGCTCGCTCGCGAAAAGCTCATCCATTTTGACACAAGAGCGCAAGCGGCTCAATCCGTAGGGAGATATGGCAGAGCAGCGGCTTGAGCGCGGGGGTTGGAAACCGCGCCTGAGGGGCCCTGTCCCCACTGGTACCAGTGGGGTTGCCCCTGGGCCGCACCAGTCCGCCACGCCACCGCGGACTGAGGGCGACAGCAGAGAAGTGAATGGCTCTGGGACGTATGGTGGTTGCGCTGGGCGGGGTACTTTTTGGTAGGATGCGCCCGCTCGTCCGCAATGGCCAACCGGCACGACAATTGCTGCGTTGATGGCGCTTTGCACCGGCGCGAGCCCAACATACCGATGTTGCCAAGCGTGCCGGCGCGTTGTTGCCCGGCCCGTCGCGCATGTCACGTCGCGGCCCCGCCCTGAGCCATCATGGAGGAATCGCAATGCCCCAGCCGGAGCCGGTCGTGTCCACCTCTGCCTCAGTCTCAGCCTCGACCGCCACGCGCTCGCACGGCTCGCTCGACGCCGATATCATCATCGCCAACGCGCCGGACCCCGTCTTCGTCAGCGACCTGGAAGGCAAGATCCTGCGGGCCAACGACGCTGTCTCGCAACTGCTGGGCTTCCGCACCGACGAGCTGATCGAACAATCGCTGTCGCAGATCATCAGCCCTGAGGAGACGCGCGAGTTCTTGACCGCCCTGCGTGAGGTGGTCGAGCGCGAAGCAAGCATCCAGAGCGGGGGCGATACGCCGCCCGCCGGTGTCTCGGTGATGCGCACTGACCAAAGCGGTGTCACGCGCAACGCGCGGCTCAATCCGCGCAGCGCCTCGGGTGAGGTGATCCCCACAACACTCAACGCCTCGGCGCTGCGCGATGTGGATGGCAAGGTGATCGGGGCGATCGGCATCCTGCGCGACATGCGCGAGCTCGATCGGGCTCGTGCCTATGCGGATAGCCTGATCAAGAACGCGCCGGACCCGGTCTTCGTCAGCGACCTGGAAGGCAAGATTCTGCAGGCCAACGATGCGGTCTACGAGCTACTGGGCTTCCGCACGGACGAGGTGCTGGAGCAGTCGCTCTCGCGCTTCATCAGC
>DASUBU010000154.1:0-73512 GCA_035763125.1 Ktedonobacterales bacterium
TGCGCCGCTATCCGCCAGCCGCGCCAGCGAGCGGCGCCAATCCGCAAGGTTCGCGTCCGTGGTCTGCGACCACATCGTGCCAGCGTAGCAGGTGTCGGCGCAGAAGAGCCCGCCGGTCTGTGTATCACGGAAGGTGACGTGGCCGGGCGAGTGACCCGGCGTGTGCCAGACTTCGAGCGCACGGCCGCCCAGATCAACCGTGTCACCCTCGGCAAGCGTGCTGGTCGCCGGGGCTGCGCGGATCGGCCCGACGCCCTCCACGTCGTAATCGCTGCTCAGTCGCTCGGCTTCGGCGGTGTGGATCAGCCGCTCGGCGAACTGGTACGAGCCGCCGACGTGGTCCCAGTGGCTATGCGTGCAGAGGTTGACGATGGGCTTGCCGGTCAGTGCACGGCAGGCAGCCAGCACGTCGCCCAGCCCCATGCCGGAGTCTATGAGCGCGGCGCGCTCGGCGCCCTCGACCAGATAGAGGTTGACCACCGAGACGTCGTATTCCGGCACCACGCGGCCGATAGGATCCTGGAGCACCCAGATGCCCGGCCCAATCGAAGTCACCGTGAACCAATCACCACCCATCGGTACCCTCCGCTTCTCGCCGGGATATCGCTTGGTCGGCTACCATCGGGCCTCTTTAGAGAAAGCGCGTTGGCGTGACGCGAATCGCCTCGGAGTATGTGCGCCCCATCTGTTCTGGCGTCCACTTCAGTGCCTCCAGGCGCTGCGCATGCTTCTTGGAGTACGCGTCGAGCGCGGGCGTTACCTCGCCGTGCGGCAGCACCTCCGCCGTGCCCTCGATCACGATGGGGTCGGCGCCTCCGTGCGAGTCGTCCAGCGCCAGCGCTACCTGCGCGTTCTCGCGCAGATTACGAATCTTCTGGTTGGGCTTGCTAAAGATCAGGAACGTCTCGCCGTCCCAGAGGAACCATACCGCGGCAAGATGCGGCCGGCCGTCGGCACGAACGGTCGTCAGCCAGATCATAAGATCGCCGCGGAGCCGTTCGGCGATGTGGACGTCTCGCGGCTGCGAGAGATCGAGCGCTGCGCGCGGCATATTGCCTCCTTCTGTGCTTTCCGCAGGGAAGTGTAGCACAGCCACGGCGCTTTACTCCGCGGCTGTCGCCTGTAGGTCTGCCACATGGCTCATGACACCGAAGGACCCAAAGAGCCTCTCGGCGGCGATCCCGAGCCGGCGCAGGTAGTCACGCCCCGTCTCAGATGGAGCGAAGAGCCGCAGCGTCGGCGCCGCAGGGGAGGCGTAGGGGAGTTCGTTCTCGGTCAGCCTCAGTGGGCCACTCGGCGGGCCAACCGGCGGCAGCGGACGTATCGCGCTCGACGCCAGCAGGTCGGCGATCACGTCATGCGGCGCCAGTGCCGCCTCCGCGGCGAGCTGCGACTCCAGGTTCAGCCGCTGCCGCCAGCTCGCGAACAGCCCCGTGAGCGCCGGAGGCGGCTCCGGGATCGGCAGCTGCCAGACGCAGGCGTACTCTCGCCCAGCGCGCGCCAGCCGGACCAATGCGGACAGCCCGCGATCCAACGACCCTTCCAGCAGGCGAAGTGCCTGCAGATCGGTCATGGAGAAGAAGCTTTCCGGTAGAATGCCCGTCGCCGCGCCGAGATCCACTGCTTTACGCAGCATCGCATGCAGAGCGAGATTGCGATGGCCGGCATGGAGGTACTCGTAGACGCGCACGCGGTCGCGCTGCCAGGCACGCGCCTCAGCTTCAGCTTCAGGCTCGAGATAGACCCGCCCGCGCCCATGTGCCACGTCATCGCCTCCGCCCATCGCGGCGCGCGACAGACGCAGGCCCGCCGCCAGCGCCTGTGGATCATACTCAGGCGTGCCGAGGCCGGAGGCCAGCAAGAAGCGCGCGACGTTATCCGCGTTGTCGTAGTCCAGCTGGCCGTTGAGCAGCGCGCCGCGTCCCGCACCCAGCAGCAGACTCGCCACCTCGTCCCAGTCGAGCCAGCTCAGGAATCTGTCGTGTACGTCCGCCGGCAGTGACGCGCGGACCGCTTGCAGCAGGTGCGCCGAGCGTTGTTCGTGGTCCATGCCCAGGCACTCGCGCATCAGCAGCTCGGTGAGATGCGAGAGCGGCCCATGCCCGAGGTCGTGGGCCAGTGCGGCGGCATGCAGTGCGCGGTCGCGCGGGCGCGCAACGCGAGCCAGACCGTAGACGCCGATAGCGTGGTCCAGCCGCGAAGGAAATGGGTGGCCGAAGAGCAGCTCGCCAGGGACATCAGAGAGCGAGACGCCCGCCAGCCGGCGAAACAGCGGCGCGGCGAGCAGCGCGGCAGCCCAGGGCGCGACGCGCACATTGCCGTAGAGCGTGTCAGGCACGGCAAGCGGGCGGCCTCCGCGAGAGAGGCCGCCCGACTGTTGCCCGCGCTCAGGTACGCCGCTGGCTCCGCTCGTCATGCGTGGGCCGCGCCACGGCTGTGGCCGCCGATGGCGAGTGCACCGCTGGCCCCGAAGAGCAGGACTGGCAGCGCCGGCAACCACAGGAAGGCTACCAATACGAACACCCAGCGCCAGCTTCCGCGCAGCCGCATTGCCCGCAGGATAGCCGTGCAGATCGCTACCACCCAAGCCAGCAGCGCCAGAAGCACGAACATAGACGCAAGTCCCGCGTCTGCCAGCACGTCGTGCTGGCGCGGCAGAATCAGCACCGCGAAGACGACCAGATCGGCCGCTGCCAGTACGAATGCCAAAACCTTACCCATCGTGTTCTCTTCCATCCTCTCGAAGCGCGACGCTAGCGTAACAAATCCAGCGTCGTTCAGCAATCCGCTGCACCGGCACTTATTTCCTCGCGCCCATCTCCAGATAGACGCCGCACCTCAGCGTTATCTCTGTATTCTTTGCCGGGTGACATGTTACGGCAACCATCCTCTCGCTGAATAGGCTGGGCGCTCGCCGTGCGCAGCCGAGGCATGGTATACTGTGTGCCGAATTGCGCGGGAAATTTGGTGTGTGCTGATGCGAGCGCCGCGCGTGTTGTGCGCCCGTCTGGCCGGCCGCAGCCCGCGAGCATCACAAAGCAAGAGCGCGAGGGGCTGCCGTCCGCATGTCGAAACCGATTCAACGGGTGCTGGTCGCCAACCGTGGCGAGATCGCGCTGCGCGTCATTCGCGCGTGCCGCGAGCTAGGGATCGAGACAGTGATCGCCTACTCTGAGGCCGATCGCAATGCGCTGCCCGTCAAGCTGGCCGACAAGAAGATTTGCATAGGCCCTGCCGCCAGCAGCAAGAGCTACCTGAGCATCCCTAATATCGTCAGTGCCGCGCTGCTCACCGGCTGCCAGGCAATCCACCCCGGCTACGGCTTCCTCTCCGAAAACGCCAGCTTCGCCGAGGTCTGCCGCGATGTGGGGCTGATCTTCATCGGGCCGCCGCCTGAAGCGATGGTGACGATGGGCGACAAGGTCGAAGCGCGGCAGGCGATGCGCCGCGCTGGCCTGCCTATGCTCTCGGGAACCGACATCCTCCGCTCGCTGGGTGAGGGCGAGGAGGCCGCCGCGCGGATCGGCTTCCCGCTGATGCTGAAGGCGGCGGCGGGTGGCGGTGGGCGCGGTATCCGGCTGGTGCGACGCCCTGAGGAGTTCGCACACGTCTTCACGACGGCCCAGAGCGAGGTGCGCGAGGCATTCAACGACGACGGCCTGTATGTCGAGAAGTATCTTGGCCGCGCGCGTCACGTGGAAGTGCAGGTGCTGTGCGACAATTACGGCCACGGCGTCTATCTGGGCGAGCGCAACTGCTCGGTGCAGCGCCGCCACCAGAAACTGCTGGAGGAGTCGCCCAGCGCCGGCCTGCCGGACCACATTCGCCACGAGATGGGCAGCCGTGCCATCGAGGCGGTGCTGGCGATCGGCTATCGCGGTGTCGGCACGCTCGAGTTCCTGGTGGATGAAGACAACAACTACTATTTCATGGAGATGAACACGCGCTTGCAGGTCGAGCATCCAGTGACGGAGATGGTAACGAGGGTAGACCTCGTACAGGAGCAGATCCGCGTGGCAAGCGGCGAGCCACTGGCGATTCGTCAGGAGCAGGTCGTGCTTTCCGGCCACGCCATCGAGTTTCGCATCACCGCCGAGGATCCCGCGCACGACTTCCGGCCACAGACCGGCACTATCGAGGAGTATTTGCCGCCCAGCGGACCCGGCGTGCGGGTGGACTCGCACCTGTATCGCGGCTACGCCATCCCGCCGCACTACGACTCGCTGCTGGCGAAGCTGATCGTCTGGGCGCCATCGCGCGATGAGGCGATCGCACGCGGCCGCCGGGCGCTCGAAGAGTTTGTCTTGGAGGGCGTGCCGACCACCATTCCGTTCCATCTCCAACTGCTGGGCAATCCAATGTTCCAGCGCGGCGAGACGTACACCAACTTCCTGGCGGAGCACGGCGCGGAGCTCGCGCTCAAGGCACGCTAAGGTGCCTGCGGGGGCACGCTGGCGCGCGCCCTCGCCTTCCGGCAGACATTCCCACGCATGAGGTGCCACCCATGAGCAAACGCGTCGTGATCACCGGTCTGGGGCTGGTGACGCCCCTCGGCAACGATACCGCCGCCACCTGGCAGGCGCTCTGCGAGGGCCGCTCGGGCATCGCGACCATCACCAAATTCGATGCCTCCACACAGGACGTCCGCATCGCCGGTGAGGTCAAGGGCTTCGACGCCACACCCTATATGGACCGCAAGGAGATTCGCCGCAACGACTGCTTCGTGCAGTATGCGGTAGCTGCCGCAAAGCAGGCGTTGGCCGACGCGGAGCTGACGATTGACGAGCAGCTCGCAGACGAAACCGGCGTCATCATCGGCTCGGGGATCGGCGGGCTGGAGAGCTGCCACGAGCAGTTCAAGATTCTCTTCGACCGTGGCCCCGACCGCGTCAGCCCGTTCTTCATCACACAATTCATCACCGATATTGCGGCCGGTTATGTCTCGATGCAGATCAACGCGCGCGGCCCCAACTTCGCCACCGTCTCGGCCTGCGCCACGGGCGCCAACGCGATTGGCGAGGCGGCTGAGATGATCCGCCGCGGCGACGCGCTGGCGATGGTGGCCGGCGGCTCGGAATGCGGTATCACGCCGATGGGCATCGCCAGCTTTGCCCAGATGCACGCGCTCTCGCGCCGCAACGACGACCCAGCGGGCGCCAGCCGCCCGTTCGAGAAGAACCGCGATGGCTTCGTGGTCGCAGAGGGCGCCGGAGTGGTGCTGCTGGAGGAGCTAGAGCACGCCAGGGCGCGCGGCGCGCGCATCTACGCCGAGGTGATCGGCTACGCCTCCACCGCCGACGCGCACCACATCACCGAGCCAGCCCCTGGCGGCGCCGGACTCGTGCGAGCAATGCGCCGCGCGATGACCAAAGCCAGCGTCAATCCCGAGCAGATCGGCTATATCAACGCCCACGGCACCTCGACCGCCTACAATGACCGCGACGAGACCGCCGCGATCAAGACGGTTCTGGGCGACCAGGCGTATCATGTGCCCGTCAGCTCGACTAAATCCATGACCGGGCACTGCCTGGGCGCCGCGGGCGGCATCGAGGCGGCCTTCACCGCGCTGGCGCTTCACCACGGCGTGCTGCCGCCGACCATCAATTACGAGGAGCCTGACCCCGACCTGGATCTCGACTACGTGCCCAACGAGGCGCGCGAGGCGAAGCTCGACTACGCGCTTTCGAACTCCATGGGCTTCGGCGGCCACAACGCGGTGTTGGTGATGAAACGATACATCGGCGACTAAACGACGAAGTAACCAAGCGCTATGCGGACGAGGGGTAAGGGGAAGGTGCGGGCATGACCGAACGACAACTGCTGGTCAGTCGCGTCAAGGCGCTGATCGAGGCGCTGGAGGGCAGCGACATCGCGGAGCTGGACCTCACTGAAGGCGGCACGCGCATTCTCGTGCGGCGGCGACTCGACGGCGTGACAGTGCAGGTCGCGACGCCCTCCTACCAGGCCCGCGCGAAACGCGCGACCTCTCCGCGCACCCCTCAGACGGAGGAGCCTGCTGCCGAACGCGGCGTGGCGGTGGTCGCCCCGCTCACCGGCATGTTCTACTCGCGGCCCTCGCCCAGCTCGGAGTCGTTCGTGCAGCTCGGCGAGACCATCCAGCCAGGGCAGGTCATCTGCATCGTCGAGGCGATGAAGGTCTTCAACGAGATCAAATCTGAGGTCAGCGGCACTGTGATCGCCATCGTCCCTAAGGATGGCGATCTGGTGCAGAAAGGCGACGCCCTCATCCGTGTCAAACCCGTCTGAGCTGCTAGAGACGCTCGCTCGGCGGGGACGCGTAGCGCGTGGGCATACACGCGCGGGCGTCGTCGCAAAGGCCGGCCTGCTCGCCGGGCGCCTCTTGGCGTTTCTGCGCTCGCCGCGCGGGCAATGCGCCGCGGCCTGGGGGGTCGTGCTGCTGGCGGTCGCATTCGAGATCGTCGTCGTGGGCCAGCGGGCACTGGTACGTTACCAATCCTACTCCGCCGATGCCTTCGACCTGGGCAACATGGATCAGGCGGTCTGGAACACGCTGCACGGCCACCCCTTCCGCTTCACCAATCGCGGCCTGGACTGGCAGGGTCCGCCGACGCGGCTCGGCTTTCACGTCGAGCCAATCCTGTTACTGATCGCGCCGCTCTACCTGCTCCACGCCGGACCCGAGACGCTGATCGTGTTGCAGACGGGTGCGCTGGCATTGGGCGCTGTGCCGCTCTTCGCGCTGGCGCTGCGTCACCTGCCAGCGCACCCGTGGGTGGCCGCGGCGCTCGCCGGCGCCTATCTGGCGACGCCGGCCCTGCTAGGCGCGGCGCTGTGGGACTTCCACCCTATCACGCTGGCCACTCCGCTGCTGGTGGCGGCGCTGTGGGCACTGGACACGCGCCGCTACGGCTGGTTCGTCGTTGCCGCCGCGCTGGCCGCGCTAACCAAAGAGGATGTCGCGCTCTCGCTGATTCCGCTCGGCGTCTACCTGGCGGTGTGGCAGGGGAAACCCCGGCTCGGCTGGGGTGTTGCGCTGGCGGCATTCGGTTGGACGGCGCTCTGCTTTCTCGTCATCCTGCCGCACTTCAACGACGGCGCGAGCGGAGGCAACAACTACTGGTATCGCTATGCATGGGCGGGCGACACGCCTGGCGCGGCCATTGCCAACGTGCTGACGCATCCCTGGCTGCCGTTTCAGTACGTGCTTGACAGCGCCGAGCGGCGCGGCTACCTTGCGCTGCTGCTGCGCATAGGAGGCGGCTTTGGGCTACTCGCACCGGCGCTGTGGCTGTGCGCGCTGCCAGAGCTGGCGGTCAACGTCCTCAGCACGCATTTCGAACAGTACAGCGGCTTCTATCAGTACAACGCGATGCTGGGGGCATATCTGCCGGTTGCCGCGGTCTTCGGCGTCGCCGCGCTCTATCGCGCACATGGCGAGGCGAGCATCGCGCACGGCCGTACCCCATCGCGTCCGCGTCTGCCCGCCCGCCTGGTCGCCTGGCTCAACAGTGTCGCCGCTCGCTGGCGCGGCCTGCTCGCGCGGATCCCCGTTCCTTCGCGCTGGATCGCCCCATTCGTGATCGCCTGGCTGCTGCTCACGAGCGTGTGGAATCTCGGCGCGCTCAATCCGCGCCTGCAGGCGTTCTGGAACGCTGGCGCGCGCCCCGCGCCCCATCAGACGCAGATCAATGCGCTGCTCGCCAGCGTGCCGCCGGCGGCCACGGTCGCCGCGACCGATACGCTTAATCCTCACCTGAGCGACCGCTACACGATCTACCTGCTGCCCGATCCGCAATCCTACACGGCCGAGTACGCCGCCTTCGACATCCCGCACGCCGCGGAGCAATTCCAGTCCGCCGATCAGCGCATCCTCGACACCATGCTCGCCTCGGGCCGCTATGCGGTTGTCGGCCGCGTGGAATCGGTTGTCCTGCTGCACCGCACCGGCCCGCCGCTCACGCCGCCGGCCGTCGGCCCCGCCAGCTAATCGGCGGGCGCTGGCGGCTTCGGGATCAGGCGGATGAGGCCGCGCAACGCGCGATCGAAGGCTCCGGCGTCAAGGGAAATGCGCCAGTTCCCGCGCGTGCGCGATCTCGTTGGCGCGCATCGGCCGTACATGGCTGGCGGGCAGCGTCAGCACGGCGACGGCGTCTCCGCCAAGGGTCAGGAATTCGACGGTGTGTCCCGCGCCTCGCATATGGACCATCACCACCGCGCCGATGTCACCGCCGCGCAGCCCATAGTCAGTCATGGCCACGGTGAGCACAATTCGAGCGAGATCTTCGATCATCGCGTGGCCCCGCAGGGCGCATGGCAGAACGTGCCGATCAGGAGTGTGCAGCAAAGAAGGTCACGATATCGCGCGCGAGCCGTTCGGGCTCCTCGGCGGCCGCAAAATGCCCACCGCTCGGCATCAGCGTCCATTGCGTGACGTTGTAGAGGCGTTCCGCCCATTCGCGCGGGGGCGTGCCCTCATCCATGTACTGATGGGCGAAGACGGCAATTCCGGTCGGCACATGGACGAAATCGCCAGGGCCAAGCGTGATACCGTGCCAGCGGTTATCGAAGTAGTCTCGCATGGATGACGTGATAGTCCCTGTGGCCCAGTAGATCATCAGATTGGTCAAGAGGAACTCGCGCGAGAAGCGCGCATCGAGGTTGCCCTCCGAGTCCGCCCAGGTCCGCCACTTCTCCACAATCCACCCAGCCAGGCCCGCCGGTGAATCGTTTAGCCCGTAGCCGAGGGTCTGGGGCTTAGTGGCTTGAATTGCTTTATATCCGCCCTCCGACTGCCAAAACGCCTCGCTGTATGCGAGATAGGCGCGCTCGGCCTCGGAGAGTGGCCGGGACCCTGAACCGGTGTAGGGCGCAAGCTCGAAGGTACTCAGATGAACGCCGATCATCGGTGCTGGGTTATCCAGCCCCATGAACGAGGCAACTCCTGCGCCAAAATCCCCGCCCTGTGCGCCATAGCGTGGATAGCCGAGCCCCTGCATCAGACGGTGCCAAAGATCGGCGGTGTAACGGTAGTTGACACCTGTGCGCGTGGGTCGCTGGGAAAAGCCATAGCCAGGCAGCGACGGGATGACGACGTCAAACGCGGGACCGACGATGCCGTGGGCCGTTGGAGCCGTTAGGAGCGGCACAAGCGGCAGCAGCTCGACAAAGGTGCTCGGCCAGCCGTGTGTCAAGATGAGCGGGATCCCGCCTCCGCCCGGCGCGCGCTCGTGAACGAAGTGGATGCGCACGCCATCGAGCTCGGCACGGAAGTGATGGAACTCGTTCAGCTTACGCTCTTGCGCCCGCCAATCGAACGTTTCAGCCCAGTACGCCAGCAGCTGACGCAGGTATGCTAGATCGGTGCCCTGCTCCCAGGCAGCGCCCGGCGCCGGATCGGGCCAACGTGTCCTGCCGATGCGCGCGCGCAGGTCCGCAAGCACCGAGTCCTCCACCTGGATCGAGAATGGCTCGATGGGCAGGGATGGGGGGAATGGCGTACGCTGGCGCTTCATCGGCGTCGTCTCCTCCTCATACGCCACTATTGTGTACTATTCTACCCTCTAGTGGCTGCCTCTGGGTATGCACTCCTGCTATCATACTCAGCAGAACAGTCGCTCGCGACAGGAGCGCCGCATGCCCGCCCCTGCTTTCGCCGACCTGGGCCAGTCGCTGCTCGATCTGCTGTTCCCGCCGCGCTGTGTCTCGTGCGGCGCGCGGGGCGCGCTGCTCTGCACCGCCTGCCTCGGCACCATGCGCCCGCCCGCACCGCCGCGCTGCCCGCGTTGCGGGCGCTCGCTCGCCGGCCTACCGAGCTGCCCCGCGTGCGCGGCGGGCCGCGGTCCGGTTGCGCTCGACTCGGTGCGTGTGGCGACGGTCTATGCTGGACCCGTGCGCAAGGCAATCCACGCGCTGAAGTATGAGGACCAGCGCCGGCTCGCCACGCCTCTGGGCGATCTGCTGGCGGCCGTGCTCGCGGACCTGGGCCAGCCGGTGGACGCGCTCGTGCCGGTTCCGCTGCACACCACACGCCGGCGGGACCGCGGCTTCAATCAGGCTGAGCAGCTTGCCCGGCGCTGCGCCCGCCGGCTCGATATCGCCTGCCTGCCGGGCGCGCTCGTCCGCACGCGCGCCACGCCGCCGCAGGTGGGTCTCTCGATCGCCGAACGCCAGCGCAACGTCGCCGGCGCCTTTGCCCTCGCATCGCCCTCGCTCGCCGCGGGACTTGCCGGCAAACGGTTGGCCATCGTGGACGATGTGACCACCACCGGCAGCACGCTTGAAGCGGCAGCCACTGCCCTGCGCGCCGCCAGCCCTGCCAGCATTCTCGGCCTGGCCCTCGCTCGCCCGGATCTGGCCGACGATCAGCATATCTCGACGCCGGCCGCCACCGGCAAATGGGCACAAGGTGTAGCACGCGGGAGCCGGCCGTGAATACCACTGGCCCTACCCCTGGCGATGTGGAGCTGCTGGTGCTGCTGGTGATGCTGTCGCTGGCGGTGGCGGTGGTCACGCGGCGGCTGCGCATCCCCTACACACTCGCACTGGTGGTCGCCGGACTCGTGCTGGGTGCCCTGCGGCTGGTGCCCAGCCTGCACCTGAATCCTACAGTGGTGCTCTTCGTCTTTCTGCCGGCGCTGCTCTTCGAGGGCGCATGGAGCTTGGACATTCGCGCGCTGTACGAGGAATGGCTGGCGATTGCGCTGCTGGCGATACCCGGGCTGGTCCTCTCGCTGGGAATCGTGGCGCTGGTGGTCCATTTCGGCGCCGCCCTGCCGGTGGGCCTCGCACTGCTGCTCGGCGCAATCGTCTCGCCGACCGACCCGATCGCCGTGCTGGCCTTGCTGCGCCAGCTTGGCATGCCCGAGCGGCTGACAACCATCATCGAGGGGGAAAGCCTCTTCAATGACGGCGTCGGCGCCGCCGCCTTCCAGCTCGTGCTGGGTGCGACACTGCTCGAGCTCGGGCAGGGCGGTCCGCTGGAGGGTCTCAGCACACTGCTCATCGTCCTCAAGGGGCTATGGCTCTTCGCCGGGGGGCCTGCGCTGGGCGTCGCTATCGGCCTGGGCGTCACCCTGCTCGTGCGGCGGCTGGAAGAGCCGCTGATCGAAACGACCGTCACGTTCTGCGTGGCGTACGGCTCGTACCTGCTGGCGGAGCTGCTTGGCACTTCCGGACTGCTGGCCGTCGTGGGGGCGGGCCTCACGCTCGGCAGCTACGGCCGCCGGGTGGGCATGGCGAAGCCGACGCTCGACGTGGTGGACACCGTCTGGGAGTTCACCGGCTACCTCGCCAACTCGCTGCTGTTCCTGCTGGTGGGCATCCAGATCGGCTCCAGCGACCTGGTGCCGGCACTGCCCGTCATCGGCTGGGCGGTGCTCGGCGTATTCGCCGGCCGCGCGCTGATGGTCTATACGCTGCTGCCGCTGCACGACGCATTGGTGCGCTTCGCCGGGCGGCACACCACCTCGGAGCGTCCACGCACGTACGGCCACACGCCGCTGCCGCGTATCTGGCGCCCGCTGATCCTGCTCTCGGGGCTGCGCGGCGCGCTCTCACTGGCGCTGGTGCTCTCGTACCCGGCTGGCTTGCCGGGGCGCGATACACTCGTGCTGGCGGTCTACGGCGTCGTGCTGGTCACGCTGCTCGGCCAGGGGATCGCGCTGCGTCTGATGCTGCCACGCTGGCCGCGTGCTGAAGCCTCCACCGCCGCCACCACCAGTTCTCCCACGGGCGGGCCGGACCCTCATGCTATGCTATAATCAGGCCGTCGCGCGAGGAACCGTTGGGCAAAGCACACAAGATGGGGCGCAACGGGGCGCGACGGCGCCGCTGGTGGGACCAGCGAAGCACGACGGGTGGGAGGCTCCGGCAGATGGCGAATCCCCTGCGCTCACGCAACGGCTGGCTGCTGCTGATCATCGGCGCGCTGGCGGTGGTGTTCCTTGTGTACGGCATACAGCAGCACAATCAGCCGCGTGATGTGGACCTTTCGACGCTGCTCGCCGATCTGCGCACGGACATCACCGTTCACCAGATTGACACCCTCACCCTCAACGGCAACACCCTCACGCTCGAGCGCCCAGGCCACGAGAGCGAGCAGACGGCCGTGAGCAGCAACTTCCAGATCAGCGATCTCAAGCGCGATTACGGCATTGACTACGCCGACCCCAACGTCCTGCGCTATAAATACTCCTCGGCTGGCGCGCTCGCCTTCTGGGGCAATCTGCTGTTCTCGCTGCTGCCGGTGGTGCTGATCGTCGGCGCTTTCCTCTTCATGATGCGCCAGGCCCAGGGGACGAACAATCAGGCGCTCTCATTTGGCAAGAGCCGCGCACGGATGTTCCTCAGCAACAAGCCGGCCATCACCTTCAGCGATGTGGCGGGCGTGGACGAAGCCAAGCAGGAGCTGCAAGAGGTCGTCGAGTTTCTCAAGTACCCTGAGAAGTTCGCCGCGCTCGGCGCGCGCGTGCCCAAGGGTGTGCTGTTGGTGGGGCCACCGGGGACCGGCAAGACGCTGGTGGCGCGCGCGGTGGCCGGCGAGGCCAGCGTGCCGTTCTTCAGCATCAGCGGCTCGGAGTTCGTCGAGATGTTCGTCGGCGTCGGCGCCAGCCGGGTGCGCGACCTCTTCGAGCAGGCCAAGCGCAATGCGCCTTGCATCGTCTTCGTGGACGAGATTGACGCGGTCGGCCGCCAGCGCGGCGCGGGACTGGGCGGCTCACACGATGAGCGCGAGCAGACACTCAATCAGATGCTGGTCGAGATGGATGGCTTCGACTCGAACACCAACGTGATCGTGATGGCGGCCACAAACCGTCCGGATGTGCTGGACCCCGCCCTGCTGCGGCCGGGGCGCTTCGACCGGCAGGTGATCCTCGATAAGCCCGACATTCGCGGGCGCGTGGCGATCCTGGGAGTCCATGCGCGCGGCAAGCCGCTGGATGGCTCGGTCAACGTCGAGACGCTGGCGCGCCAGACGGCGGGCTTCTCGGGTGCGGATCTCGCCAATCTGCTCAACGAGGGTGCGATTCTGGCGGCGCGGGCCGGGCAGAAGACGATCTCGATGCGCGAGCTGGAAGAGGCGATTGACCGCGTGGCAGCGGGGCCGGAGCGCAAGAGCCGTGTGATCAGCGAGCGTGAGAAGGCCGTCACTGCGTATCACGAGGTCGGCCATGCGCTGGTAGCTCGCGCGCTGCCCAACTGCGATCCCGTCCATAAGGTCTCGATCGTCGCGCGCGGCCCGATGGGTGGCTATACACGCCTGCTGCCATCTGAGGAGCGCTATCTATGGAGCAAGGGCCAGTTCGAGGACTTTCTGGCGTTCGCGCTGGGCGGGCACGTGGCCGAGCGGCTGATCTTCGGCGAGGTGACGACGGGCGCCTCGAACGACATCGAGCGTGTGACGGCGATGGCGCGCAAGATGGTGACGGACTACGGGATGAGCGACCGCATCGGGCCGGTGGCGCTGGGCAAGAAGGAAGAGATGGTGTTCCTGGGCCGCGAGCTGGGCGAGGAACGCAACTACAGTGAGGAGACGGCCCGCGAGATTGACGAAGAGGTGCGTGCGATCGTCAAGCGCGCGCTGGAGACGGCCGAGCGCACGCTGACGGAGCATCGCGACCGGCTGGTGCTGATGAGCGAGAAGCTGATCCAGTCCGAGACGCTGGAAGGGCCGGAGTTCGAGGCGCTCTTCACGCAGCCGCTGCCGGAGGGCGGGGTGTATCCGTCGCTGCCGGCGGCGTCACAGCCAAAGGCGCCCAATCCGGTGACCGAGCACGCCGGCCAGACGGCGGCGTCGCGCCCGAAGTCGCAGGGGTCGCGCGGGTAGGGAGTGTCTACTGTACGCCCCCAACGCGATGGGGCACGGCCAAGGGCGTCCGCAAGACGCCCCTACAGAAGGCCCCGCGTGGTGATTGCGTAGGGGCGTGCGGCGCACGCCCTGGCAGGCCGCCGACACCACTCGCTCTGTGACACAGTATCGCCTCCAATGGATGAGGCGCGCAAGAGGGATCGGTTGATTTTCATCCTGCCGCTACCGCCAGTAGGATCACGGCCATGCTCAAGAGAGAGGCTTGGGGGTAAGGACTCCCCTGTGGTAAGGTCTATCCGTCTCCCGTGCGCTGTCCCTCGCAGGAAGGAACGACGATCCGATGAGCATGCCGACCGGCTCGGGCGCCAGCCCCGATACCCCCCCAAGCCCTGCCCTCGCCCCCAACTACTACTTCCACACCTTCCCCAACGGCTTGCAGGTCGCCGGCCAATACATGCCCAGCCTGGCTTCCGTCACCTTCGGCATCCAGCTCGCCGCCGGCATGAAGGGCGAGCCGGACGAAAAGCTGGGCCTGACGCACCTGCTGAGCGACATGGTCTTCCAGGGCACCGAGACACGCAGCGTGCGCGAGCTCACCGAGGCCTTCGAGGCCATCGGCGCGCGCAAGGGCGGCGAGACCGGCAACGAGTTCGCGCGCTACTCGGCGCAGGTCGTCGGCAACCGGCTCGACCGCGCGCTCGAATTGATCGCCGACGTCGTGCTGCACCCCACCTTCCCCGCCGACGAGTTCCAGCAGATGCGCAGCGTCCAGCTCCAGGAGATTCGGCGGCGCGACGACGAGCCGATGCGCCGCATCTTCGATCTGGTGCGCGAGAAGTTCTACGCCGGCACCACGCTCGCCCGCCGCGGCCTGGGGCTGAAGGAGACCGTCGAGGGGCTGACGCCAGACGACCTGCGCGCTTTCTGGCAGACGCACTACCGCCCTCAGGGCGCGCTCTTCGTCATCGCCGGCAACTTCCAGTGGGATCACCTGCTCCAGCAGCTCGACGCGCACTTCGGCGACTGGCAGGGCACGCCCACATCCGGCCCGACCGACGTACCCAACCCACAGCCGGCCATCAACGTCGAGATTGGCGAGGGGACTCAGGAGCACATCGGGATGGCGTTCCCTTTCCCGAAGTACGGCGACCCCGACTACTACGCGGCCTACGTCGTCAGCGAGATCTTCGGCGGCGGCATGACCTCGCGTCTCTTCCGCGAGGTGCGCGAGAAGCGCGGGCTGGTCTATTCGGTGGCCTCGATCTTCGCGCCCAACGGCATCTACGGCGCCGAGTTCCTCTATGCCGGCACGACGCCGGAGAAATCGCACGAGACGGTGGCCGTGATGCTCGACGAGATGCGCAAGCTCGGCCGCGAAGGCGTCAGCGACGACGAGCTGGCACGCGCCAAAGTGCAGCTCAAGAGCGAGCTGGTGATGCGCGGCGAAAGCTCGGCGGCGCGCATGGCGGCGCTGGCGCGCGCGTGGTGGTTCGAGAAGCGCCTGATCACCATCCAGGAGATCAAAGAGGCGATTGACGCCGTCACCCGCGACGACATCGTGCGCCTGCTGCGGCGCTACCCGCCGACCGACCGTCTCACCGTCGCCGCCATTGGCCCGCGCCCGCAGGAAGAGCTGATCGGCGACGCGCTGGCGGCGGATTAGCCCGCCTGAATGTGGTATACTGTGCTGTGCGCGTAACTCAAGATTCCGCGGTCCCGCGCGGCCGCCGAGATAGACGACGTCTCGACCAGGTACACGTGAAAGAGGACGATGATGGCAAAGAAGGGCCAGCTTTCCAAGACAGCGCGCGCCTCACTGGCACAGCGCGACGAAACGAACTTCGTGACTGAGCGCGTGTGCGAGCAGTGCGGCCAGCCGATCATGCTCAAAGAGCTGCAGCCGGTCAAGGTGATGGGCCAGGGGATGGTCTATTACCACAAGCAGCACTTCAACGCCGGCTAGATCGCCCAGCGCCTCATCTCCGTGAGGGCGTGTAACAGACGCCCCGCGTCCGCGGCGCGCCTTCGCGCTGTAGGCCGCTGTATGGCAGCAATCATACTGAGGCGCCCTACACGCCCGGATGCAACGCCCCTGTACATTGGTACGGGGGCGTTTTCGCTGGCTCGTCGTATGATGTGCATCGAACACAAAGCGCTCACAAACGTTGACGTTTACGTTAATCTACGCTATACTCTCTGAAGGAGCAGGCGACAGCGATTGGGAGGAGGCTGGGGGACGTGACCAACGGACGAGTACTAGGGCTTGGCGGTGCGCTGCCGGCCACACGGGGCGCAGGCCATCCGCACGAGGCAACGTCCGGCACGTTCTCAGCGCTACGCTATCGTAACTACCGCCTCTTCTGGCTCGGCCAGCTCATCTCGGTCACGGGCACGTTCATGCAGAGCACGGCGCAGGCCTGGCTCGTGCTGACCCTGACCCCAGACCCCTTCGCGCTGGGCCTGGTCGGCGCGCTGCAGTTCGGTCCGATGCTCGTGCCCATCGGCGGCGCAATCGGCGACCGCTTCCCACGGCGCAGCGTGTTAATAGCCACGCAGGCCGCCGCTGGCCTGCTCGCCATCGTGCTGTTCCTGCTGACCGCTACCCACGTCGTGCAGCTCTGGCACGTCTATCTCCTGGCGCTTGGTATGGGCCTCGTCAATTCCGTGGATATGCCCACACGCCAGGCGTTCATTAGCGAGATGGTGCCCGCGAAAGGCCTGCTCAACGCCGTCTCGCTCAATTCGGCGCAGTTCAATGCGTCGCGGATCGTCGGCCCAGGTCTGGCGGGGCTCGCCATCGCGCTCTTCGGCATGCCGCCGCTCTTCCTCTTCAATGGTATCAGCTACATCGCGGTGATCGTGGGTCTGCTGCTGATGCGCCCCGCCGATCTGGTTCAGCAGCCGCGCGCGGCGTTCGCGCAGGGCATGGCACGCATTCGGGCGCTGGGTGACGGCTTCCGCTTCATGTTGGGCGATCCCATTATGCGCGTCACGCTGCTGATGATCGCCGTGACCGGCACGATGGGCTTCAACTTCAACGTGCTGCTGCCGCTGGAGGCGAGCGCGCAGCTGCACGTCGGCCCGCAGATCTTCGGCGCGCTGACCGCCTCACTCGGCGCAGGCGCGTTGATCGGCGCGCTGCTGCTCGCCAAGCGCGGCGGCTCGCCCACCAATCAGCATTTGATCGTCATGGTCGGCGCATTCGGCATCATGGAGGCTGCCGCCGGGCTGACACACTCCGTGCTGCTCACGCTGGCAGTGATTGCCGCCACTGGCTTCTTCATGAGCTCGTTCTCTGCCGCCGCCAACACGCGCACACAGCTTGCCAGCCCGCCGGAGCTCCGCGGGCGCGTGATGAGCGTCTACACGATGGTCTTTGTCGGCACCACGCCACTCGGCAATCTGCTCGTGAGTAGCGTGGCCTCGGGCGCCGGCATCACCGCGGCATGGATTGTCTCGGGTGTCCCGTGCTTGCTGGTGGCGTTCGCCGCTGCGTGGCTGTGGCGGCGGCAGGCGCGGCGCGGCCCAGTGCGCGGGCGCGAGGTCGAAGCCCCGGCCCCGGTCCCCGGCACGGCGCCGGCCAATGCGCTGCCCGCGCCACCGGAGATGCCGCTGCCTGAGCTGCGCTCACCGCGTCTCACGGCTCCGGGGCAGTGGGGGGCCGCGACGCCTGACTCCACGATGCCCCAGCCCCAGATCGCCCGGCGCGACTGAGGCGACTCAGCGCGGGCCAAACCAGCGATAGCGCGCCTCGGCGAACGAGAAGACGCCAAACGCGATCAGGCCGAGTGCCACCACCGCCAGCGGCAGGTGCCCATTCGGCTGCGCGGCCAGCGTCGCCAGCGCCGAGCCCAGCCCGCGCGTCTCGCCGGGATCGTGGCGCAGTGCCGCCACGATCAGAAAGATGCCTATCTCGGCCGTTACCACCGCCAGCGCGCCATAGCCCAGGCGCCCCAGCCAGCGCAGCGCGCTCTCCAGCCCGGCGCCCGTCTCGGAATGCTTGAAGTGCTTCATGAAGTCGGCCTGCCAGACAACGCGGACCAGCGCCAGCGCGACGCACAGCATCACTACGCCGCCGAGCGCCACCAGCGCAGTGCCCAGCCCGCTCCGCATCAGCGTCGCGGTGACGTCACGCGTCTGCTGGTCGGAGCTGGCGCCACCGGAGCCGCCCAGCCCGATCTGGAGCGCGGCTAGCGCGAGACCAATGTAGGCGATGCCTAGCACCGCGTAGCCAACGCGGCTGACGATGCCCTTGACGCCGTTCCCCACATGATCGAGGTCGAAGATCGCGCGCGCCAGGCACCATAAGACGTAACCGAAGAGGCAGACAGCCACCACTAACAGCAGCAGATGCCCCAACGACCCCAACGCCAGCACACGCACGGCACCCTTTGTGTCGGTGGTCGCGCCGCCGCGACCCAGCGCCGCGGCCGCCGCCAGGCCGCCCATGATGACGTAGACCAGTCCCTTGGCGGCCACCCCAAGGCGCATCATTGTCACTGCCCATGGGCTGACCGCCGCCTGACGGGTGCCTTCCTTGGCCTCGCTCACGGCGTTCTTCGCGTCGCGTGCGGCACCCTTGGCCCGCTCGGTTGACGGCTGCGGCTGCGCGCCCGGCTCGGCTTTCGCCATCCACCCGCTCCTCTCTGGACGTGCCTGCCTATGGCGCACCAACCATGCCACACCCGGACGCTCGGCTTGGCTGGTCTCTCTGGCTCAGCCGCATGCTATACTTCCGAGAGCGTCCGGCTCGTCCGGAATGCCAGAATGGAAGTGGAAGCGGACCCGGCTTCTCCCTCTCCTTCACCTCCTCCATCTCCTCTGTGTCCTCATTGTTGTTCTCCGCCTGGAGGCGCCCGGTGCGCGTGAGCGACGACGACCAGCGCGAGCAGCAACAGACCAACCTCTTCGGCGAGCCGGTTGAGCCGCGATCTGCTGGTCGTGCGCCACGCGCAGGTGCGTCAGTCAGAGCGGATGCCCTGGCGGCGGGCACTGCCATCCCCGATGAGGCGCGCCCGCTGGCCGATCGCATGCGGCCGCGCACGCTGGACGAGATCGTGGGCCAGCAGCACCTCATCGCGCCCGGCAAGGCGCTGCGGCGCGGCATCGAGGGCGACCATGTGCCCTCGATGATCCTGTGGGGTCCGCCCGGCAGCGGCAAGACGACACTCGCCAGTGTCATCGCGCAGACCACCCAGGCGCGCTTCGTGGCGCTCAGCGCGGTCAGCGCGGGTGTCGCCGATCTGCGGCGCGTGGTGGAAGACGCCGCCAAGCTGCTGCGCGCCACCAGCCGCCGCACGCTCCTCTTCATTGATGAGATCCACCGCTTCTCCAAGTCGCAGCAGGACGCCATCCTGCCCTATGTCGAGCGCGGCACCGTGACGCTGATCGGCGCGACGACTGAGAATCCCTCGTTCGAGGTCAACGCCGCGCTGCTCTCACGCAGCCGGGTGTACAGCCTTTCCGCGCTGGCCGATAGCGATATTCTCGCGCTGCTGCGGCGGGCATTGGCCGATGCCGAACGCGGTCTGGGCGCGCACCCCCTCACAGCGGCTGACGACGCGCTCGACTATCTGGCCGGCTTCGCCAACGGCGACGCGCGCGCCGCCCTCAACGCGCTGGAGCTGGCGGCGGCGGTGGCCGAGCCGGATGTCGATGGCGGCCGGGCGATTACGCTGGCGGTGGTGGAGGATGCTGTGCAGCGGCGCGCCTTGCTCTATGACAAGGCCGGCGAGGAGCACTACAATCTGATCTCGGCGCTGCACAAGTCGCTGCGCGGCTCCGACCCAGATGCCGCGCTCTACTGGCTGGCGCGCATGCTGGAAGCCGGCGAAGACCCGCTCTACGTCGTGCGCCGGCTGATTCGCTTCGCCAGCGAGGATGTGGGGATGGCCGATCCGCAGGCGCTGCTGGTCTGCGTGGCGGCGCAGCAGGCGGTCCACTTCATCGGCATGCCGGAGGGCGCGCTGGCGCTGGCGCAGGCCGTCGTCCATCTGGCCGTCGCGCCCAAGAGCAACGCGCTCTACACGGCATACGGCGAGGCGGCAGGAGACGTGCAGGCGACGCGCAACGATCCCGTCCCGCTGCACCTGCGCAACGCGCCGACGCGGCTGATGAAAGACCTCGACTACGGCAAAGGCTACATCTACGCGCATGACCTCTACGCCGAGCGGCCCGACCCGGCCGATCCGTCGCGCCCGCCGCCCACGCGCCCGCAGGACTACCTGCCCGAGGCGCTGCGCGAGCGCGCGTACTACCATCCCGGCGCGCAAGGCAACGAGGCCTCGATCCAGGCCTGGCTCGCCCGCCGCCACGCGGGTGGTCCACCGGCGGAAGGGCGTCCGCAAGACTCCTCTGCCCAGCGTGGACAGCCAGTAGGTGAGCAATCCGCAGACGACGCGACGAGTCCCGCCACGCTGCAACAGAAAGACACCCCGAACGATGAGCGCTGATCCCGCCGACCGCCCAGGCACGCTCCCCACAAGCCAAGCCGCCTCTGCCGGCCGCACGCGTACATTCGGCTGGCATGACCCACTGGCGTTTCTGCGCGAGGTGCGCGGCATGAGCGGCCTCCAGATGCTACGTGCGATCCGCGATGGCGAGCTCGCGCCACCGCCTATCACGGAGGCGCTGGATTTCGCGCTGACCGAGGTAGAGGAAGGGCGCGTTGTCTTTGCGCTGACGCCCGCCGAGTATCACTACAATCCTATCGGCTCGGTGCATGGTGGGGTGGCGGCGACGCTGCTCGATTCGGCCATGGGCTGCGCGGTCAACACGCTGCTGCCGGCGGGTGTGGCCTACACGACCCTGGAGCTGAAGGTCAACTACATTCGTCCGCTGACGATCGCTACGGGTCCCGTACGGGCCGAGGGGACCGTGCAGCACCTCGGCGGCAAGATCGCCGTCGCCGAGGGCAAGCTCACCGGCCAGGACGGCAAGCTCTACGCATCGGCCACGACCACGTGCCTCGTCATGCGGCCGTAACACCACCTCGATAGCGCGCCGACACAATGAGCTGAAAGGCTACCGCTGCCATGCCCACTATCTTGCGCGAGCCGAGTCGCGCCGCTATCGTCGCCGCCATTGAGGCGAATGAGGCAGCCTACTGGCTGTACGGCGCGGCACGCGCTGGCTGGGAGGTCATCGAGGAGCCAGACGTGACGCTGTATCGCAGCGGCGAGGCGAACGTCGAGCATAACGGCGTGCTGCTGCCACGGCTGAACGAAGCGACTACCGAAGCGCGTGTGGCGGCAATCTGCCGGCATTTTCAAGCGCGCAGCCTGCCGTTCATCTGGTGGGAGGCGCCCGCCGACCTGGAGCCGATGCTCGCGGCGCAGGGCCTCGTGCTGGGCTCGCGTGACGCGGGGATGGCCGCCGACCTCTCTCGTGTGCCGGAGGCCGTCCCGCTGCCGCCCGGCATCGCGGTCGAGCGTGTGCGTGACGACGAGGGCGCGCGCGAGTGGCGAGCTGCGCTCTACGCTGGCCATGGCGAGCCGCCACCTGCCCCAGCGCCGCTCGAGACCTTCGCCCCCGCCACCTATGGCGACGATGAGCCGCTGCGCTGCTACCTCGCACGGCGCGCAGACGGCACGCCAGTCGCCACGGCGCAGTTGTTGCTCGCGGAGGGGGTGGCCGGGATCTACTGCGTTACCACGGTACCGGAGGAGCGCGGACAGGGCATCGGCACGGCCGTCACTCATGCGGCGATGCGCGAGGCACATGCGCTGGGCTATGCTATCGGCGTGCTCGGCGCGACGGCGCTCGGCGAAGGCGTCTATCGCCGGCTGGGCTTCGAGCAATACATGGACATGACGGCGTACGAGTGGCATCCACCGGCGGCGAGCGGGAAGTGAGGCAGAGTATGCGACTCGGACTGTCACTGGGCTATTGGGGTGCGCGGCCGGCTGATTCTCTGCCGCTGGTGCAAGAGGCCGAGCGGCTCGGCTTCGACTCGGTCTGGTGTGCGGAGGCCTATGGCTCGGACGCCGTAACGCCGCTGGCCTGGATCGGCGCGCTGACCAGCCGCATCAAGCTGGGCACCGGCATCCTGCAGATGCCCGCGCGCACGCCGGCCAACACGGCTATGACGGCCGCGACGCTCGATCTGCTCAGCGGCGGGCGCGTGCTGCTCGGGCTAGGCGTCTCGGGGCCGCAGGTGGTGGAAGGCTGGCATGGCGTGCCATACGGCAAGCCACTGGCGCGCACGCGCGAGTACGTCGAGATTCTGCGCGCGATCTGGGCACGCAAAGAGCCACTGAGCTATCAGGGCCAGGAGTATCAGATTCCGTATCCCGGCGGTACGGGCTTGGGCAAGCCGCTCAAGCTGACGTTGCATCCGCTGCGCCCGCGCATCCCCATCTACCTCGCCGCCATCGGTCCCAAGAACATCGAGTTGACCGGCGAGATCGCCGATGGCTGGCTGCCGATCTTCTACGCGCCGGAGCGCGAGCGCGATTACCTCGCCCCGCTCGACGCTGGCCTCGCCAAGCGCGCGACCGGTGAGCAGGCCGAGGCGGCAGAGCCGTTCGACATCGCCGCGACCGTCAACGTGGTGCTGGGCGACGACGTACAGCTCTGCCGCGACATGCTCAAGCCGATGCTGGCGCTCTACATCGGCGGGATGGGCGCACGCGGCAAGAACTTCTACAACGACCTGGCCTGCCGCTACGGCTACGAGGCGGCGGCCAAGGAGATTCAGGACCTGTATCTGGACGGCAAGCAGAAGGCGGCCGCGGCGGCGGTGCCCGACGCACTGGTGGACGAGGTGGCGCTCTGCGGCCCCAAGGAGCGCATCGCCGAGCGGCTGGAGCCGTGGAAGCGCTCGCGGGTGACGACGATGGTGCTCGGCACGATCCAGCCCGAAGCGCTGCAGGCGCTCGCCGAGCTGGCGCTGTAGGAGAAGGCGCACAAGCCGGAAACGCGGCCGCCGCAGTAATCCAGCGCAAGCGGATATTACGCCTCGAATGCGGCGGCGATCGTCGGCTGATAGATCAAGTCGCGGTAGATGATGCCCATGCGGTCGGGTGGATAGGGCATGTCGTGCTCCAGCCACCACTGGATCAGCGCCACCGCCGACGCCACCAGATGGTTGGCGGCGATAGCGGGCGGGACGTCGCTTCCCAGTCGTGGACGCTGCTGCGCCAGAACGCTGTGGCTGCCCTCATCAATGATGCGCTGCACGAGACTGCTGGACCCGCGCGTGGAGAGCAGGACACGGGATAGCTCGCTATGCTCGCGCACGTAGCGAAAGAGCAGCGTGCCGACCGTGGCCGGATCAACGATGGGTGCCGGCGGCTGCAGCAGGGCAACGAGCTCGTCCAGCACGACGTCCAGCACGTCTTCCAGCAGCGCGTCCTTGTCATGGTAATGGCGGAAGAACGTGGCGTAGGCGACATCCGCGCGCTGGGTGATGTCGCGAATGGTGACGGCCTCGTAGCCTTTTTCCAGCGTCAGCGCAATGAGGGCTTTCGCCAGTGAGTTCTGGGTGCGCTTGACCCGCCGATCCTGTAGATCCATGCGCGTGATGTGCGCCTCCCTCCTCACCGATTGCTCATCACACGCCGGACGCACTGGTGCCGCCCGCTCGCCCCGAGCCGCCTTATTGTACCATGCCGCCCCCCTGAGTCCCTCCGTGCTCGACGGCGCACTGTCCGCCGCTGGACATGCTGGCATGGAATGATATATACTATCTCATATGTTACACTATGTAGCGCAAACTATCGGACAGTGGCGCCAGCCGTGATTGCCACGGTGCGCGGCCGATGTCGCCATCAAAGGCCGTGATCGCCCGGAACGCCACAGCGAATGACACAGCACATCCTCACCAGCACCTCGATACGAAAGGGCGGACTCCATGCCGCTAGACTATCTGACAGACCTCTCCCCGGCCACAACAGATCGCAGTGTAGAACGTTCATCGGACGCGGACGCCATCCCACACACACATGACACGAAGCCGGCCGCCGGCAGGTGTCCGGTGGATCACAGTGCGTTCTTTCAGAAGAAGACGGCGACGGCCGCCGAGCCGGCAGATCTGCCCGACGTGGAGCAAGACGCGGACGGAACATGGCACATTCGCGCCTTTCAGGAGGCTCGCGCCATCCTGCGCGGCGGCGATACGAAACAAGCCGGCTTCCGCGCCGAGCTCGTCGAGCGGTTGTCGGGCGAAGGCAACATCCCCATCCTGTATCAAGAAGGCAAGACACACCAGCAGCAGCGCAAGCAGACCGCGCGCTTCTTCACACCGAAGGCGGTCAGCAGCGATTACCGCCAGTTGATGGAGTCGGTGGCCGACGAGCTGATTGCCGAGCTGCGACGCGACAAGCGCGCCGACCTGAGCGCGCTGAGCCTGGCGCTGGCGGTGCGTGTGGCGGCCGCCGTCGTAGGCCTCACCAATAGCCGCCGGCCGGGCATGCCGAAGCGGCTGGAAGCCTTCTTTACCGTCGATGCGGGTGGCGAGGCGCACGACTGGCGACAGGCGCTCGCACACATCTGGCACACTGCCCGGAGCCAGCTGCACTTCCTGGCGTTCTTCTATCTGGATGTGAAGCCCGCCATCGAAGCGCGCAAGCGCCAGCCGACCGAGGATGTCATCTCGCATCTGCTGGCGCTGGGGTACCGCGATCGCGAGATTCTCACCGAGTGCGTCACGTACGGCGCCGCTGGCATGGTGACCACGCGGGAGTTCATCAGCGTCGCCACGTGGCATCTGCTCGAACAACCCACGCTGCGGGCGCGCTATCTGGCGGCGCCAGAGGCCGAGCGGCTGGCGCTGCTAGAGGAAATCTTGCGGCTCGAGCCGGTGGTGGGGCATCTCTACCGCCGGGCCACGAAAGACATCCACCTCACGGTTGGCGCCGAGTCCGTCACGATTCCACAAGGCGCGCTGCTGGACCTGCACATACACGCCGCCAACACCGACGAGCGCGTGACGGGCGAGTATCCATTCGCGATCCGTCCTAACCGCGAGCTGCACGGAGAGCGCGTGGGCGCGGCCATGCTCAGCTTCGGGGACGGCGCCCACCGCTGCCCAGGCTCCTACATCGCCCTGCAGGAGACCGACATCTTCCTGCGGCGACTGCTGGCGCTGGAAGGTCTGCGCATGGAGGGCCCACCTACGCTGACGTGGAATGCGCTGGTGACCGGCTACGAGCTGCGCGACTTCCCCATCAGCGTCGCCTAAGCGAAGAAGACGGCCAGCGCACTGCAGCACTGTACGGCAACAAAGCGGCCGATTCCTACGCATAGCGCGTGGGAACCGGCCGTCTGTTACACGTAACGCTAGCGACGCGTGCCTGTGGGCTGGCGCTGCTGGCCGCCGAACCTCGGCCAGTACCCGCGGACCTGGCGGCCGCTGGCCGTCTCGCGCGTAGTCTGGGCATTCCAGCGGCGCTGCCACAGGCCGAAATAGGTCGCGACCGCCGAGACGATCACGCCGAAGCCGAACGCGCGGAGGCGGCGCCCGGTCACACTGGCCGTTTGGCCGGCTGTGCTCAGAGCGGAGCTGGTGCGCGCGCCTGTGCTCTGGACGAATCCCGTCACAGGTGCCGTGAGCGCGGTCAGCCGGGAAGCCTGCACCTTGCGCTTCGCGGGGGTTTGACGCGCACGAGCCCTCACGAACCGGGCGCGGGTGCCGTACCACATGCCAGTGAGCCGCTCGCCGGCGCGCGCGGTCATCCCCGGCCGCTTTCGGGCGCCGGTTGTGGCCATGGTGCGCATCCAGGTGTCGCGCACGCGGTCGAGCGCGGCGCTCACCGCATCGCTCGCATCATCGAGGGCATCTCGCACGGAGTCACTGGTACGCGACGCGAGTGTCCCCATGTTGGCGCCTGCCAGGACGGTGGCCGCCTTCGCCTTGCCGGTCAGGCCGCTCGCGGAGTACTTCGCCGAACGCACGCCGCGCCTGAAGCGCCTGCGCGCCTTGGTCGTCGCTCTGCGGCCAGTCAGATCGTTCCACTGGCGGCGCGCACCGCTGGCAAGCGTATTAACGGTGCTGAGGATCGCAGGCCGCTGCCGGCGCCGGGCGATCAGCACAGCGGTAGTAGCGCCGACTGCCGCCGGCACCAGCGCCGCTGGCACATACCACCAGCGGAACCAGCCTGTCCGCTGCTCTTGCATGAGGTCGGTCATATCCGGCGTTGCACCGGCTGGTGGCAAGCTGCCCATCTCGACCGTGACGACCTCGACCTGCGCCACCGGTTCGCCTAGCTCGCCAAGCAGAGCCTCGGACGGCAGATCCATCCCCTGCTCGCCCGCCGTCTCCTGCGCGAACTGATCGCCAGGCGTCTGGCCTGGATAGAAGTCGCCGGTGCCGCTACGTCCCGCCGCACTCATCTGAATCTCCTCCTTTGCCGTCGGTATCACTGGGTGCCGTGTCTTCGCTATTTCAAACCTCTCGCAGCGTCGCATGTTTCATGCCGTCTGGACTGTTGAGGAGCCGCCATCATGCTCTAACCGGCCGCCTTCGAGCAGCCAGCGCTCGCCGCCGAAGCGGCGCATGAACCAGCGATCGTGCGTCACCACCAGCACCGGACCCAGGAACTCGCGCACCGCCACCTCGAAAGCCTCCAGCACGTCCAGGCTAAGATAGTTCGTCGGCTCATCCAGCACCAGCGCGTTGGGTCGCTCGGCCACCAGCCTCGCGATCTCCAGCTTGCGCCGCTGGCCCATGCTGAGCGCACCGACCGGCTTGTCCAGGTCGTCCAGCCGGAAGAGGCCGTTGCCCAGGATGCTCGCCACCAGTGTCCCTTCCGGACCAGTCAGTCCCTCACGATAGGCCTGCAAAAGCGTTTGGCCTGGCGCGAGTGGCCGCGGCTCCTGTGGCAGATAGCCGATGCCTGTGCCGGGAGCCAGGCGCACGCTGCCGTCGTCTGGCGCCTCCAGCCCCAGCAGCAGGCGCAGCAGCGTCGTCTTGCCGGCGCCGTTCGGCCCGGCCAGGATCACTCGTGCATCAGGCGGCAGCGCGAAGCTGACACCGGCAAAGAGCGTGCGCCCGCCGTAGTGCTTGGCGAGGTTCTCAGCGCGGATTACCGTGCGTGAGGCAGGTTGCTCACCCTGAAAGCGCGGCGCGAAACGCAGCGGCTTGGGCGGCTTCTCGATGGGATGGGCCTCCAGCCGCGCGAGCCGCTCCTGGGCGGCGCGGACGTTGCGCGAGACGGTGCGCGCGACCTGCTCGCCCTTGAAATTGTAGAGTGACTTGTCGTTATCTGTGGGGCGGCGATGGTGGCCGACCTGCTGGGACTCCACGCGGACTCGCCGGCGCAGCTCCGCGATCTCCTGCTGCTGACGGTCGTAGGCCTCATGGCGAGTGGCAAGCTCGGCCGCGCGGGCGGCGGCGTAGGCGTCGTAGTCGCCCTCATAGCGCCGCAGCTCGTGCGTATAATCGTCAATCGCGAGGATGCGGTTGACCGTGCGGTTGAGGAACTCGCGATCGTGCGAGACGGTCAGCAGCGCACCGGGATAGCCCGCGAGGAAGCTTTCAAGCCACGCCAGCGCGCCGGCATCCAGGTGATTGGTCGGCTCGTCCAGCAGGAGCACATCCGGCGCGCTCAAGAGCAGGGCCGCCAACCCCACACGCGCCTTCTCTCCGCCGGAGAGTGTGACGACCTTCCGCTCGCTCGGCAGGTACGCGAGGTCGAGGCCAGCCAGCACGGCCTCGATGCGATGCTCCAGCTCGTAGCCACCACGATCCTGGAAGCGCGTGGCAAGCGCCCCATATTCATCGAGCAATACAGCAGGGTCGTCAGGCGGGGGAGTCGCCGCCAGCCGCGCCTCCAGCTCGCGCATACGCGCCTCGATGCGCCGCAGATCGCCGACGGCCTCCGCGATCAGGTCGGCGATGGTGCTGCCGGTGAACGGGGGCGTGGACTGCGGCAGATAGCCAAGCGTGACAGAGGGCGCTCGCGTCAGCGTTCCGGCGTCGGCGCTCTCGCGGCCGGCGAGAATGCGCAACAGGGTCGTCTTGCCAGCGCCGTTGGCTCCCACCAGCCCGGCGCGCTCGCCGCGCTCCAGGGCAAAGCTGACGTCGCACAGGACATCTGCGGGGCCGAAAGACTTTGAGAGATGCATGACCTGCAACAGCATGCGGCAACCTCGAATCTAGCGCATGTGCGCGTGGGAGGCGCCGGGGCGATCGTGGGCGGACTAGCAGGCCGGATGGCGAAGCATGCAAGACGCGCAGGAGTAAATGCGGTCAGTCAGGTGCACGAGATCGCCGGCAGCGGCCCGAGCGGACAATGAGCGTGCCCCGGCTCGGTCATGTGAGGGAAGCGCCGGCGTTGAGGAGGAAGCGCGGAGGGCCGCGGCGCACGGATGCAATACAGCGAGAGAGGCGCCGCCAGCGCGATACGATATGTTGGTCGCGCTCGTCATCAGCCGGGCAGATCAGGCAATCTTCACGTCGCACCTCCGGCGCATAGTGTATCGCGCGGCCGTCCGCGAGCGCAACATCCTGCGGAGGGGCAGTCACCTAGCTGGCGGTTGGAAACCGCGCCTGGAGCGACTGTGGCTGCCAACTCCGCCTGCGCGGACGGGGGGACACGGTGGGTCATTGAACGGCCCTGGGGGGCAGCAGGTAAACGGCCCCGGCAGGGCCTTCGGGGAGTCGGGGCGAGAGTTCCGGTAGCGAACCGAGAAGCCGCAGAGGCGGCACTTCAAAACGTTCTTGTGCTGTTCCACGGCATGGAGACCGTACACATGCACCGTGTTTGCCGATATCACACTCCAAATAAGGCCGAATGAGAACGCATCCACCCCTTCACTGCAAGAGATGGATGCGATGCACAATAGGCATTTCAAGCGAATGGCGGGGCTGACAGGATTCGAACCTGCGACACATGGTTTAGGAAACCAACGCTCTATCCCCTGAGCTACAGCCCCATAGCAACGCCTTCAGTATACCCAACTGTGCGGGGTGGGGGCAAATGCCTGGCAAGCGCAGCCGTATGCTATACTGCGCGCAAGAACCGCGCGGTCACGGGCGCGGTATGGTAAGGAACCCTCCGCGACGTTTCTGGAGAGCAATGATCAGCCGATGAAGTGCCCCTACTGCGGGTTCGTCGAGTCCCGCGTAACCGACTCGCGCGATCAGGGCGGCGTGATCCACCGGCGACGCCGCTGCGAACGCTGCCACCAGCGTTTCAGCACCGTCGAACGGGTGGTGCTGCCGGAGCTGATGGTGGTCAAGCGCGATGGTCGGCGCGAGCCTTTCAGCCGCGAGAAGATCCACATGGGGCTGCGGCTGGCCTGCCAGAAGCGGCCGATTCCGGTTGGCCAGCTCGAAGCGCTGGTCGAAGATCTCGAGAACGAGCTCTATAAGCTGGGTCAGGCCGAGATCGAGTCGCGCGTTATCGGCGAGCTGGTGATGGATCGCCTGCGCAAGCTCGACGACATTGCTTACATCCGCTTCGCGAGTGTCTACCGCTCGTATCCCGACATCCAGGCCATGCGGCAGGAGATGGACCGCCTGCTGACCAGCGACCAGGCGACGACCAACGGCTCGGCGAAGCCGGCGGCTGCGACCTCCCCCTCCGCCAAGCCGTCCGGCAGCGGGAAGTAGTAGCCGTATCTCGCGGCAGTAGCGGCTGTCAGGCTATCGGTGGGATGGCGCCGCTCGCCGAGGCGAGCGAGAGCAGCGTCGTGTTGTCTGCATCATCCACCACCGCGACCGACACTCCGCGCTTTTCGAAGAGCGTCGGCACGGCGAAGACGGCGGTGGCGTCGCGGCCTTCGATATGGGCGCCGTACGCGAAGAACGCCCAGCAGTCTTCACGCCAGTGGTCGCGCAGCGCGTTCAGATGCAGCGCCAGCTCGAGATAGTGTGGCGTGCGGCGCAGCTTGCGCTCTAGCTCGTCCCAATCCAGCGCGACGCGCGCGCAGGTAGGATCGAGGCGCAGGCGCGCGGCTCGCAGCAGTCGCTTCTCCATCTGCGCGCCGGCCCAGCCGAACTCCGGCGAGAGCACCCACAGCCCCAGTACTTCCGCCGCGATCGCCAGCAGTACCCACGGCGCGGCGATGATAGCCCCCGCCCAATACTCACTCGCACCCCAGCCGAGCAGCGTGAGCGCGAGCAGCACGACCGCGCGGAGCACCGAGCGCCGCGAGATATTCGAGATGCGGCCGCCCAGGCAGGCGCAGGGGCGTTCGGGTGCGATGCGCCAGGCTAGCGCAAGATAGCCGACGAAGCCGAGCGCGAAGACCGTCGCCACGCGCATCGCCCAGGCGCGCTCCGGCGGCAAGAGCAGCAGCACCGCGACGATGATTTCGCCCACGCCGGTCGCCAGATGCGCCGCCTGCGCCTGGCTTGGATTGCGCAGGATCTTGCCCAGCGCCGAGCGCGTCGCCAGCGCTCGCGCCTGCGGCGACGCCACCTTCCACACCCCCGCCCACCCCAACAGCATGCCGACGACCAGCGCCTGCACCGCCGCGATCCGCTCGACCATCTCCAGCCCCCTGCGCTTGCCCCATGCCGAGCCGATTCTAGCACAAGTGCGGGCCAGCGGCGAGAGACACAGCCGGGAGAGTCACCACAGAGTACAGCGCACAGATGAGCAGCCGGGAGACGCCCACCGCGCGAACATCTGGCTCCCATTGCAGGGCGCCGGTTGCCTGGAGCGCAAATGGACCGGGAACGTAAACAGCTGGTGGACGAACTCACGTGGCGCGGGCGAGGCCAGCCTCGCGCCCGCGCAGGAACACCGTGCGCACCATGTCGTCGGTAGCTTCGGATGCCGGCATGTGCGCAAGACGTTGCCAGACGGCGTAATACAGCGCGCGGCGATAACGCACGTAGTCAAGGAAGCCCTGCCAGCGGATGATGGCTGGCCACGTCGTTGGCGCGCCGACAGTCGCGCCAAACCCGGCCAGCCGGATAGGGGGAAACCACCTGTCGCGAGACGCTGCCTGGCGCAGTGCACGATGCTCCAGCACCAGGGCAGCAAGGAGACCACCTAGCAGCGCCAGCACCGGCAGCAGCCCGTTGAGGTCCAGGGCGTAGAGCATCGCCGTCAATCCGGACGTGCCAGCACTGCCGGACGTGTAATTCGAGATCATGTGGTCAAGGGCGACTATCACGTACGCGCCCAGTGGCAGCAGCCACACCCAGCGCCGCCTCCGATACAGGAAAGCGAAGCCGATGGCCAGCCCGACCAGCGCGGTCCATCCCGTATGGCTCAGGACAGGCTCAACGCCTTGCCCGAGCGTGGGGAAGAAGTAGCTCCAGGGCGCCGCCGCGCTCCACCCATCGCCGCCAATGCGTCGAAACATCGCGTCCTCATGGAACGCGAAGCCGGAGCCGACCGCGCAGCCGAGCAGGAGTCCGTCGCTGGCCGCGTGCTGCCAGGTGCCGCGGCGGGCGGCAAAGGCGAAGAAGAGCAGGATCGGAAGCGCTTTGAGTGCCTCCTCTGTCAGCGGAACCCAGAAGGCGTATACCATGGGGCTGTCCAATCCGAGCGCCGCCGCCACGGGCTGGCCAACCATGACAGAGAGCGCTACCACAGGATACAGGCCGACGAACCAGAACGACACCAGCATCGAGAGCGGGACTGTACGTGTCCAGGACGTGGCCAGCAGCATCCAGAGGAAGACGTAGAGCATCTGCGCCAGCTCTTGCGTGACCTGCTCTGCCCTGCCAGCGACGAAAAAGGGGAGCTGAAGGACGAAGACGAGGACGGTGAGCAGTAGCCCAACACGCGCCACAAGCCCCCAGGGAATGCGCCGCGCCGCCGAGGTCCAGGATGCTATGGCGGTTGACATGATGCCCTCCTTCGGGTAACCCGTCCAGGCCAAGAGACGGCTATTCAGACATGAATTGCTGCAGCCATTGGCCTGACTGCGTGCCGACACCGCCCATCGGAGAGGAGACGTTCTGCTGGATCTGCGGGTTGATCTGCACGCCCACGTTCCCGCTGGAGCTCACCGAGCCATGTAGCGGGCCTACGTTGCCACTCGCGCTCGCGTTCCAGTTTAGATCCACGATGTTGCCGTGCGGATCAGATCCGGGCGCCGCGCCAGCGTCGAATCCGGCCGAAACCTTGCCGGAGGCAATGGGAGTGCTACCGACGGGAGTATTCAGGCTCACGCTGGCCGACGCCTCCCCTCCATAGTGGACGCGGCCATCTGTCCCGAACCAGCCGCCCCCTGGCAGGGGAAAGACCTTGCGCGGATCGCTCTTGCCGTCGTCGCCTGCCGCGCCCCCAGCGCCAGCTGCGGCCGCGGGAGCCGTGCCCGCCGCCGCGCCGCCCGCGCTCAGGCAGTTTCCCGTCGCACACGCGCAGGTCGCGCACAATCCCGAGCACGCCCCCAGGGCGGGAATGAACCAGCCGCGCAGCGCCAGTTCGAGCGCAGTGAGGTGCGGAATCATCTGGAGCACTGACATTACATCAACCATGTGCATCGTCCTTCTTCCATAACGACCTGCGAGCGAGGACGCGCCGGGCAGCACTTCTACCCGGTCGCCTAGCATTGCTTTGTGAAGGTCGCTGTATACGGATTGGTTTCTGTCGGCTGCTCGACCTTGAAGATCTCGTAGTAGGTGCCGTTGAGGGAACGACTTGTCAGCGTGTGCCGGATCGTTAACGTGACGGATGTCGCGCCACTGGGGATCTGGAAGGTCGCGATGGTGCGATCATTGCTGGTCCCGCCATAGAGTCCAAAGTCCGCTTGGTAGCTCCCTGTCGCGGCCGGTCCCGGCGTGACGGATAGCACCGCCTTGAACGTGAACACATGCTGAGAGAGCGGTGTGCTACAGTCGAAGGCGGTTGGAGTAAACGAAACATTGACCGAGGTCACTTTCACGACGCACATGAAGGTGAAGGTGGAAAAGGCCGAGCCGACATCGCTGGGTGCGAGGATGACGAGGCGATTGTTGTAAGACTGACCGCCCCCATCATAGGCGGGCAGTGTCATCGTGTCGCTCACGGACTGGGTGGTCTGGCCGGGCGCGAAGCTCACGGTGCGAGTCTCCGTCTCGACGCTCTGATTGTGGACCCACTCGTATTTGACAGTTCCGCCCGCCGTCCCCGCTGGCACAGTGATCGTTCCGGTGAAGGTGAATGCCATGGTTGGCGTGCAGGTGCCGTTGTAGTTACCGGGGCCCGAGTCAATGGTCGCGGCACTCACGCTGAAGGGGACCGACGGGGTCGTGCTCGGCGTCGCGGCTCCACCCGAACCGTTCTGCCTGGGTGATGTCGTGCTGCTAGCCATCGCCGTTGCCGCTGCCGCTGTGCTCGTGGCGCCCATCTCCTGTGTACTCCCGCCCTGCGCGGTCCCTCCTCCCGCTCCCGCGGCTGCGCTTGAGCACGCAGCCAACACGAGCACTGCCAGTAAGCTCAGACTGAGCATACCGACTGAGAAGAGCCTGCTGTCGCTGGTATGGCGACCGACCTGTCGTCGGGTCTGCGATCCCGATGCCATGTGTTTCCTCCCTTCGACGCGGATGCGCAGAAGCCATCGGCCTCCTGAGCGCAGCGGGGCCACTGAGTGCCCGGCTTCATTGACCGCAAGTGTGCCCGAGAAGGAACGCAATGAACAGGAAGAGCAGCCCGCAGAACACACAGCTTCGCGCACATTTCTGCCAGGGCGATGAGTAAGCGTCCGCTGGTCGGATGTGCTATGATACCGCTACTCTGGTTCAGCTCTCAGGACTCCGCGAGGGCTTGCGGAGACCGGAGGGAGGTGCACCGTGATCGCCGACTCGGTGCTCAACTTTGGCGCGTTGCTCAAGCGCTATAGAATGGCAGCCGGTCTCACCCATGCGGAGCTGGCCGAGCGGGCTGGCCTCAGCATACGCGCCATCAGCGATCTGGAACGCGGCGTCAACCGCAAGCCGCGAAAAGATAGTGTGCGCATGCTTGCGGTGGCGCTTGACCTCTCACCCAACGACCGCGCCGCGTTCGAAGCCGCGGCACGTCGCTCCGTCGGGCCTCCCGCCCAAGCCCATGCGCTTCCCGGCACGCAAACCGTGCAGGGCATGAGGCTGCCATACGTTGGCCGCGCTCACGAGCGCGCCAGGCTCATGCGCCACCTCACCGGCGACGGACCGCCACTCTTGATGCTGGTCGGCGAGCCTGGCATTGGCAAGACCCGCCTGCTACAGGAAGCAATCCAGGAGAGCGCGGGCCGCGGCTGGGGCGTGCTTTCGGGTGGCTGCCACCGGCGCAGCGGTGACGAGCCGTACGCCCCGCTTATCGGCGCACTCGAGCGCCACATCGAAGGCCAGCCAGCGGCGCAGCGACGCGAGGCGTTACGCGGTTGCGCGTGGTTGGCGCGCATGCTGCCTGAGCTGGCCGCCGAAGCCCTGCCACTTCCCACCTGGGAGGTGCCCCCCGCGCAAGAGCGCCGCCTGATCTTCAAGGCGGCGGCAGCGTACCTCGCCAACGTAGCCGGCCCGCGCGGGGCACTGCTGTTCCTCGATGACCTGCAGTGGGCCGGCCAGGATGCCCTCGACCTGCTGGCGTGGCTCGTCCGCTCGTCTGCCACCGTTCCGCTGCGCGTCATCGGCGCCTACCGGGATACGGAGATTGGCACTTCCAGTCCACTTGCCCAGTTTGTGGCGGACCTGGCTCGCGACGGGCTGGCGGAGCGAATCGAGCTCGCCGCTCTGCCAGACGACGCCGCCGCACAGCTTATCGCAGACCTCGTGAGCGAGCCGGCAGTACGCGAGCAGGTCATCCGCCGCGCTGAAGGTGTGCCGTTTGTTCTCGTGAGCTGCGCGCTCGCGCTCCAAGGAGGCGGACCCGCTGTCTCGGCAGAGCTCGAGCTTCCCTGGGTTGTCGCAGTCACCATCCGTCAACGTATCGCCATCTTGAAGGAGCCTGCACCGGATCTACTCGCCGCAGCGGCCGTCGTCGGGCGCCGCATTCCGTTACCCTTGCTCGTCGGGCTGGCTCAACGGCTGGGATGGCAGCAGCATGAGCTGCTGGTGGCAGTAGACGCGGCGTGCCGGGCGCGACTGCTCACGGAGGACAATGACGACGCATACCTGTTTGCCCACGATCTGATCCGCGAGGTAGTGGCGGCCGACTTGAGCGCGGCTCGACGCGCGACACTGCATCGCCAGGTGGCTGAGCTGCTCGAAGCTCAGCCGGGTGATCTGCCCATCGAGACGCTGGCATACCACTACACACTGGCAGGCGCCACCGAGAAAGCCGCCATCTACCTGGAGCGGGCCGGTGACCGAGCGCTCGGCATGCATGCCAACGCCGAAGCGGAAGCCCATTACCGCGACCTCGTGCGGACATTGGATGCTCTGCACCGCCCCGGCGACGCCGCGCGGGCACGCGAGAAGCTTGCGCGCGTCCTGCGTATTAGCGCCCGCTTTGATAGCGCGCTGGAGGTGGTGGAGCAAGCCCTGGCGACCTACCGCACGGCCGGAGACATCGAGGAGATCGCCCGCGTCGGGGAGACTATCGGCTGGCTGCATATGCTGCGCGGTACAATGGCTGAGGGGCTACCTGTCGTAACCGGCCTGCTCGAGGATCTTACGCGCCAGGGTCTCTCCCCTGGCGGCCGCGCACACCTCCACATGGGTCTGGCCCAGCTCTACTTCTCGGCTGGCCGCTACGCTGAGCTGGGACAGGCCGCGCAGCACACACTCGACCTTGCGCGCGAAGCGGGCGACGAGCGGCTGGCGGCTCTTGCGCTATCGAAGCGGGCTATCGCGCTGTGTGAGCTAGGACAGGTCGCCGAGGGGATACAGGCGCTTGAAGAGTCCCGCCAGCTGATGGAATCGTCCGGCGACGAATGGAATCTGTGCACAGTGCTTAATAACCTCGCGGTCATCTATGACAATGAAGGCGATTTCCGTCAAGCCAGGGACTACGTCGAGCGTGCCCTCGTGCTCGCTGAGCGCATCGGCCACACAGAGAACGTAGCGCTCATGACCTACCGCCGCGGCCAGGAGGCCTTCCACCTCGGCGACTGGGCGCGGGCGCGGGCCGACTATGAGCGCGCCATCGCGCTGAGCCAGGAGGTGGGGGATGTGCGTGGAGCCTCATATCCCCCCTCCAAGCTCGCCCGGCTCGCGCTGGCCGAAGGTCGCACCGACGAGGCAATTCACTACTCGCGAACAGCGCTGGATGCAGCTATGCGCAAGCACGACGCCCAGTCCATGCGCTATATCCAGAGCACACTCGCAGAGGACGACGTGCTCCACGGCCGCCCGCAGGCCGCTCTGGACCGCTTGCTGCCGCTGCTTGATGGCTCCAGCGAGGAAACGTCCTCAGCCGCCGTGCTCCTCCCGCTGGTCGCATGGGCATACGTGGAGCGCGGCGACATGAGCACGGCGGTTGACTTGCTCGAGCGAGCTGCTCCACTGCTAGAAGCCGCCCGCGACCGCGTCACGCTCATTCTGCTGTTGCAGGTGCGCGCGCAGATCGCCATACATGAGCGCCGTTGGCAGGAGGCTGCGTCTGCACTTGATGAGGCATGCGCAATGGCGCATACAATGCCTTTTCCCTACGCCGAAGCGAAGGTGCTCTACTTCTATGGGATGTTGCTTCAGCGCAAAGGCAAGCCGGCCGAAGCCATCCAGCGCTTCGCAGATGCTCTGGACATCCTTCATCGCCTCGGCGAACGACTCTACGCGGCGGAGGTCGAGCGCGCCCTCAGCGAGCTGGCTGAACGCCGCCCAGCACGGGTGAAGCGCGGCGACGGCGGAGATACAGCGAGTCAGACGCGGCAGGACTGACCAGTTAACCTACCAGTCACGGCACCGCATGCGGTCCTGCTCCCTCCACATGGCTGGGAGGGAGCAAGATGGGCGAGGATACCCCCGCTGCTACAACTTGCGCACCGTCACCGTGACCTCGTGGCCGCCGAGCTTGGCCGCCGGGATGATCTCGGTGAAGCCCGTGGGCGGCGTGGTCCCCGGCTCCGCCACGTCGAGCGAGCGCGCCAGCGTCTCGTCCTGGATGTAGGCCGCGTTACGGCGGATCACGTCGGCCAGCTCGGCGTCGGCGGCGAGGGTGAGCGAGATCGTGTCCTCCACGGCCAGCCCAGCGTGCTTACGCACGTCTTGGACGAATCGCGTGAGGTCGCGCACCAGCCCCTCGGCCAGCAGCTCCGGCGTGAGCGTGGTGTCGAGCACGGCGACGTAGCCGTTTTCCTCGGCGGCGACGAAGCCCTCGCGGGCGCTCGCCTCCACCTCCAGCTCCTCCGGCGTCAGCACGACCTCCTGCCCATCCACGCTGAGCGGCAGCGTGCCCGTCTCGGCCAGCATGCGGGCGCGCGCTTGCATCTCGGCTGGCCCGCCCGCCCGCAGCGCGCCGAGCACCTTCGGCAGCAGCTTGCCGAGCTTCGGCCCGAGCACCGGCATGCGCGGCTGGACCGTGTAGAGCAGCATGTCGCTCTCTAGCGGCAGGAAGGCGAGCCGCTTGACGTTGAGCTCCTCGAACACCTGGTCGCCCAGCCGCTCCAGGCTTGCCTGCTCCGCCTCCGTCGGCACCCGCACGTGCAGCGTGCTCAGCGGCTGCCGCACCCGCAATTGCGCCCTCTCGCGCGCGGCTCGGCCCAGATTGACGATACGCTGCACCAGCGCCGTCTCGTCGCGCAGCCGCGGTGAGATCAACGCGGGATTCGCGCGCGGCCAGTCGGCCAAGTGCACCGACTCTCGCGCGTCGGCGCGCACCGAGCGCACGAGATTCTGGTACAGCGACTCCGCCAGGAACGGCGTGATCGGCGCCAGCAGCTCCGTCACCGTCACCAGGCACTCATAGAGCGTCAGGTAGGCGGCCACCTTGTCGGCGTCCTCGCCGCTCTTCCAGAATCGGCGCCGGCTGCGGCGGACGTACCAGTTCGAGAGATTCTCGACGAAGGCGGCGATCGCCGCGCCCGCCGGCTCGCTCTCGTAGAGCGCCAGCGCACCCTCCACCCGCTGGATGGTCTCTTGCAGCTCAGAGAGGATCCAGCGGTCGAGGTCGCTGCGCTCGGCGGGGGGCAGATCATGCGCCGTCGGGTCGAAGCGGTCAATGTTGGCGTAGGTGACAAAGAACGAGTAGACGTTCCAGAGCTTGTCCAGCGGCGCGCGGGCCTGCATCCACAGATCCGAGAGCCGCGGGGGCTGGCCGGCGGCGCGGGCCTGGGCCGCCTCGTCTTCGCTGGGGATACGCGGGAAGCGCAAATTCTGTGCTGGATTGTGGTTGACGTAGAGCCAGCGCATGGTGTCGGCGCCGACGATCGCCGCTGCTTCGTCAAAGGGAATGCTGTTACCCCTGGACTTGTGCATCTCCTCGCCGTTCTGATCGAGCAGGGTGGCGAAGCCCAGCACCGTCTTGAAGGGCATCGAGCGGTCCAGCACGCAGCCCATCACCAGCATCGAGTAGAACCAGTTGCGGAACTGGCCTGGGAAGCTCTCGGTGATGAAGTCGGCGGGATACCACTCGCGCCAGTATGCGCGGTCGTGCCGGTAGTGCAGCGTCGAGAACGGCACGATTCCGGCGTCGAGCCAGGGATTGCCGACGTCGGGGATGCGGCTGACCAGCTCGCCGCACTGCGCGCAGCGCACCTTGACGGCATCCACCCACGGCCGGTGCGGCGAGTGGCCCTCGAACTCGTCCCACCCCTCGACGGCGCGCTCGCGCAGCTCCTCTTTGTCGCCGATCACCTCGAACGTGCCACAGCTTGGGCAGGGGTAAATCGGCAGTGCGAGGCCCCAGTAGCGCTTCTTGGAGATCATCCAGTCTTCCATGTTGCGCAGCCAGTCCAGCTCGCGCTCCAGGCCGAAGTCCGGGATCCAGCGGATCTCACGGACGATCGCTTGCAGCGGCTCGCGCAGGTCGCGCATCGAGATGAACCACTCGTCCACCAGACGGAAGATCAACTCGGTGCCGCAGCGCCAGCAGTGCGGGTAGACGTGCTCGTACGACTCCGTCTGATAGAACAGCCCCTTCTCGCGCAGGCTCTCGAAGATCATGCGCGCGACTTCGCCGACGTGCAGGCCCGTCAGTGTGCCGTAGCCCTCGACGTAGTTGCCGTTTTCGTCCACCGGCGCCAGCACGGCAAGCGCGTTCTCTTTCGAGAGCGCGTAGTCTTCTTTGCCGGCGCCTGGGGCGATGTGGACGATGCCGGTGCCCTCTGCCGCGCTAACTTCGTCCCATGCCACCACGCGATGCTCGGCCTTCGCGTGTTGCCAGGCGGGCAGCTCGTCGAAGGGGCCGCGGTAGCGCCAGCCGAGCAGCTCGCGGCCGAGCAGCGTGCCGACCACTTTCGCCTCGCCATGCTCGTGCCCTTGCAGCTTCTTCAGCTTCGGCACCACATCGTTGGAGAGGTAGTACACTTCGCCGTCCTGCTCGACCCGCGCGTAGGTCAGCTCGGGGTTGACGGCTGCGGCGACGTTGGCGGGCAGGGTCCATGGCGTGGTGGTCCAGACGAGCAGGAATTCGCCGGGGCGGTCCACCAGCGGTAGGCGCACGTAGACGCTCGTGTGGCGGACCTTCTTGCGGCCCTCGTTGATCTCCATGTCGGAGAGGCCGGTGGCGCAACGCGGGCACCACGGCATCACATCGGTGCCGCGGTAGATCCAGCCCTGCTGCCAGCACTGCTTGAGGAAGCCCCAGATCGTGTAGTTGTTCTCGTCGGACATCGTGTAGTACGAGTCGGACCAGTCCATCCACTCGCCCAGCCGCACCGACTGCGCCGTCTGCACGCCCGAGAAGCGCAGCACGCGCTCTTTGCATTTGTCCACGAATGCGCCGATGCCGTACTCCTCGATCTGGCGCTTGTTGGTGAAGCCCAGCTCTTTCTCGACCTCGACCTCGACCCACAGGCCCTGCGAGTCAAAGCCGTTCTGATAGCGCTGGCGATAGCCGCGCATCGTGTTGAAGCGCTGCCAGAGATCCTTGTAGGTGCGGCCCCAGGCGTGATGGACGCCCATCGGATTGTTGGCGGTGATCGGCCCGTCAACGAAGCTCCAGCGCTCGGGCGCGGCGGCGTTGCGCACCAGATACTTGTCGAGGATATGCTGCTCGTCCCACCAGTGCTGCACGCCCTCCTCCAGCAGGGGGTAGTCCACCTTTGTCGGCGGTGGCACCGGCTGGAAGAGAGACTTCACTCCCTGACCCCCTCTCGCTGAAGTGAATGGGGGAGTGGCGGCAGCCTTCGCATCTCGGCGATCTGCCCCGCGTGAGGTGGGCTGCTTGCTGGCGCCGTTGGCGCCAGCTTTCGCCCGCTTCGTGTTGTTGCCGGCCGCGGTGGATCTTGCGGCCTGTCGCTTTTCTGCCATCTCTCTCACTGTCCCTCTATCTCGTTGCTGTTGCTCGTCTACTCCTCGTCAACGAGCGCGATCTCCATGCGCTTGTTGATGCGGCCCTTATTTTCGGTCTTCATCACGCGTATCTGGCCGACCTCGCGCGTATTGGCGACGTGTGTGCCGCCATCGGCCTGCAAATCCACGCCCTCGATCTCCACAATGCGAATGGTCTGTATCGCGGGCGGCAGCAGGTTGATCTTGGTGCGGATGAGATCAGGAATCTCGAACGCCTCGGCCCGCGGCAGCGAGTAGACCTTGATCGGGTGCGCGGCGGCAAGTGTGGCGTTGACCGTCTCTTCGATGCGATGAGTCAGGTCCGGCGAGAACGCCTCCATCGCAAAGTCCATCCGCGCCCGATCGAGGTACATCTGTCCGCCGGTGACCTGCGCCCCGAAGTCGCGGAAGATCACGCCGCAAAGGGTGTGCAGCGCCGTGTGCGTGCGCATCATGCGGTAGCGTAAGCCCCAATCGAGCTCACCGCGCACCGCTTCGCCCACGCCCGGCAGCGGCCCCTCTGCGGCCTCCACCTCGTGCCAGACTAAATCGCCATCCTTGCGCAGCGCGACGACCGAGAATCGCCGGCCACCCCATACCAGCGCGCCGCAATCGGCCATCTGGCCGCCGCCACCCGGGAAGAATGCCGTGCGATCCAGCGCGAGCGCCGCACCTTCGACGGCCAACACCTGCGCGTCGAACGCTTTGCAGTAGCTATCTTTGTGATAGAGCAGCTCGGTTGGCGCGATCTGGCTCGTCTCCGCGGTCTGCATCTGTGGTCCTCGCTTCTCCCAATCGGCTTCTGGCCTCTCGCATGACATGCCGGCGACGCCGCCATGAATGCCGATGAATCCCGGCCGCGCGAGACAAGCCGCACGGCGCATGGAGCCGGAAAACAAAGAAACTCCCGCCCGGCAAAGGGGCGAGAGTTATTCCCGTGGTACCACCCTGATTGACCGTCGCCGCCGCCGAACCGTCCCTACTGGTAGGCACGATCCCACCGCGGCTGCGCGATCCGCTCTCCGGGACACATTGACATGTCCCCCCGCACGGTAACGGGCGGGTACCGGCCACGCCTGTACGGCTGCCTCGGCTGCGCGCATCGCGCGCTCAACGTCGCGGCCATTCGGGTGGCAGCTCGGGACTGATCTTCGGCCCGCGCGGGCGTCCGGTCGCACCAACCCCGGACTCTCTGCGCGCCCCGCGGCGCGAGCCTACTCGTTCCGTCAACGCCTGGTGTGTATACTCTGGAAAGAAACCGTATGCCGATTTCCAACTTTGACACTATCGCACGGAATGCCTGGCCGCGTCAAGCAGCCGCGGCCAGGCATGCCGCGAGACGATTACGGCTCAAAGTAGGTGTTTGTCTCCAAATCTGGGCGAAAACTTGCTAGGTACATGAACCAAGCCAATGGGTACGCGCGCAGAGTGGGCCGCAGGGCCGACAGGGGCGCGAGGCAGCGGAGGAAGCGAGGGCGACAATGGCACAGCGACGAGCAGGCGCGAAGCGGTCGGTGGGGAATGCTCCCAAGCTGACACGACGCCAGCAGAAGCGCGTCCAGCAGCGACAGCGCAGCTCGCGGCCGGCTACTGGCCAGGCCCAGACGGCGCCCGCCAGTCCCCCAGAAGTGCCCACACCTGCGCCAGTGCCTGCTCGTGTGCACACCACGCGCGCATCCGCACCAAGCGCCGCCGCTCCGACTCGTGCCCCGGCCCCTGATCCTGTGCCCGCATCCGAGCTTGCGCCCACGAAGCCACAGCGCCCTCTGCGGGCCAGCGCGCCACAGCCACAGGCACAGCATGTCGAGCCGCCACGCGCAGAGAAAGCACACCTAGCGGCGAGCCGCAAAGGGCCACCGCAGAAGTCCGCACCACCAGCCGATGACGAGGCCAGCGAGCCCAGCCGGCGCTTCCCTACGCTTGCCACGATGGCTGCGACCGCTCATGCGGCGGGCGACACGGAAGGCAACAGCCAGGGCGACGGCACCGAGGAAGACTACGCCGCGGCAGACGCGGACGCAAACGACGTGGCGAGACCCAGTCCCAATCTGAACGTGGACATGAGCCTCGACGCCAGACCGTACGTGGATACGCGTCCAGAGAAGGCAAGCCCACTGGCAGTTCCGCCGATGGCAAGCGCGACCAGGCAGAGCCGCCCACTTTCCGTCGTGCCGTTCGTGCGAGCCGCCGCGACGAAGAGAGCCGCGGCGAGAGAGAGGTCGGCCGCGGCCAGTGGAGACCTTCCACGTCCACAGCGCTTGCTCCGCGGCCGACCTGCCGCCCATGGCCTCCCACCGGCCGACACGCTGCTCCCCGCTGCGGGCATCCACACGGCCGTGGCCGTGGTTGGCGCGTTAAGCGGGGCCGTACTATTGCTGGCACGACAACCTGTCGGACTCTGGCCGCTCACGCTGGCCATTGTGACGGGGATTGGCGGCTGGCTTGCCAACTCCCTCGCGCAGCGCTCGCGCGAAGGCGCCGTCTTCGCGCTGGCCACGACTGACGTGGGCGTGCTCATCTGGCTATTGGCCCTCGTCGGCCCGCGCATCAGCCTGCTCTTCTTGGTTCCTGGACTGGCGCTCTTCGCGCTGCAGCTCGCCGGACGACCGCGTCCGGCGGGCGTCGTGATGGTAGCGTCGGTGGCAGCCTACGTGGTATGCGCGGCGCTCTCCTACGGCGGCCTGTTGCGGCCCATGCTCACCTTCTCCGATGTTACCGGCGCCGTCTTCGACGGCGCCCTTGCGTGTCTGGGGCTCTTGCTATTCTTCCGTCTGGCACTGGCAGCCGAGGCGAGGAGGCATAAGGCCGAGGCGCTGGCAGCGGCGCGCAGCTACGAGCTGGGCGCGCAACGAGCGCGCAACCAGGCGCTCCGCCGGCAGGTGGAGACAGACGCCGAGCGGCTGCACGATGCTCTGCACGATGCCCTGCGTGGTCGCCCGCACGATCCGGTCGAGGCGGAGGGTCCGCTCAGTCCGCTGGCGGAGGAGGTCGAGCTCATTGCCAGTCGGATGGCAGCACTGCAGCGCGACCGCGAAGCGCGCCGCCAGACGGAAAGCGCCATTCGGCGGCTCACACGTGTGCTCGAGCGTGCCTGGCTAGGCCTGCCATGGGAATGGCCGGAGCCATCGGGCACCGAGCTCGATGAGGTGGTAGCCTTGCTCCGTTCGCCCAATCCGCGCGAAACGGCGAGGGCACGTCTGGACGAGAACTCGGGCTTGCTGCCGATTCCCACGCTCGATCCCCAACATGTGCCGCCGGCCTGGGCGCCACCCCAGCCGCACCGGCTGGCGCCGCTGGCCGAGCCGAATCCGCTGTGGTCCTCCGGCGAGCTGCATGCCACTCGCCCTCTCGCTCGCGAACGGCACGAGCAGCAGTCCTCGCTGCCGTGGGACGAGTGGGACGACTGGCGTGGGTGGGACGCCGAGGGCTAGTGCCCGCTACCCGTCACCGCACGCTACGATATAGATGGCGCGAACGATCTGGTCAGCGGCACGTCATCTGCGGGCCGTGTAGTGGCCGCGCACGCCCCGACAGTAGCGGCACGACCATGGCGTCGGCTAGCGCGGCGCCCTAAAGGGAAGGCAGATGGTGTGGAGCGCCCAACTCGGAGTGTGCCCCAGAGGCAAGAGCTGCCATCGGACGCCGATGAGATCGCCCAATTGGTGGGTGGTCGGCGGGTGGTGGTGGCGAGCAATCGCGGTCCGGTCGAGTTTCAGCCGGATGCCGCGGGCCGGCTGCACTCGCGGCGCGGAGCGGGCGGGGTCGTCACTGCGCTCGCCTCGCTCGCTGGCCTGCTCCCGCTGTCGTGGATCGCCGTCGCCATGACGGCCGGCGACCGGCAGGCGTTCTCCGCGCCTGAGTCACCGGCGCGTGAGGCCCGGCTCGGTCGCCAGCGGGTGCGCGTGCGCTACGTCACTGTCGAGCCAGCGGCCTACGCGCGCTACTACGACCACGTCAGCAACGAGCTGCTGTGGTTCTTGCAGCACTACCTTTGGGACCCGGCGCGCACGCCCAATCTGACCGAGCGCGACTACCTCGCCTGGGACGCCGGCTACCGTCTGGTCAACGAAGCGCTTGCCACCGCCATTGTGGACGAGGTCTGCCGACCATGGGCAGTGCATAACGGGAATGCCCGGGGCGTTGAGCGCAACGCGATTGTGCTTCTGCAGGACTACCACCTCTACCTCGCACCCGCCGCTGTCCGCCGCCGGCTCCCACGCGCGACCATCCAGCAGTTCATCCACATTCCCTGGCCGTCCGTCCGCTATTGGGAGCTCCTGCCCGAGCACTTCCTGCGCGAGATCGTCACCAGCCTTACTGCCTGCGATGTGGTCGGCTTCCAGACGCCGCTGGATGCGCGCAACTTCCTCGGCTGCGTGCAAGAGATGTTCCCCGACGCCCGCATAGACTTCGCTGCCGGGCGACTGGTTCGCGGCCGGCACCAAACGCTTGCGCGAGCCTACCCCATCACGATTGACCCATCTGAAGTCGAGCGCGTCCTGCGGTCGGCGGCGGCGCGCGACGCTGAGCGCGAGCTGGCGCCGCTGCTTGGGGATGATGCCCGGCTTATCGTGCGGGTGGACCGGCTGGAGCCGACAAAGAACGTGCTGCGCGGCCTGATGGCCTACGAGGCGCTGCTTCGCGACGAGCCAGACCTGCGTGGCAAGGTGCGGCATCTCGTATTCCTGGTGCCATCGCGCCAGAGCCTGGACGTGTACCGGCGCTACGAACGCGACGTGCGGCGGGCGATCGGCCGCATTAACGCGGCATATGGCACATCCAACTGGCGGCCGGTGACGGCGTTCTTCGAGAACAATCGCGCCCGCGCGCTGGTCGCCATGAGCCAGGCCGACGTGCTGCTGGTCAACCCGCTAATTGACGGCATGAATCTCGTCGCCAAGGAGGGCGCGGTGGCCAACCGGCGCGATGGCGTGATCGTGCTCTCGCGCACGGCTGGCGCTTTCCAGGAGATGGGACCCGGCGTATTGCCGCTAACGCCAACCGACATCGCCGAATCCACTATGCGACTGCGCGAGGCGCTGGAGATGGCGCCAGAAGAGCGGCACCGGCTCGCGACCTGCGCGCGCGATATCGTGCTGGGTGAAAGCCTGCCAGGCTGGATGCTGGCGCAGATCCGCGATGCCGCACAGGTGCGCGCCGGCAAACAACCGCGCGAACGTGCCGCTGGGAAAGTCGCTCAGCGCGCGTAACGCAGAGTGTGCCGCGGCTCCATTCCATAGATGGGCCTGGGGAGCGAGCGGTCAACGTGCTGCACGGCGGATGTGCTATACTGCCGCCAGCGGCTCTCTCTCACCCGGCCGCCGACTGCGAGGATCATCCATGCCCACCCGACTCATACTCGCCGAAGACGAGACGCTTCTGCGGATGGATCTGAAGGAAGAGCTGGAACGCCAGGGCTACCTGGTGGTCGGCGAGGCCGGCGACGGCCAGAGCGCCGTCAACCTGACCCGCGAGCTGCGCCCCGACGCGGTGGTGATGGATATCCGCATGCCCGAGATGGACGGCATCAGCGCCGCTGAGATCCTCACGCGCGAGAAGCTCGCGCCTGTGCTGCTGCTGACGGGCTTCAGCGATGAGGAGCTGATCGAGCGCGCGCGCAACGCGGGCGTCGTCCACTACATGACCAAGCCGTGGCGAGCCGACCAGCTCAAGCCGGCCATCGAGATCGCGCTCAGCCGCTTCCGCGAGTTCCGCGACATGGAGACCAAGGTCAAGAGTCTGGAGGACTTGCTGGCGACACGCAAGGTGGTGGAGAAGGCCAAGGGTCTGCTGATGCAGAAGCACGGCATCAGCGAGAACGAGGCCTTCCGGCGCATCCAGAAGGCCAGCATGAACAACCGCAAATCCATGAAGGAGATCGCCGAGGCGATTCTGCTCGCCGAAGAGCTGCACGCCTGATGTCGTCCTCAACGACGCCACAGGCGCGCTACCCTACATCCACACCTATGTCCAATCCTTCCGCAGCCCGGACTGTTTCCCATGCCGCCGGCGCTCGCGTCGTCGGCGTGCGATTCCGCCCCTCAGGGCGCATCTACTACTACGATCCCGTGCACCACGACCTGAAGACCGGCCAGTGGGTGATCGTCGAGACCGCCAAGGGCACCGAGTGCGGGCGGGTGGTGATCGCGCCACACCAGGTGGAGGCATCGGAGCTGCCCAGCGAGGGGTTGAAGCCGATTCAGCGCCTGGCGACGGAGGACGACCTACGGCAGATGCTGGCCTTCAAGTCGAAGGAGAAGGACGTCCTGCGGCGCTGCGCCGAGCGTGTCGAGCGCCACGACCTGCCGATGAAACTGATCGAGGCTGACTACACCTACGATGGCGGGCGGCTCACCTTCTATTTCACCGCCGAGCAGCGGGTGGATTTTCGTGCGCTCGTGCGCGATCTGGCGTCGCTCTTTCACACACGCATCGAGCTGCGCCAGATCGGCGCGCGCGATCATGCGAAGCTGCTCGGCGGGGTCGGCGTCTGTGGCAAGACGCTGTGTTGCAGCTCGTGGCTGACTGAGTTCAACGTCGTCTCGATCAAGATGGCCAAGGAGCAGGGGCTGCCGCTCAATACGGCGAAGATTTCGGGCGTCTGCGGGCGGCTGATGTGCTGTCTGGCCTACGAGAACGACGACTATATCGCGGCCAAGCAAGAGATGCCGGCACTGGGCGAGGTGCTCGTCACGTCCAGCGGTGCCGGGCGGGTCACCAGCCTCAACATCCCGCGCGAATCGGTGGACCTGACGCTAGAGAGCGGCGCCGTCATTACGGTGCCCGTCCGCGAGCTGCCGGGCTACGATCAGCCGCCCGCGCCGCGCCCAGTGCATAATGGCGAGGGCTGCGGCAAGCCCAACTGCGGCCGCAACCGCCACCGCCTCCGCACGCCCCCAGGCGACCACGCGCCAGGAACGGCGCCAGAGCCACTATGAGCGCACCCGGCGGCGAGCGGATGCCCCGCCCCCAGGGAACGCGAGCGGGCGGCCGCCGAAGACGGCGGCGACATGGCACATGGCGGTGACGCGATGTCCTTCGATGTAAGTCTGGCGCTCTCGCTGCTGTTCGGCGTCGCGCAGATCGCGCTGGGCGGCGCTGTCGCGGTGGGGCTGGTGCGGCGGGGACGCTGGCGCACACTGAGCGGATACGTTCTGCTGCTGATCGCGCTGTGGTTCCCCTTCAGCGGCCTCGGCGAGCTGATCGTCTCAGGGCTGGAGGTCGTGCGCAGGCTCACCGCGACCCCCTCGGCAGCGACATTGGTCCTCTGGCGCGGCCGAGTGGACACCAGCCTCGCCGCCCTCACCATCGCGCTGCTGGTCGCCCTCCTCGCGTTCCCCCTCGTGCGTTGGGTAGCCGACGGCGTCACGAAGCGCTCGGCGCCCAGGCGAGAGAGCTGAGAGACGCAGATGAAGAGCGCGAGCGCAGGCACACATGCGCGCTCAGTTTGAGTTCTCTTCAAGCGTGCCACTGCCCGGGGCGTTGCGCGCGAGTAGCCATTGCCCGAGCAACTCCGCGCGCTCGTGCCGGCCAAGCGTGAGATATGCCGTATACTCGTAGGCCAGGTCGAGCACTGGCAGGCGCATCTCCTCGACCTCGACGAAGCATACGTGGTCAGCAGGATTGACCGGCGGCTCCCATGCGCCGTCGGGGAGTCGTTTCGAGAGCGCGCCCATAATCTCGACGCGGACTCCTTCGACCTCCAGCACGCCGAGATGCGATTGGATGCGCTCCGAGCGTGAGAAGGCCACCGGGCGCGCCACATAGCGTGCTAGCAAGCGAGCGATCGCGTAGACGCCGTGCTCGTCGGTCTGGATGTCGATATCGTGCACGTCCACCGGCATGCCCTGCAACGCGAAGCTACAGCTCCCGGTGAGCGCCCAATTCAGGCCGCGCTCACGTAGGTGGCCATGGATGATGCGCAGCGTCGCAAGATATTGTGGTTCTAGCACGGGCTACCATCCTCTGCACACAATCGCCGTTGGCACTCTACCCATCCATCAATCGTAGCCCCGCATGCAATCCCGTGCCGTTCAGAGCCTCGGCGGCCGTCAAATCCGTTAGGGCCGGGCAAGTAGTCGCGGCCCGTAACTTGCTGTCCGACACGCGCGTCTATATCCAAGTAGCAGGCACGCAAGGGTTGTAAGCGGGAGTAAAATACAGGCGTGCGGCCGAGGCGCCGGAATGACCTCTACGGCGGCAGGTTCCTGGGGTGGGGGGGAAGGGAGCGCGTCATGCACGGCATGAGAGATCGCTGGGTCAGCCGAGGACGGATGTGGGCACGATCCCATACGAAAGCCATGCTGGCTGGCTCTGGCGCACTCCTCTGTCTATCGCTGCTGACCACATCGCTGCTCCTGACGGCGACGGTCCGCGTGCACGCACAGCCGGATCTTAGCCTTGTCGCAAATGCCGCCTGCTCGGTGCTTGCCCGCCAGGACCCCACTGCCAGCAATGGCAGCGCCTGGGGTCGGACGATATTAAGCGGCCACAACTCCCCCAGCGGCTGGTTCGGTGTGGACGTCTGCTCGAACGGCTTCGACGCCTTGGCGCCCAATCCTGCCAACGTCAGCTGCGACGCCGTTCCGAGCAACTGGACGGCCACAGGCTGTGCGCCAGGCCGGGCCACGCGCGACGGCTTCGGCCTCACCTTCCAGTGTGTCGAGCTGGTGATCCGCTTCTCAGCCTGGGCCTATGGCGACAAGCCGAGCGGTTGGAGCGGCAACGCGCCCGATCTGTGGCTGCCTGCGAACCACCCGCGCGACTTCGTGATGTATCCTAACGGCTCCTCACACGCGCCGGTCCCCGGCGACATCATTGTGTGGGGCTACGTCCATCCCGACGGCACGCCCTGGCCGGTGGGGCCCGATGGCACCGACAGTGGACACGTGGCAGTGGTGGCTGCTGTGCGCAATGGCCAGGTCATCACCGCCGAGCAGAACGTCAAGTGGGGCGCCGACGACCATCCGACCGACCGGCTCGCCCTCACCAAGAGCGGCCATCACTGGATTCTGAGCGGCACAAACAAGCACGTCACCACACTGCCGACCTATCGCTGGCAGACCACAATGGGTGTCGCGCGCGCAACCTACGGCTGGCTGCACTCCACCAAGAACACGGGCACATTCCCCACGAAATCCGGCACATCGAGCGCGTCCTCCATGGCGTCCGCGGCCACGCCGAAGCAGGCGTCCGGTGGCCTGCCGTCGCTGGCTCCAGCGACCGTCATCACCTCCGCCGGCACGCTCGCCGACCTGACGTGGGCCACCAACTCGTTCCTGCCCGGCGACCCGAGCGACGGGAGCGCGCATGCCGCCGTGCGCAACCTCGGCGCGCCCAGCACCTCGCGCCTGGTACTGACGCAGACGCCGGCCACGGTCGTGCTGCCCGATGGACGGCGCTACACGTACGCCATCGGCACCGACGGCCATCTCTATACCGCCCGTACAGCTCCACAGACATTCGGCGTTGCCTGGTTTGACCACGGCACGCCGCCCGGCGTCAGGCTGCTGCCCAATGTCTCGGCCACCACGTTTGCCGGCGGCATGGCGATTGCCGCGCTCGGCAGCGACGGCAATCTGTGGTGGCGCGCTGGGCCAGTGGCCCAGCTCGGCAACTGGCTGCCACTCGGGCGCCCCGCCAACGTTGGTCTCAGCGGCACGTTTGCCATTGTCGGCGCGCCGGGCGATGGCGCGCCTCTGGCGGTGGCGGCGGGCAGCGACGGCATGCTCTACGAACGCATCTGGCAGCCCGCCGTTTTGGGACCCGACGGTACGACGCAGGTGCCTGCCGGATGGAGCGACTGGCTGCCGGTACACGGCCAGCCTGCGGGCCTACAACTGAGTGGCCGCCTGGTAGCCGTGTCAGAGAACGCCGATCCGCGCTACTGGATTGCTGGCTGGCCCGATACGCCGCTCGATCTTTTCGCGCTGGATGACATCGGGCGGCTCTGGCGGTTCCGCTCGACCAGCATTGCGCGCGGCTGGACGGTAGCCACAGTGCCGCTACCCTCCACGCTGAGTCTCGCACAGCTCGTCTCCGCTGTTACCGTCAAGGGCAATGCAGCCGCCGCCACTGCCAAGGCACAGGCTCCCACGGCGGCGCTCCTGCACCTCTACGCCACCAGCCGCAAGTCGCTCGAGCTTGCCACATTCACGCTCCCCACCGACACGTCGGCTAATGGCGCGCCGCTACAGCCGCCAGAGTGGACGGCGCTGCCCCTGCCGCCGTCGAGCGCGGGGGGTGAGCCGAACGGCCTGGCGCTAGCAGTCGGCCCGGCGGCCAGTGTGCTGGTTGGTTCCGCCGGCAACGCCGTGCTCCTGGGCGGCGCGCAATCCAGCGTTGATTCGCTGGCTGCCTCGGCACCGGCGCTCGATCCACCTGCGAAGGCGGCGCACAATCCCTGGCGGCTCGCGGGCCGGGTGGCGCCCGCAATGTCCTTCAGCGATCCGCTCACCGGAGCCGCTATAGATGCACGCTGGAATCGGGTTGGCACGCGCGCGCAGGTCCACGAGGACCAGCACGGGGTAGCGCTCGCCGCTCAGGATGGCGCCGCCGTGCTTCTACAGAACGCGCCGGAAGGCAACGGGACCACCAGCGTCACCGTCACCCTCCCTGCGCACCCGGCAGCCGGCATGAAAGCCGGTCTAGTGCTCTACCTCGACGATGGCGACTGGCTGACCCTTACGGTGGACCGCGACGGCCAGGTCGGACTCTGTGGCGCATCGTGGAACCAGGCGACGCCGTGCGTCTATCAGCAGGTGCGGCTCGGCGGCAACCACACGATCACATTGCGCGTGGTCCGTACGGACGCAGGCTTCGAGGGCCAGGCGAGCCTCGATGGCGCCGCGTGGCGTACAATTGGCGCGTGGGTGCCGACGGTGCCCACCGCGGCAAGTACGAGCGGCTCGCCTTCGGCCACCGCGGCCGCCAGCATGGCCGTTCCCACGCCCACCGCGACCACCACGCCAGGGGCAGCGACGAGCGCAGGGGATGGCGCGCAGGCGCTCGCGCCGATCGCCTTCTCGGAGTGCGGGCTGATCGTCAGCGCTAGCTCCTCGCTGGAACATGCGCCCGTCTTCACCAACTTCGCCGTCGAACTGCCGGCGCAGCCCACGGGGACCACCGCGGCGCCAGGCGACACGCCGGCAACGCCTTCCGCCTAGCGCACAGGACACGGCAACATGCACCGAGCACGCCAGTCCATTGCGCCAGTCCATACAGGAGGCCAGCCCATTGCCCCCGACCACCGACAATCCTGACGAGATCTTCGACCTGATTGACAATGCGGACCACGTGATCGGGCACGTACGGCGCGGGGATGCCCACCGCAACCCCGCGCTGCTGCATCGCAGTGTGCAGGTGCTCGTCTTCGACGACGCCGGGCGCATACTGTTACAGCGCCGCTCGGCCACCAAGGATCTCTTCCCCGGCTACTACTGCGCCTCGGCCTCAGGACACGTGATCAGCGGTGACGACTACGCCGAGACGGCTCGACGCGAGATCGAAGAGGAGCTGGGCGTCAGCCTGGACGTGCGCTTCATCGAGAAAGTTGTGGTGGCATCGGCGTTCGAGACCGAGATGACGGCGCTCTTCGTCGCACGCTCCAATGGGCCATTCGACTTCAATACGGACGAGACCGCCGGCGGGGCATTCTTCGAGCGTGCGGACCTCCGCGCAAGCGAGCCACGCCTAGCACTAACGCCAGCGGCGGAGTCAGCGCTGGCCGCCATCGAGCGGCTCGCGGAGTCGGGCACGCTCGCGCAATGCCTGGCTGGGCTTTGACCGCGCGGGGGTCGAGGGCGTATGATGGAGATGCATGGTGACGCTGGCTACAATTGCGTGCCGGCGCAGGACGGCATGCGAAGAGGAGCAGGTTGATGGCAGAGGAGCCACAGACACAAATCGAGGTAGTAGGCGAGACACCAATCTCCGTAGACGACGTATTGGCGGCGCTGCGCGAGTGCTATGATCCCGAGATTCCGGTCAATGTCGTGGATCTTGGCTTGATCTACAACTTAAAGCTCGACGGTCCGACAATAGACATCACGATGACGCTCACTGCGATCGGGTGCCCGGTCGGCCCTGAAGTGATGGCAGAAGTGGAAGGGCGCGTCAGGGAGGTAGTGGGCGTCGAGAACTGCAACGTGACGCTCACGTACGAGCCGCCATGGACGCCTGATCGGATGACTGAAGACGCGCGCTGGGAGCTTGGCATCGGCTAGCGCGAGCGAATGCGGGTCGCCCTGGCAGACTGCGCGGATGGCTCCCCTATGGAGGATCGCCGCGCGCAGTCAGATGAGGTCGCGGGCAGAGCGAGCGGAAGGGGCCTATGTATCTCGATCAAGTACAAGTACCCACAGCGCAGCCGACGATCAACATCTCAGCCAAGCTGATTGCCTCGATCAAGATCTTACAGTGCTCGGCGGAGGAGCTGGAACAAGCGATCGCCCGCGAGCTGCGCGACAATCCGGCTCTCGATGCGGAAGAGCTGGCCCAGTGCCTGCGTTGCGGGGCCGCCCTCCAGACCGGTGTCTGCCCGGTCTGCGAGTACGCCGCCAATCCCGGTGTAGATCCGCGCGCCGACGTGCTCGCCTGGGATGAGCCGATCAGCACAGGCGCCGATCTCGCCGACGACGGGAGCGACGTGGACCCGCTCGACTTCGTCGGCACGCGCGAGACCCTCGAAGAGCATCTGCTCCGCCAGATGGGCGCGCTGATCGCGGGCGAGGATATGCCGATTGCCGACTACCTGGTCGGCAATCTGAACTCCCACGGCTACCTGGCGACCTCGATTGCCGAGGCGGCCGAGACACTGCGAGTGGAGGGGGAGGATGTCGAGCGAGTGCTGGCGGTCTTGCAGTCGCTCGATCCCCCAGGCATCGGCGCACGCGACCTGCGCGAGTGCCTCTTGATCCAGCTCACCCGTTTCGAGTCGCGCGGCGACGCGCCGCCGTTGGCGCGCCGGATGGTCGCGGAGCACCTGCATGCGCTGGGCGAGCACCACTTCGCCGAGATCGCGCGCCGGCTGGGCACATCAGTGGCGCAGGTCAAGCTGGCCTGGCGCTTCATTAAGGCGAATCTCAATCCCTACCCCGCCCACGCCTTCGAGGCCGCCGAGCTGCCTGACGTCGGGCTGGCCTCCTCCTCCGAGCGTAGCTGCATCGTGCGGCCCGACGTGGTCATCCGGGCGGCCGAGCAGGGCTTCGAGGCCGAAGTGATCGAGCGGAGGCGCTACCGTTTCTCGCTAAGCCCTGCGTATTCGGCGCTCTCCGCGCGCGCGCGCGGCTCCCATGTGGCCAACCGGCTCAGCGAGCACGAGCGGCAGCACGTGCGCGAGTATACCTCGCGGGCGCGCTTCTTCATCGAGTGCGTCAGGCAGCGCTGGGATACACTGCACACGATCGCCGCAGCGCTCATCGAATGCCAGGCGGATTATCTCGCTCATGGCGTGCGCCATCTGCGTCCGCTCACCCGTGGCGAGCTAGCCGAGCGTCTCGGCATGCATGAATCCACCGTCAGCCGCGCGACCGCTAACAAGTACGTGCTGCTGCCGAGCGGCCGCACCGTCTCGTTCGACGACTTCTTCGACGGCTCGCTGGCCGCCAAGGATCTGATGCGCGAGCTGATCACCTGCGAGGATCCCGACCGGCCCTACAGCGATGAGGATCTCACACTCCTGTTGCACGAGCGCGGTGTGCCGCTCGCCCGCCGCACCGTCGCCAAGTATCGCGAAGCAATGGGCATCCTTCCCTCGCGCTTCCGCCTCTAGCCACGTGGCGTGCGCCTCACGCCTTTTTGGCTCGGCGATTGGTGCCGCGATGGCCCACCCATCTTATTCTGACTTTGTGGAGGTAGAAGGGGACGCGCCATACCATCCGCCCGTGCTGCCGTCTGGCTCGTCGGTGGATGGCGGTACCACGTACACCCATACCTTGCCATCGGCCACCTGTGTCTGGATGTGTGGCAACGGCCGGTACCACACCGGCGAGGTTTTCGCCGACTCGCCCTCGGCCGTGAAGCGGCCACCGTGGCACGGACAATCGAAGGTCTGCTGCTCTCCGTTCCAGTGCAGCAAGCAGCCCATGTGTGTGCAGACACCCGACAGTGCCAGGAAGCCGTTGGCCGTATGGCGCAAGAAGCCGACGATATAGGGTGTGGCGAATTGCTTCACGCTGCCCAACGGCAGCTCCGCCGCACTCGCTACCGCGATCCACATGCCGCTGCCTTCGGGGATCAGGGGCACCTGAGCGGTCGTCGTTGCGCCGGGGATAGCCGAGCGCTCGATGGCGACTCCGCCAGCCAACCCCACCGCCGCCGCTGCGGTCAGGCCTGCCGCACTGAGTAGCCCCCGCCGCGAAATGCCCTTGCGCGGCCGATCGGCCGCCGGCTGCTCCGGCGCCGCTCTCTCAGACTGAGGGGCGGGGCGCTCGACCGCTGGGGCTGTCGTAGGTGGCGGAACCCCGCGCTCGCGCACAGGCTCGCTGGGGATCTCGCCGGCGAATAGGCGCTGGCGCAGAGCCGCGACAAAGGCGGGATCAGGCTCGGCAGCCTGTGGCGCGGCGGCGCGGAACGCGGCCGCGGCGGCAAACATGCGCGCTTCCTCTTCGGAGAGGTCCTCCGGACGCGAAGGACGGCGATCAGCCCGCAGATGCTCGATGTGCTCGTGCAGCCGTGTGTACTGCTCGAAGCGCTCCGCGCCGAGGGCACCACCCTCGTCCGGAGTCACTCCGGTGTCGAGGGCCATGTCGCGCAGCGAATCGGGTTGTTCGTCGTTTCCAGAGCCCATGGGATTCCTACCTGCTGGGGTGCGGATCACCCGCCTGATAGCCGACCGCGTCCAGCTCTTGCAGGTCCACGGCGGCTGCCTTTTGCAGCGCCCGATACTGCAAGACCTTGACGTTGGCCTCCGTCAGCCCCATCTTTGTGGCCGTCTCGCGGATGGAGAGGTTGAGGAGGAACCGATTGGTCAACACATCGCGGTAGCGCGGCGGCAATCGGCTGAGAACCGCGGTGACACGCCCGTCGGCGTTGCTGGGCACGGGTGGGTCGCTCTCGTGGTCGCTCGCCTCCCACCCGGCATCGAGCAGTTTCTCCAGCGAGTCGGCGCGCAGACGGTAGAACTCGCGCCAGTGGTCGGCCACAGTCGTCCGAGCCACCTGGAAGAGCCACGCCTGAATGCTCTGCCCAGCACGCGCTTGATCCAGCCCGCGCACCGCCTTGATGAACACCTGCGAGGTCAGGTCTTCGGCTTCCTCGCGGTTGCCGACCTTCGAGTAGATGAAGTGGTAGATCGCTCCGACATTGCGCTCATAGAGCTCTTCAAAGCTCGCGGCGGCTCGGTCGCTATCGGACGCGGATGGAGTGTCGCCGGTCATCCGCGCCCTCCGCTGTATCACCTGCCCGCCTCCCTCGCTGTCGGTGCACCCGCCTACGAGGTGGTACGGCCATGCGTTACGTTTGTACCCACTAGAGTGGTAGGATACGCCATACGGGCCGTTCGCGCCAGTGGGGGCACTTTTCGGTTGGGTGCCAGCAGCGCGAGCCGAGGCGCGACAGACACAGAGTAGTGTGGTGAGGGGTACGTTGAGATGGACGACGAGGACACTGGCGCTCCAGCAGGCGGGGCGAATCCCACGACGGGAGACATGCTGCGCGACATCTTTGCGCGACAGGCTGAGCTGGGCCAGTTCTACCGCCAGATGCGCCCGGAGGGCTTCTACGGCCTGCCCCCACTCGAGAAGTGCACAACATGGACACGCGCCATCATCCACGAGTGCTGCGAGCTCGACGACGAGCTCGGCTGGAAACCATGGAAGAACGCGCCTGACCGCGAGGCGAACCGCGCAGCGCGCCTTGAAGAAACGGCCGACATCCTGCACTTTGTGGTGGAGCTGGCGCTCTGTCAGGGTTTTTCAGCCGACGAGCTCTACGCGGCGTACGTGCGCAAGAATGCCGCGAATCGTGAGCGCCAGCGCATCGACCCACGCTATCGCGCAGTCAGCGCCGCCGAGACTGAGACGGACGCGTAGTGATGATCGAAAGGGAGGATGACAGCGCATGCGGACGGCGCGCCTGATGGGCCGGATCGCCGCGACCGATCGCACGTTCACGTTCCATGACGGCGAGTGGGTGGGCAAGTGCTTGATCTGCGGTGGACCACTGCGCTTCGACGCCGAGACCGGCGACGGCGCCAACATCGAGCACATCCTCCCGCGCACACTTGGCGGCGGCAATGACCTGCGCAATCTCGGCATCACTCATCCCCGCTGCAACGGCGAGAAGGGACGCAACTGGGATAGCGGCCGGCGACGGCGCGGCCAGCCGGACCGCTACCAACTGCTCGTCGGGCGCCTGCTAGCGCAGCGCGCGTTGCGCTGGCGTCCGCCAGATGTTGAGGGCGCTGAGGGTGACAGCACACCAAACGCGGAGGGCGCATGGCAGGCATGAGGCCGCCGGACGAGCCGGAGACCAGTTCCACGTGGCAGCCGCCGATGGCACCGGGCCAGCCACCGCTCCCCAATCGTTTCGACCGTGCGACGTTCACGGGCTGCCTGGGGATTGCGTGTGTCCTGGCGCTGCCGGCGATTCTCTTCCTGCCAGTGGAGACGTGGGGCCTGCCGGAGTGGGCGCAGCGCCTGGTGCCGCTGGTGGGGGTGGCCTTCGCGCTCGCCGGTGCCGCGTTGCTCTCACGCGTGCCCGCCGCCGCCGCCGGGCGCTCCACTGACCCGCGGCGTCCACTGACGGGAGCGGGCCGCCCGCCACTGGTAGAGCGCCCGGCGCGAGAGGAGAATCGCGCCGCGCTGCTGATTGCCTGGGCGCTGGTGGTGGTCTGTGTGATCGGCTATCTTTCGGTCAGCTTCGCGCGCCGGCCCGCCGGCGTAGTGGTGGGGACGCTACTGGCAAGCGTGGCCGGCGGTGCGTTGGTGGTCTATGGGGCGCTGGCCCTGGCACGGCGGCTACCGGCGCCCGCGTGGCACTGGGTGCGCACGCCGGTCTCTGGGGCTGGCTCGGCCCAGTGCCTCCCGTTTGGCACGGCAGGCGTGGTTGCCCTAGCGTGGGCACTGTTCGTCGCCGCTGGCGAAGGCTACGCCTGGGCGCCGCTGGGCGTCGGCGTGCTGATCCTGGGGGGCGCACTGATCGGCCCTCTGACGCAGCGCCTGGCTCCTCCGCGCGGCCCTGGCGGCCAAGGTGGCCCTCCGGGCGCACGGTGAGGCTGAGCGCGAGTGTGTGATGTCAGGTGGTATGCGCCTTGCGTCGTGAGCGGAGGCAAAGGATATCCGACTGCGCGCTCGCAGAGCGCCTCCGCCGGTGGTGGTGTGGCCGCGCGCGGGCACGGGACAAGAGGGCGATCATGCAGAAGGAACAGATCGAACAGAGCGAGCAGCAGCGCATCCCCGTCAAGCTCTACCGCACTGAGGAGCGCATCACTGTCGCGGCGCCGATGCCGGGGTCGGAACCCGAAGACATCATGGTAGAGGTCACGCCGCAACACCACATCATCCTGAGCGGAGAGGTGCGGGGTCTGCTGAAGGGGATCAAGGAGCTGATCCTTGACGAATGGACGGTCGGCGGCTATCTCCGCGACCTGGAGCTGCCTGTTGAGGTGAACGGCGGCGAGGCCAACGTCACCTATGGCAACGGCGTGCTAGTCGTCGCCTTGCCGATCGCGCAGCAGACGACCCCGGCGCGCCTGCGCATGCAGCCCTATCGTGACGATCGGGGCGAACGCGCGGGGAACGCCGGGCATCCACCGCACCCGCAGAACACCGCCCAGCATCAGGCGAACGCGATGAACGAGTGGCTTGCACACGGCGGCAGCCTGCCCGCCGAGACGCCACACGCGGAGGCAGGCAGCGGCGGCTAGCGCGCCACGCGGCTCGGATCAGTGGCGTTCTCCCGCATGGCGGCTCACACCACGCTGGAGCGGCACGCCTGCGTAGGAGAGGGCTGGCGCCGTTTTGGACAGGCGGAAGCTACTCTCCACGCTCTGTCGGTGCAGGCACGCGCTCAGGAATAATGGGGCGCCGCCGCAACGCGCTCGATCACCTCCGCTAGAATCGTTGCCCCGCGGATGATGTCAGGGAGGTCCTCACCTCCGTAGCCAAGCAGCAGCCCAGACCGATCCGGCGTGCCAAGATAGTAGCTATCCAGCACAGTCGCCAGGACGCCGCGCGTTCGCGCAAGCTGTGCCACGGACCGTGCATTGAGATCAGGGCGAAGCTCCAGGTACGCGTGCAACCCCGCTTCCAGTCCACGTAGCTGGGCAAGATGCGCAATCGGCGCGAGCGCTTGTGCGATGGCCTGTCGCTTCTGGGCATACTGCTGGCGCATCCGTCGAATATGGCGATCCAGGTGCCCATGGGAGATGAAGGCAGCAAGCATCTGCTGAAGCGGCCACGAGACGTATTCATCGGTCAGGTCTTGGAGCTGCGCGATGCGCTGGCGGAGCAGCGGTGGCGCCACGAGATACCCGACCCGCAGGGCAGGAGTCAAGACCTTGGAGAACGTCCCGATATACGCCACTCGCCCAGCGCTGTCGAGGCTTGCGAGCGCCGGAAGTGGGGAGGCATCGAAGCGAAACTCGCTGTCGTAGTCATCTTCCATGATGAGGCTATCGTTGAGCTGCGCCCAGGTAAGCAGGGTGATTCGGCGTGAGACTGAGAGCCGTGTGGCAAGCGGATACTGATGCGACGGTGTTGTATAGACCAGCGGCGGAGCCAATGCGCCGTGCGGCAGATGGTCCACTCGCATGCCATCATCGTCAAGCGGAACGGGCATGATGTGCGCTCCCCTTGCCTGCAGGATATGTCGAGCGGCGGGATACCCCGGTTCCTCAAACCCCACGGTGTCGCCAGGAGTGAGGCACGCCCGCGCAATAAGGTCGAGCGCGTGCGTGGCCCCTGCCGTGATGAGGATGTCCTCTGGAGTACACGCCAGGCCGCGCGACCGGCCCAGGTAGAGAGCAAGCGCCGTCCGAAGCGCTGGATCCCCATCGAGCGCGCCGTAACTCTCTGGCGGGAGGCGGCTCGTTACTGCTCTCCACGCCTCGCGCCACACGCGGGGGGCAAGGGATGACATGGAAGGCATCCCCAGGCGAAACGCGATGGACCGCGGCGTAGGCGGCTCTTCGTGTGCCGCGCCGGGCGCAGTCCGCAGCCAGCGAGGCGCGACGTCTGGCACGGGGAGTCTCGGCGGCGGCAGCGATGGCAGATCGCTGCCAACGTAGGTTCCCGATCCACGGCGGCCTTCGAGGTACCCCTCGGCAACGAGCTCATCGAAGGCAGAGCTGGTCACTGTGCGTGACACGCCAAGTGCCTGCGCCAACGCGCGCGTCGAGGGAAGCCGTGTCCCTGAAGCGAGACGGCCATCCAAGATCGCTCGGCGGAGCTGCTCGCAGAGTTGCTGCTGCAGCGGGAAACGCCCCGCACGATCGAGCATCAAGGGTAGATTCAGGTCGGACCCAATCCCGGATGAGGGCATGGCCGCTCCATAAGTGGCTATCTCATATCTGCACAGAGTGGCTCTTTTGCAGGGTCCATCTTGTGGGTAGCATACCGTGTGGGAGGGGCAGAGGCAATCAGCACACAGTTGCACCCATGCAAGGGAGGATTTCATGGCCATGGCCAACGCCGAGAGGCAAGACGGGCGAGCTGATTTTGATTTCCTGGTTGGTCGGTGGAACGTCCATCATTGGCGACTGCGCGAGCGGCTGAACCACTCGACGTCCTGGGAAGAGTTCGAGGGCACGACGGTGGACCGCTTCATCCTGGGAGGACTGGGCAATATCGGCGAAGCCGAACTGACGCGCGCGTCGGGTCCGCTGGAAGCCATGTCCATCCGCCTCTTCGATCCACAGTCTCGGCAGTGGAGCGCCTATTTCGCAAACAGCCTACAGGGCGCCTTGTCGCCTCCAATGACGGGAGGATTCGCCCAGGGACGTGGCGAGTTCTACGCGCAGGAAACCTTCGAGGGCAAGTCTATCTTTAGCCGCTTGATCTGGTCCGACATCACGCCTACCTCGTACCGCTGGGAACAAGCATTTTCGGCGGATGGCGGCAGAACCTGGGAGACGAACTGGATCATGGAGCTCACCAGGCAGCCGGAATAGAAGCGGCGAGCGCATGCTCGGCTGGCCCGCCAGCGCTCCGCCAGGGGCCAGCGACGAAGAACCTGCCGGCGAATCAACGCGGCCGATGGCGCTTTCGCGCGGCTCGTTGATTCGCCGGCGCTCATTCGTGCGGGTCGGCCAAGATGGTCATGTGCGGCCTTGCACACTCACACGACAGACCCGCACAGAACCCCACTGACAGGGCGTGTTTAGACGTCGAGATTCTTGACGTACTTGGCGTGGGCCTCGATGAAGCGCTTGCGGGGCATGACCTCGTCACCCATCAGCATCGAGAAGGTCTCGTCGGCCTTGATGGCGTCCTCGACCGTCACCTGCAAGATGGTGCGCGTGGCGGGGTTCATCGTCGTCTCCCACAGCTCTTCGGGGTCCATCTCGCCCAGACCCTTGTAGCGATTGACCGCGACGCTCTTGCCTTCGCCAAGCCGCGCCAGAAACTCGTCCTTCTCCTGATCGGAGTAGACGTAGTGGCGCTGCTTGCCGGCCTGGATGCGATAGAGCGGCGGCTGCGCGATGTAGAGCTGGCCGTTGGTGATGAGCTGCTCCATGTGGCGGTAGAAGAACGTCAGCAACAGCGTGCGGATGTGGCTGCCGTCCACGTCGGCGTCGCTCATCAGGATGATGCGGCCGTAGCGCAGCCGGGCGAAGTCAATCGTATCGCCGATGCCCGTGCCGAGCGCGGTGATGATGTCTTTGATCGTCTCGCTGGCGAGCATGCGGTCCAGCCGCGCCCGCTCGACATTGAGGATCTTGCCGCGCAATGGCAGGATCGCCTGGAAGTGGCGGTCGCGGCCCTGTTTGGCGCTGCCGCCGGCGCTATCGCCCTCGACGAGGTACAGCTCGCAGCGGTCGGCGCGACGCTCGGAGCAGTCCGCGAGCTTGCCGGGCAGCGTCGAGTCGAGGGCGTCCTTGCGGCGCACCAGCTCGCGCGCCTTGCGGGCGGCATCACGGGCCCGCGCGGAATTCACGCACTTATCAATGATGCGCTTGGCCTCGGAAGGCGTCTCTTCGAGGTACTTGGCCAGCACCTCCGAGACGACATTCTCGACCTGCGTGCGGACCTCGGCGTTGTTGAGCTTGCCCTTGGTCTGACCCTCGAACTGCGCGTTGGGCAGCTTGACACTGATGGCGGCCGTCAGACCCTCGCGTACGTCGTCGCCGGTCAGATTGGCGTCGGCATCCTTGAGCTGGCCCGACTTGCGGCCGTACTCGTTGAGGGTGCGCGTGAGGGCGGCGCGGAAGCCTGTCACATGCGAGCCGCCGTCAACGGTATTGACGCCATTGGCGAAGGAGAAGACCGTCTCGCTGTAGCCGTCGTTGTATTGCAGGGCAACTTCGATCAGCGTCTTCTCGACCTGCCGCTCGATGTGGACGGGTTTGGCTATGAGCACATTGCGGTTGCGGTTGAGGTGCCGCACGAACGACTTGAGCCCGCCGTCGAAGTAGAAGGTGACCTCGCGCTCCTGATCGGGGCGCTCGTCAATCAGCTTGATGGTGATGCCGCGATTGAGGTACGCCATCTCGCGGAAGCGCTGCTCGAGGGCATCGAAGTTGAAGTCGCCGGTCTCCATGATCGTGAGATCGGGCCTAAAGATCGTCTTCGTGCCGGTGCCCTCAGACTTGCCCACCGCGCGCGCCGGGGCCAGCGGGGCGCCTTTGCGATACTCCTGCGCGTGGAGCTTGCCGCCGCGCTTGACCTCCACACGGCAAAACTCGGAGAGCGCGTTGACGGCGGAAACGCCGACGCCGTGCAGGCCGGACGAACCCTGCTTGTAGCCGTCGCCACCGAACTTGCCGCCGGCGTGCAGGGTGGTCATCACCACTTCAAGGGTGGACTGCTGCGGTCGCTTGGGGTGCGGCTCGACGGGGATGCCGCGGCCGTTATCCTCGACCGAGCACGAGCCGTCGGCGTGCAGCGTCACCACGATGCGGTCGCAGACGCCGGCCATCGCTTCGTCAACGCTGTTGTCAACGACCTCATAGACGAGGTGATGCAGGCCACGGATATCAGTGCTGCCGATATACATCCCAGGGCGTAGTCGGACGGGTTCGAGGCCTTCGAGAATGTCAATATCACGAGCTGTATAGCTGTTGGCCTGGATGGCCGGATCCTGTCGCTGAGCAATCGCCATAGATGTGTGTTTCGCCTCCTAAGAAGTGCCGTCCGAGAACGCGCCCAGCACGCCCGTGCGGGACGCGCTCCACCTCTCTATTTTACCACAAATGCGGGCTAGCCGTCCCAGTCGTGGGACTTCCGGTTGCCCATGAAATGCGGATTTTGGCATGAGAGAGCGTCCGCCATTAGGTCCGCTCGGTGAAACATTCTTATGCCGGAGGGCGAAACTGGAAGCGGGCGGTATGCGGGCTAGCCGTCCCAGACGGGGGGGTCTGATGGAGCGGATGACGATTGAGGCCCGAAAGGGTGCGAACAAACCGCCCGCAAGCTGCATGGCCCAAGTGGTGCACCCGACACGTGGTGGGCAGAATAGAGGTGCCAGCAGGCGGTGCCCGATGCCCATCCTATTGCAGGTTGCAGGTGCGCGCGTTGACCGATGCGGAATAGCTGTAAGGCCGGCGTGGTCGAGGTCGCCGGTGCTCGGCCAATTGGCCGTGTGGAGTTACCCCAGTTTGGTAGACCGTTCTTCGTTAGGCAACGACCGCTCTTTGCGTAGTCCACCTCCTCTCGTACGCGCCAGACGGTTCGCCTCGGCCCGAAACGGCGGCGGATAGCGCGGCTGTGCTTCGACATGCGAACACCGTATCGGGGCACTCACACCAAGCGTGCAGCGTCCACCAAAGCGGGTTAACTTCAGATTACGGCCTTATCGGGAATTGTGCTAGGCACGCGATATGCAGACGCGGCTCCACTGTAGCATGTTCGCACTGTCGCACTGCTCGTCCGGATGGAGACGGACGGAGGTGTCAAATGCCGCCTTCTTCGGACCTGCTTCCCCGTTCCCACCCCCGTTCTCGTCAACCAGCACCACAGCCACTGCGCCGCGACGCCACCCACGAGCTTGCGCGCAGCGGGCCGGCACTCTTCCCGGCCTCCTGGCAGAGGGCAGCCCGCCAGCGGAACGCCGCAGATAGAACGCTGCTCTATGTGGTGGCGGTGGCACTGTCGCTGGTCGGGGGGCTGGTCATGCGCACCTTGGTGTGGAGTGGGGGCGACAATTCTAGCCTTGCGGGCGCCGCTGTGTTCACCAGGCTCGAGATGGCGCTCGCACCCACGATCTCGATGGTGGCCGTAGGAGCCCTCATCACCGCGGTTATGTATGGCGTGCTGCTGCGATCATGGTGGTCGCTGCTCGCCGCCCCAGCAGCCTTCGTCGCCGGGATCCTGCTTTGGCACGTAGGGGATGTGGGCATACAGGCCGCCGTGGCTGCCGTGGCCGCGTCGGGGAGGTCTTGGGATTACTGGGGCCAAGTGCTTGCCGGGGAGATCTGGGGGGAGATGTGGCAGGTCGTGTGGCGATGCGCAGCTCCAGCTGTCCTCGGCGCTGTCCTCGGCACGGCACTTGGGCGATGGACTACCGCACCTCAAGCTAGGCGAACTAGTGGTGCGGGAGACGATGCTCAACATCCCTCATACCCGCGCCATGCCACAGTCCAACGATAGCAGTTGCCACCCACCTCTTCCTCCCGTGTCCGAGTGTATGCTGCCGATCACGTGGATGTGCTGAGCGGGAGGTTAAACCAGAAGGTCGAGCCGTGCCCGACTGCGCTCTCCACGCCCATCTCGCCATCGTGCTGAGTTACGATCGCCTTGCTGATGTAGAGGCCCAACCCCAAGCCCCCTGAGCCATCTTGCGTCTCGATGCCGGCCACCCGATGGAACTGCTCGAAGAGATGCTGCTGCTCGTGCGACGGGATGCCTGGCCCTTCGTCACGGACCACCACCCGCGCCATTCCGTCAGCCGTCCCAACGGTGACGTAAACTGGTCGATCCGGCGGAGAATACTTGAGCGCATTGGTAAGAAGATTGGCGATGACTTGGCCGATACGCTCAGCGTCCACCTCCACCCATACTGGTTGTGGTGGGGTCTGCACCTGCACCGCGCGCCCCGTCACCGCCTGCTGTGCCGCCGCCTCTTCGCGGCAGAGCGCCGCGACGTCATGCCGCGTCCGCTGCACATCCAGCGTCCCCAGCTCCACTTTGGTGGCGACCCGCAGATCATCGAGCAGGCGTTGCATGCGCGCCAGCCCATAGTCCATCTGACTCAGCAATTGGTCACCCGGCAGGAGGGGGGGCTGCCCTTGCGCCAGCCTGCGCTGCTGCATCTGAACATAGAGCCGCAGGGCGCTGACTGGATTGTTGAGGTCATGGACGACCACGCGCATGATGTCGAGGCGCTGCCGCTCTAGAAGCCGTTGCTGCGTCACGTCGTACGATGTCAGCACGACTCCCACAATGTGCCCCTGCGGATCGCGGACCGGCGCACCGCTGATACGCAGCACCAGATCGCCCCCCTCCGGTATGCGATGGTACAGCTCAAGGGCCTGCTCGCCGGTGACGGTCTCGCCATGTAGCGCCCGGTAGTACACCAGTCGCTCACGCGGAACGACCTGTCCAGCCGCGTCGCACGGTGGATTCTGCTGCGCCCACGTCTCGATGCGTGCGGTTGGCTCGATCCCGCGCGCAGCGAGCAGGCGCTGCTGCGCCTCGTTCATGCGGACGATGTGGCCGTCCGCTGCGATCAAGACGACGCCCTCCACCTGCGTGGCAAAGATGGTTTCAAGCTCGGCGGCACGCTCGGCGAGCTGGTATTCGAGCTGCTTGCGAGCGGTGATGTCGCGGGCCGCACAGACCGCCCCGACCATCTCTCCGCCGCTATCCAGCAGAGGCGCACCGCTGACGTTGAGGATCCGCTCTTGCCCGGCCACGGTGTGAGTAAGGAGATCTACCGTATGCTCCCCTGTGAGCGCTTCGCCCCGCAGCACCCGCACTGCGGGCCACTCGTCTCGCGGCAACGGCTCGCCTTGCAGCGTCAGGAGCTCAGCCCCCGCCTCACGCTCCCCAATGGGGGCTGCCAGCGCCTTTCTACGTCCAGGCAGGTCAAGACCGATAAGGTCCACAGCGGCTGGGTTTCCGCCCACGACGCGGCCGACGGCATCGTACACGATCACCGCGTCGGCGAGCGCTTCCAATATGGCGGACGAGAGCACAGAGGCAGCGAGCGGGGAACCAGGGAGCACCGGCAGCGACGAATCAACGTAAGCCGGCGAAGGCGAAGTATCACTCATCGGCATCTCTCCACGGATGCGGGCCAGGGGCGCATAGGACGTGCCAGGGCAAGATAGATGTACACCACAGGCGCGCACATGACTGCGCCCGCTTCCTCGCGGCTCTGTAAAGATGCACCGAGTATGTCCATGGTCTGCGCACACAAGATACACACGTGGCAGCCGCTACCGCAAGTGCCGCGTGGCCAAATCCGCGGCCACCGGGCCAATCGCGCGGCGCCACCTGCTTCTCCCCTATACACGCGCAACCACGCGATACACGCGCAACCACGCGCCAGCACTCCGCCGAGCATCTGCCTCACGGCGGTGGTGTGGTATACTAGACGGCGATACGCCGCGTGCCGAACGTGACATACGGTGTAGCGCACATCAGACCTTCCGGCGTGGCCAAGTGGTAAGGCAGTGGACTTTGGATCCACCATCCCAGGTTCGAATCCTGGCGCCGGAGCCGCGAGTGTGGCGGATTTCGCCGCTCGCAACCGGGCGCATTCCTCAATCGTTAGAATGCATGGAGGATGGCAAGTTAGTAGGTTAGGAGCGGGGCAAGGCACCATGGGTCGCGTGGGAGCCGTCGTGTTGGCAGCCGGCAAAGGCACGCGCATGAAGTCGCGCACGCCGAAGGTGCTGCACGCCGTCGGTGGGCAGGCGATGCTCGACCACGTGCTGGCTGCCGCTGGCGAGGCAGTCGCTGCCAGGGAGGGCGCGCCCAGCCAGGATGGCGCAGGCGCCTCCGACGCGGAGGATCATAGTCGCCCCGCGCTTGTGGTGGTGGTAGGGCACGAGCACGACCAGGTACGGGCGGGTCTACGATGGTCGCCGCCCCAAGACATGACGCTGGACATCATCGAGCAGGAGCCGCAGCTTGGCACCGGCGACGCCGTGCGCGCGACGCGCCCGCTCCTGCGCGATCTCCCCAATGCACCCGAGACGATTCTGGTGCTCTATGGCGACACGCCGCTGGTGCGCGCCGAGACGCTGCGCGCGCTGCTGAACGAGCATTTCCGCACCCACAGTGCCCTCACCTTTCTCACCGCCATCGCCGCCGACCCCGTCGCCACCGGCTACGGGCGCATTCTGCGCGACGAGCGCGGCGCGGTGCGGGGCATCGTGGAGCAGCAGCACGCCACGGCAGAGGAATTGCGAATACCAGAGGTGAACTCGGGTATCTACTGCTTCGCCGCGGACTGGCTTTGGTCGCATCTAGACGCGCTGGAGCCGCATCCCAACGGCGAATATTACCTCACCGACCTGGTGGACGTCGCGGTGCGTGAGCGCCAGCGCCTCAGCACGGTGTCGGCCACTCTAGAAGAGACCATGGGCGTAAACGACCGCGTGGCGCTGGCCGAGGCCGAGCGCATCTTGCGCGAGCGCACCAATCGCGCGCTGATGATCTCCGGTGTGACGATCCTCGACCCTGCCGCCACCTACATCGAGCCGGGCGTACGCATTGGACGCGACACAGTCGTCTATCCCGGCACGCACTTGCGCGGGGCGACGGCGATCGGCGAGCGCTGCGAGATCGGCCCCCACAGCGTGATCGAAGATTCGCAGATCGGCGATGACTGCCGTGTGCTCGCCTCGTGGCTCGAGCGCGCGGTGATGGAAGCCGGCACACACGTCGGGCCGATGAGCCGGCTGCGTCCCGGCGCATATCTGAAGACAGGGGCCCACGTCGGCAATTTCGGTGAGGTCAAGAACTCGACAATCGGCGAAAACGTGCAGATGCATCACTTTAGCTATGTGGGTGATGCGACGGTTGGCGCGCGCACCAACATCGGCGCCGGCACCATCTTCATGAACTACGACGGCCGCGAGAAGCACCACACGGAGGTCGGCGAAGACGTCTTCTTGGGGTGCGACACGCTGCTGCGCGCACCGGTGGTGGTGGGCGACGGCGCCTCGACGGGCGCTGGCGCCGTGGTGACGCGGGATGTACCTGCCGGCGCGCTCGTCGTGGGCATGCCGGCTCGTGAGATGCGACGTATCCGCTCGCGGAGCGCCGCCAAGAATGGACACGTGGAGTCGTCCGCTACACGCGACGAGACCGACGGCGCGGCGCCTGATACCGCGCGAGGGGCGGAGCAGGCCCCACAGACCGACGATTCCTCTCCAGCCAACGGAGCGCGCCCACAGGGGCTAGCCGCTGGAGAGAGGGAGTAACGACTGAATGGACGACGGCTCAAGTTGGCCGCTGCTGTTCGCAATGCCGCTCGCCAGCTTTTTCCACTGGCAGAGCCGTGATTCGGTTCTGCTGCTCATCCTGGTGCTCATGCTGGTGCTGGCGGCAACAGCCTCCGCTGCCGAGACGGCCCTCACCTCCGTCAGCCGCATCAAGCTGCGTAGGCTCGAGGAGCAAGGAGACGAGAAGGCCAAGCGCATTCTGCGCCTGATTGAACAGCCTCACATCTTTCTCTCGACAATTCTGGCCGCTAACAACATTGCGATCATCGTCGCTACGACGTTGGCAACACTGCTGGCGCTCGATATCTTTGCCAATTTCGCCGAGATCATCTCGACGGTTGGCCTCTCGCTGATCGTGCTGATCTTCTGCGAGATCACGCCCAAGACGGCGGCTGTCCAGGCCCCAGAGCGCTGGGCACGCGTGCTTGTGCGGCCGGTCGAGTGGGTGAGCTATGTGCTCAAGCCCGTCGTCATCGCACTGACCTATGCCACCGGCGGTATCTTGCGGATCTTCGGCGTGCAGAACGCTCGCCGCGGTCCATTCCTGACCGAGGAAGAGCTGCGTCTGCTGGTGGAGGAGGGCGGCCGCGAAGAAGTCAAGCTCGAAGAAGAGAAGCGGGATATGATCCACAACGTCTTCGAGCTGGGTGATACCATTGTCCGCGAGGTGATGGTCCCGCGCATTGACATGATCACGGTTCCGTCGAATACGTCTGTTGACCAGGCGATGCGGTTGATCGTGGAAGGTGGGCAATCGCGTATCCCAATGTACGAGGGAACGCTGGATAACATCGTTGGCCTGCTATACGCGAAAGACCTGCTGCGCGTTGCCGCGCGTCACGAGCGGCTAGCCACCGTCGCGCCACTCGCCCGCCCAGTCTACTTCGTCCCCGAGACGAAGCGCCTTGACGATCTGCTGCGCGAGCTGCGCGGCCGACGCATCCATATGGCGATTGTGGTAGATGAGTATGGCGCCGTCTCGGGCCTCGTAACGATCGAGGATCTGGTCGAGGAAATTGTCGGCGAGATTGTGGACGAGTATGACATCGTCGAGAATCTGTTCGAGCAGGTGGCGCCAAACGAATACCTCGTGGACGCCAAGATAAGCCTTGACGATCTCAATGATCTGCTCGATGCCAAGCTGACAAACGAGGACTACGACACCCTGGGGGGCTACGTCTACGCGCATCTGGACAAGATTCCCACCGTCGGCGACACCGTCACGTCGCAGGGCTTCAGCTTCACCGTGCTCGCTACCAAGGGCCGGCGTGTTACCAAGGTCAAACTCATCCGGCGCACCGGCGCAGAGGAGGATGAGCGCGAGCACGACCAGCCCACAGACGTCACCGACACGTCAGGGCTGACCGGCACATCATCGGTAGCCACGGAAGGTCCTGCGGATGACCGCGAGGCCGGCACTGATGCCGGCCACACTGGGCTGAGCGGGCCACATACCGAGTTGGCAGGCAATGAGACGACGAGCAAACCGCATGTCGAGGAAGACTCCGCCTCGCCGCAGAGACCGGGTGACTCGTCTGAAGCGGACCAACGAACGCGCAGTGACGAGCGACAGCAATCGCTAGCACCAGGCGCCGCGCGGCCGGCACAGCGCGCGCACGGCCCGCGCCAGGCGCCGGTGCACCGCCTGCGCGGTCACGGGGCGACACAGCCGCGTCGTCGGTGAGCTTACGCTTGGCAGGCGCGGCCATCTGACCGCGCACATACCCGCTCGTTGACATCAGCGGGCGTGCGAGTTACTCTAATGGAAGTCTTAACGTATCACTGTATAGACAGCGTGAAACTCCCCCACCCGGACGGAGCGGCAGAGGAATGGAGCTGCCCGGAGCCGCGCCGAGGACATGAGGCACGTGCCGCTGTTCGATCTCCACGCCGTATTCATCTTTCCATTACTCTGGCGTGGCCGGTGCGCAGGCCGGCAATAGTCATGACGAGGGAGGCGTGCTCAGGGAAGTTGGGGCACCGCCGGAAAGCAGACCGCCGTACACTAGCACACCAAGGTGGCGCTGAGTGCGATGGTGGCCAGCAGCTTGATTGCGACGCATGTGGTAAGTAGCGTGTCGCAGCGGTACCGGGACTGATGGTGTCGGCAGGATTGCCAGTGGTACTCTCGGCACGGATCTACGTTGTACAAGTACAACCGGTTTCGTGTCGGTTGTGCTACTGCTCGCACGAATCAAGCCCTGGGGCGGCGTTCACATGTGTGGGCAGCGAGCTCGGCATCCCGAGGAGGACTCACTACGGACTACCCGGTGCGCGGCGATCATCTCGCCGCCCGGATGGAACGGGCGCTGCGGTATTATCTATAGTCATCCCGCTGGAGGCGGCGACAGACCGCATACCAGACGCGAGGAGAGGGGAACGAGTATGCTGGTGCTCCGTCGCAAGGCCGGTGAGGCGATCGTGTTGAACGGCGTCATCACCATTCATGTGCTGGCCGTCGAGGGCGAACGCGTCAAGCTGGGCATTAGCGCGCCGCCTGAGGTGGTCATTGTGCGCTCCGAGCTGCTGGAGCACCAGGGTCAGGCCGGGGGGCCTACAGGCGGCCCGCAGTCGGGGCCAGGCCGTGCGCCACGCGAGGGCTACCGCCAGTATCCGATGCCCGAGCGTGACCGTAATCCCAACGGCGACGAGCCTGAGGGCGGCGCCAACGGGCAGGGCCGCTGGGGTCCTCGGAATCAGTCATCCGCGCAGCGGACAACGCCGCTTCCGATCGGCGGCAACCCTCCCCGCTAGGCGTGTTCTCACGCCGCCAGCGCTGGGTTTGCCCCAGCCGGCGCGCGCCGTTCGGCGTGCGGTGGGATGGTCGTTGCCTTTGTGGCGAGCATGAGACTGCGTATCGCTCCTGTTTCCTCCCGCTTCGCAGTATCGAGATCACATCAATATACGCTACCCTGATACGTTGGCCTGCATCGCTGCGGAACGCAACTCGCGGCCTTGTGACTGCCGCGAGCAAACTAGCCGCAGGCCCTTTGGAGCGAGCGAGCTATATACAACATCAGAGACGCGCCGGGCCGACGGCGCGTCTCTTGCTGTACCGCCATCTATGCTACGGCGCGCCACCCGGCGCGCAGCCTCCGATGCCGCGGTAGTATGCGAGCTAGCTTCCGCGGCGCCGCATGTATGCTTCGGTGCGGGCTGTGCCTCGCGCCACGGAACCGAGCCCAACAGCATGCGCATCGTCGTCATTGGCAGCGGCTTTGGCGGTCTGGCGGCCGCCATCCGCTTGCAGGCCCAGGGCCATCAGGTCACGCTCGTCGAGCGGCGCGACAAGCCCGGCGGCCGCGCCTACGTCTTTGAGCAGGACGGCTTTACCTTCGATGCCGGCCCCACCATTCTCACCGCGCCTTGGCTGCTTGACGAGCTTTTCGCTGCCGCCGGCAAGCGTCTCGCGGACTACGTCAGCCTCGTCGCGCTGGATCCATGTTATAACGTCCGCTTTGACGACGGCTCAGTCTTCCATTACACCGCCGATCGCCAGCGCATGCTGGCCGAGATACGCCGATTCAACCCAGCTGACGAGGCAGGCTATCTCCGCTTTCTGGCCAAAGCCGAGCAGATCTATGCCGCGGGCATGGCGCTGATTGACCGCCCCTTCACACACGCCGCTGACATGTTGCGTGTGGCCCCCGACCTCCTCCGCCTTCGGGCCTACCGCTCCGTGGCCGGGCTTGCCGGCCACTACCTGCGCGACGAGCGTTTGCGCCAGGTGTTCAGCTTCCATCCTCTGCTGATCGGCGGCCATCCCTTCCGCGCCACCGCGATCTACGCGCTGGTTCACCCACTGGAGATGAAGGGCGGCGTGCTCTTCGCGCGCGGCGGAACGGGCGTGTTCGTCGCGGCGCTGGCGCGCGTCTTCGGTGAGCTTGGGGGCACACTGCTGCTCAATTCCGAGGCCCACGCGATTCTAGTGGACGAGGCGACGCACCGGGCGAGCGGAGTGCGGTTAGCTGGCGGCGAGACGCTGCCGGCCGAGGCCGTGGTTTCAAACGCTGACATCGCCACCACCTATCTGCGGCTCATCCCCGCGCGCATCCGCCGGCACAACACCGATCGCCGCGTCCGACACCGCCGCTATTCGATGTCGCTGGTCGTGATCTACTTCGGCACGGATCGCCAGTACCCACAGATGGCCCATCACGAGATCCTGATGGGGCCGCGCTATCGCGGCCTGCTGGACGACATCTTCACCCGGAAGACGCTCGCCTCAGACTTCTCGCTCTATCTGCACCGTCCGACCGCCACCGATCCCTCGCTGGCGCCCGCCGGCTGCGACTGCTGGTACGTGCTCTCGCCAGTGCCCCACCTTGGCGCCGCGATTGATTGGGCCAGCGCCGCGCGCCCGTACCGCGATGCCATCATTCGCTCACTCGAAGAGCGCTATCTTCCCGACCTCTCGCGCCATATCGTGACAGAGCGCATGATTGACCCGCGCTACTTCCGCGACGAGCTAGGTAGCCATCTCGGCAGCGCCTTTTCCGTCGAGCCGATCCTCACGCAATCCGCCTGGTTCCGGCCGCACAATGTCAGCGAGGACGTGCCCAACCTCTACTTCTGCGGCGCCGGCACCCATCCCGGCGCGGGCGTACCCGGCGTGCTCTCCTCCGGCAAGATCGTCGCTGATCTGATCGGCCCCGCCGACCCGTCCCGCACCACTTGCCGCAGTGTTGCACGATAGACTAGGATAAGGCGCGTACGCGGGGCGCCGGCTCATCGAAGCGCATGATGTGCTGCCTCGCCCTGGCAGACCCGGACTCGCGGCGCTGTCTGCACCCGCGGTTCACGCTCGTGGCCCTCGTGCCCGGCAGGTTGAGGCGAAGCGTGCATCGCCCACTGTGCCCGTACTCTACCACTCTTGTGAGGAGCTACACTCGATGGCGGATGTTCGCCCCTTTCCGGCCCTGCGTTACGCCCCTGGCGCCAACCTCGCCGCCGTCGTGACGCCGCCCTACGACGTCATCTCGCCAGCGGCCCAGGCCGGCTACTACGCGCGCGACCCACACAACATCATCCGCCTGGAGCTAGGCCGCGAGGCGCCTGGCGACGACGAGCTGGCCAACAAGTACACGCGGGCGGCCGCCGAATTCGCCGACTGGCGCCGCAGCGGCATCCTGCGGCAGGACCAGTCCGCGTACTACCTCTACGAGCAGACGTTCTCCGCCACCGGGCGCGATTACCGCAAGCTCAGCTTGCTTGCGCGCGTCCGCCTGGAGCCGTGGGAAGCCGGCGTCGTGCTGCCGCACGAGCGCACGATGAGCAAACCCAAGCAGGATCGTCTGGCGCTGATGCGCGCCACCTCCGCCAACCTCAGCCCACTCATGGTGCTCTACGACGATCCCGCCAGCGTCCTCGCCGCACGGCTCGCGCCCATTGCGGAGGCTGCGCCCACTGCGGCCTTCACCGACGAAGCCAGCGAAGGTCATCGCCTCTGGCTGCTCGATGATCCCACCCTGGCCGGTGAGATTGGGTCCTTCTTCCGCGAACGCCAACTCTACATCGCCGATGGCCACCATCGCTACGAGACGGCTCTCACCTATCGCGACGAACAGGCCGCGCTGCGCAAAGAGCCTCTGCCCGCCGACGATCCGCTCAATTTCACGCTGATGGCGCTCTCAGCGATTGAGGATCCCGGCCTGGTCGTCCTGCCCACCCATCGCATCCTGCGCGACCTCGACGCCACGCGCCTCGCCGCCCTCGACGAGCTGTTTCCGCGCTTCTTCGATATGCAGTCGCTCACCGCTGCTGACGCAGGGGAGGCTCTGGCTAGGCTGGCAGAGGCCGGCTCCTCGGGAGCGCGCGCCTTCGTGCTCGTGCGGCCAGAGGGCCTCACGCTGCTGCGCCTCAATGCCGCCGGCCGCGCCGCGATGGACGCGCTCGACGGCGAGTACGCCGAGGCGACGCCCGCCTGGCGCCAGC
>DASUBU010000155.1:0-15287 GCA_035763125.1 Ktedonobacterales bacterium
GCGCATTATGAACGATGGCATGCCGGACGCTGACCGCTTTGCGCGGATCGTCGGCGGCATGATTGGGCAGGCGGCCGGCAGTGGACGAGGTGTGCGGGTATTTGGCGAGATGGTCGCCGAGCTGTGGGACGAGGGAAATCAAGCGGCTGCCATCCGATTGGAGGAGCTCTGGAACGAGTTGCGCGATCATCCCCATCCGTTCTCGCTGTGGTGTGCCTATCCGATGGCGAGTGTCGCAGGGGTCGCCCACGACGCCGGGTTTGCCGAGATTTGTGCGCGCCACTCGCGCGTAATGCCGGGCGAGACGTACAACACGCTCACGAGTGCCGAGGACCGCCTGCGCGCCATCACCGCGCTGCAGCAGAAGGCGCGCTCGCTCGAAGCCGAGATTGCGCTGCGCAAGGTCGTCGAAGAGCGCTTGCGCATCTCGGAGAACCGCTACCGCCAGATCTTCGAAACGTCCACCGACGGAATCTTGGTGGTCGATCCCATCACCGGTACCGTCAGCGACGCGAATCCCGTCATGACGGCGCTGCTGGGCGAGCCGCGTGCGCATTTGCTTGGGCGGGGACTGTGGCAGATCGGAGTGTTTCCGGACGGCGATGCCGCTGCCACGTTCCTGCGCCAGGTGGAGGAGGCGCACTCCGTTCATTACCCTCGGCTCACGCTGCGCGCTCGCGATGGGCAGCGCTTCGCCGAGCTGAACAGCACGTGCTTCAGGGTGAACGGGCACAAGGTCATCCAGTGCAATCTGCGGGACATCACCGACCGCATACAGGCGGAAGAGGCACTGCGAGAGAGCAGTGAACGCATGCGGCTGATGGCGGAATCTATGCCGCAGAAGGTCTTCACAGCCAGGGCTGACGGCGTGTTGGACTACCTCAATCCACAGTGGATGGAGTTCACAGGCCTGGCGTTCGAGGAGCTTCAGGGCTGGGGCTGGCTGCGGATCATTCATCCCGACGATGCGGAGGCGAACGAACGCGACTGGCGGCATTCGCTGGCGACTGGCGAGCCTCTCTACTGCGAGCAACGACTTCGCCGCTCCGACGGCACGTACCGCTGGCACCTCAGCCGGGCCATTCCGCTACGAGACAGCGATGGCGCCATAACGATGTGGGTGGGCTCCAGCAGCGACATTGACGAACAGAAGCAGCTCGAAGTGCGCAAGAACGCTTTTGTCAGCATGGCCAGCCACGAGCTGAAGACGCCAGTAACTAGCCTCAAGGGCTTCACCCAGGTCTTGCAGCGGCGGCTGCGCCGGAGTGCGGATCCGCAGACGCTGCTCTTCCTGGATCGTATGGACGAGCAGTTGACCAGGCTCACCCGGCTGATTGGCGATCTGCTCGATGTTTCAAAGATGGAGACGGGAGTTCTGGCCTTCCAGCAGACGCGCTTCGAGCTCGACGCGCTGGTGTCGGAGACCATGGAGAACGTGCAGGCCGCTACTTCAACACATCAACTGCGCATAGAAGGCGAGACGCAGGCGACCATCTGGGGTGATAGAGATCGCCTGGGCCAGGTGATGATCAACCTGCTTGTCAATGCCATCAAGTATTCACCGCAGGCCGAGCTAGTGAGCGTGCGCCTCAAGCATAAGGGAGAATATGCCGAGGTGGCCGTGCAGGACTACGGCATCGGCATCGCGCCCGAGTATCAAGCTCGCATCTTCGACCAGTTCTACCAGATCGCACAGCCGCGCGAGAGCACCTATCCCGGCCTGGGTATCGGCCTCTATATCGCGCGTACCCTGGTGGAGCGGCATGGCGGGCGTCTCTGGCTGGAGAGCAGCGAGGGCGGCGGCAGCACGTTCTACTTCACGCTCCCGCTCGCGCCACGCGAGCGCAGGGTCAAGCCACTCCTCCAGGCGGAGGTGGAGGCGCGATGAAGAGTGCCGCCGACGCCAAGCGCATTCTCATCGTGGACGACGAGCCCGATATCGTGCTCGCAGTCCAGACCGTGCTCGAAGACGCCGGCTATCAAGTGGCCTCGGTAGATCGCGGCGACCGGTTGATGAACCAGCTCAGCGCGGGCGAAGTACCTGATCTGATTGTGCTGGACATGCTGCTCTCCGGACGCGATGGACGCGAGATTGCCAGAGAGCTAAAGGCGCAGCCGCACACCCACCAGATTCCGATCCTGATGCTCTCGGCCCATCCAGCCGCCCTGCGCGAGGCTCACGACGCGGGCGCTGATGCATTCCTTGCTAAACCGTTCGAGCTCGATGATCTGCTGGAGACGGTCGCCAAATGCCTGGGACGATGAGGCGCTAGTCTGGCGGCTCGATCGGCACCAGCTCCGCGTGCGGCACACCGCCCTCAATGGTGAGAACGGCAATCGTGCAATGGGGCTGGCGGCGGCGGTCGGTGGCGCTGCCAGGATTGAGCAGCAGCAGATCGCCGATCTCTTCGATGTGCGGGATGTGGGAGTGGCCGAAGATCACCACTCGGGCGTCCGGGAATTCGCGGCGCGCGTTGCGGGCATAGTGCGGCTGCTCGCCAAGGATGTGCACCATCCCAACGGCGACTCCGCCCAGCAGCAGCTCGCGCTTGATAGGCAGCGCCTCCACCACCTCCTGCCACTCGACGTTGCCCTGCACGGCGTCCACCGGCGCGTAGACGGCGAGTTGATCGAGCGCGGCGAGCCGCGAGAGGTCGCCAGCGTGCAGAATGTGATCCACACCCTCGAAGTGGCGCAGCACGCGCTCGGGCAACCGGGCGACGCGCGAGGGCACGTGCGTATCGGAGATCACACCGACGCGGACAATCGCGCTCATCTGGCTGACTCCTCCTGACGAGTAGCGTCACACCCCCCGCCCACGCATCGTACCACGGCAAAGGCGCTCAACTGGCTGGCGCGCTCGTCTGGACGAAGGTGATGATGCGCCGCAGGAGGTCGTCGCCGTACCGCATGCCGAACATGTCCAGGCCGTGTGCGACGCCCGGATAGAAGTGAATCTCCTTGGGGAACGGTGAGCCGTCATACATCGCCTGCACGTCGTCGGCGAACTCATCGCCCTCGCTATCCAGAAACAGCTTGGGCGCGGTGATGGCACGCAGCATGTCGTCCGTCACCGGCAGGACGGGCCAATCGCGCGGCGCCGACAGGATGACCGTGCAGACCACCGACGTGCCCGACGCCGCACGGGCCGTCGCCGCCCCGCCGATGCTCGCGCCGATCAGCACGACATGAGATGCTTCGCGCGCGCGGACGAACGCGATGGCCGCCGAGACATCCTTGTCGAGCATGCTGGTATCGAAGGTGCCCTGCGAGCCATGGGTGCCGCGGTAATTGTAGGCGAGCGCTAGGTAGCCGCGCGCCGCGAAGGCCCGCGCGACTGGCGCCCAATTGGCCGCGCTGGTATCGGTCTGATTCGAGAAGACGATCGCCGCGTGGCCGCTGCCGTACAGCGTACCTGTCAGCTTGAGATGGTCGCTGGTCACGACGCTGACGCTATGCGACTCCACAGCCGGCGTCGCCGTGGGGCTCGCCGTGGGTGGGCGGGGCGTGGGGGACGGGGAGACCGTGCGCGCGCTGGATACGCCAGAGCCACAGGCCGACAGCGCCATCACCAGAAGCAAGAGGATGCTGAGTCGCGCACGAGCGCGAATTTGATCCACCGGCATCTCCTCCGTTCAGAACCACCGCGCCGCGCCGTCCCGCAGCCGGCACGTAAACGCTCGGTTGCGCGCGCGCTCGCCGTCCCTCTCTCGGTCGACCGTGTGCGAGGCGCGCCACAAGCAAGACGCGCGTCGAGGGGCAGGTTTTTCCGCTCGGATTGGCAGCGCGAGGCAGCCTGGAAACGCCGAGTCTCCGCTGTGAGTGGCACACGGACTGCGTGTCCATTCGGCGTGATGACTCGCGAAAGGAGATAGCGTAATGAGCGAGAGCAGCCACCAGACCACCTGGGAACCGCCGACGAGTCCGCCGCACGGCAAGCTGACCGACAAAGAGCGCGACCAGCTTCCCGCCAGCGCCTTCGCCTTCCCCAAGGAACGCAAGGAGCCGCTGACCGACGCCTCACACGTCAAGGACGCACTGGCGCGCTTCGATCAGGTGGAGGGAGTGGACCCTCAGCAGCGCGACCTGGCCTGGCGCAACATCCTCAAGGCCGCCAGGCACTACGGCATTCACGTCGAGGAGACCAACTGGCACGAGCTGGGCAAGCGCCCGCACACGTCGAATCCCGCGCATTGATGCAATTGGCCGCGCGGGAGCTGGCGGCTCACTTGACCCAGGCCGGCATTTCGTCGTGATCCATGCCGAAGTGGTGGGCCAACTCGTGCAGCACTGTGGCGCGCACCTGCCGGCGGATGCGCTCCGGGTCGCCGTCGCAGTAGGTCTCGATCGGCCGCTGGAAGATGGTCACCACTTCGGGGCCGCTGCCGTGCGCAGCCTGGTGCGTCAGCGGCACACCCTCGTAGAGGCCGAGCAGCAGCGAGCACGGACGCAGCTTCATCTGGACGATCTCGCGCGGCGACGGCTCCGACTTGACGCGCACCACGACGTTACGCAGGTACTCCTGGAAGTCGTCCGGCACGCCTGCCAGCGCCTCATCCACCAACGTCTCGAACTCGGTGAGCTCAGGCTCGTCTGGCGCATGGGCATGGAATGCGTACGAGGTGTCCCACACTGTGCCGCCAGGTTGATGCTGCTGGTGCGCGCGGCCGGCCCTGCGCGCCGCGCGCGGCTCGCCTTCCAGATAGTCGTTCGCCAGGCGGGCGACTGCGGAGTCAGACGTGAAGAAGAGCGCCGCCAGGGCGACGAGGCCGAGCACCAAGCCCACCGTGAGCAGAGTGCCCAGCCCAGCGTCGGCGCTCACCAGCGCGCGCCCACCAAGGGCGATGGCCAGGATGATACAGAGCGTCCCGAAAAGCACGCCCGCTGGATTGGTGTTGCCATTGTGCGCGGGCGCGCCATGCTGGTAGGCCGCACGCGCGTAGGGCGATTCGCCGCCGTCTTCAGACTCGAAGGAGGCAGCCAGGGGTGAGCCGTCGTCGGGCGCGGGGGACCGCTCGCGGTCGTAGATGTGGCGGCGAACAGGGTCGCTCAAGACGCGGTGCGCGGCCAAGATTGCCCGCATGCGCCGCCCGGCCTCGGCCTGTCGCTGCGGTGAGGCGCCCGTGAAGTGGTCGGGGTGCCAGCGCATGGCCTGCCGCCGGAACGCGCGGCGAATGTCCGCGTCGGTCGCTGTGGGCGCGACGCGGAGCAGGCCGTAGTAGTCGCCGCCCAGCTCGTTGTCGGCGTCGGCTTCGTCTGGCTCATCGACTTCATCGGCACCGGCGGTCGCGTCAGCCTCCTCGGCCTCGGCGCCCAACACCCATGAGTCAGGCGCGGGCGGGTCGGTATCGCCGCGCGGCTGGTCTGACGCTGCGTACACGCTGGCTCCTCTCCTGCGCGCCCGTCGCCCGTCCCTGACGCGGCGCCCTCGACGGCATTATCCGCGCCGCGGCGCAGCTAGCGCAAGGTCCGCTCGCACAATACAAGCGAAACGCGCACCCTCCGTCTGACGGAGAGTACGCGCCCAGAGTACAGCAGTTGTGGAGTCGATGCTTGCCGACCAAGTGGTCCGTCCGGCGAAGTGGCGTGAGATCGTGGCCGCGAGGCGAGGCAGGCCTCGCCACTACAGTCCAGCGCGGAGGAGATCACGCCTCCATGAATTCCCCAGATGAACCACCTAGTAGCTGCCCTCGCCAGCGGTCGCGGCGATCGCCGAGCGCTTCGCCCAGCGGCCAGCCACGCGCTGCAGGATGACCACCGCCACGACGGCAATCAACGTCACCGCCAGCGCGTGCAGCACGGAGACAGTTGTCTTGTTTGCGCTGGGAAGTATCTTAGTAACTGAATCGTTGAGCGCGTTGTTAATCGCGTCATTCCACGCCAGCGCCGCCACGAAGCTAAAGGCCGACGTAATCAGGGTGACGATCGTGCCGATCAAGATCGTGGAGGCCGCTGTCGCCTGCGCGCGCGCCATCGCTTGCGCCTTGATTACGCGCTCCATCGCCGCTGGGTCGAGCGCCTTGCGCGGGTCCAATCCCTGCGGCAGGCCCATTCGCCGCCGCTGCTCCGCCACCCTCGGATCATCGCTCATATCGTTCACGTCTCCCAGTCTCACATCACTCGCCCAGCGCCGCACGAGCAGGCGGCACCCAACACATGGCTAGTGTACCGGGAGGCGTCAAGCAGGGGGATGAGCGGAGGTGCGCCGCCCTTTCTGATGTATACTTCTGCGAAAGGGCCGTGCGAAAGGGCCGTGCGAACGACGTCCGGACGTATCCTCACGCCCGGCGCGCCTGCTCCCATGCGGCTGAGATGCCACTATGGCGCCGTACCCCGACGTCGCGCTTGTGTTGTGGAGGTTGTCCCGATGCCGCTCTACGAGTTCTATTGTGCCGATTGCCGCGGCAAGTTCGAGCTGCTGACCACCTATGAGAAGTCCCTCGGCGAGATCGCCTGCGCAAGCTGCTCGGGCACCAACGTCCGCCGGCTGCTCTCGGTAGTTGCGCGCCCCGTGCGTTCCGGCGGCGCGGACGACTTCGGCGACTTTGATGCGGCCGGCGACGACGCTGACTTTGGGGGCGGGTGTGCCTGTGGCGGCGCGTGCTCATGCGGCCACAACGACTGATGCGGACTATCCCTTCACGCTGCCGGCCAGCATGCCCCGCACGAAGTAGCGCTGCAGGCTGAAGAAGATCACCAGCGGCAGCGCCATCGAGATGAAGGCCGCTGAGGTCAGCACCTGGTAGTTGGTGCCGAATGAGTTGACCAGATTCGCCACCGCGACCGTCAGCGGCGCTTTGTCTGGATTACCACCCAGGAAGATCAGCGCCACCAGCAGGTCGTTCCAGACCCACATAAACTGGAAGATCACGAGTGAGGCCAGCGCCGGCACGGACAGCGGCATCAGGATGTTGGTGAAGATGCGCAGGTGCGAGGCGCCGTCAATGCGGGCCGACTCGAAGAGATCGGCCGGCAATGCGGCGAAGAAGCTGCGCAGCAGGTATACGGCGAACGGCAGCCCGTACGCCGTGTGCGCCAGCCAGATCGCCAGATAGCTGCCGGTGATCTGCGCGGTCGTGAAGAGGCTCAGCACCGGGCCGAGCGTCATCTGGATGGGCACGACCAACAGCGCGACAATCGCCAGGAAGATCCAGTCGCGGCCGGGAAACTCCATCCAGGCGAAAGCGTACGCCGCGAAGGCCGCCACTAGCACCGGCAGGATAGTCCCCGGAACGGCGATGATCAGACTGTTGAGAAAGGCAGTGCCGATGCCCTGGGACGAAAGCACCTGCTGGTAGTTCTCGAGCGTGAAGTGCCACGGCGGCAAGAGGCCCGTCCACCAGCCGGTGCTCTGAATCGCGGCGGCCGGACGGAACGAGCTGATGAAGAGGCCGAAGGTCGGCACCGACCACAACAGCGCGATGATGATCACAATCACCGTGACCAGGCTGCTGCTGACCACGCGCACCAAGCGCTCGCGGGGGGTCGCACCGCGCGCCAGCACCTCAGGAGCGCTGGGGCCGCCGGCGAGCGGGTTTTCGCGCATGAGGGTGCTAGGCGGGATCGCGCTTTCTTCTCTCATCGCCGCACCTCCTCGCGGTAGCGCCTGATGTTGAAGTACATGATCGGGATGATCGCCACCAGCAGCACGACCGCCAGCGCGCTGGCGAGTCCGGTGTTGCCGAAGGTGAAGTTCTGCTGGTAGTAGGACATCGCAATCACGTTGGTGCCGTAGTTGCCGCCGGTCATCACGTAGACGATGTCGAAGATCTTGAGCAGGTTGATGACCATCGTCGTCGCCACCACCACGATGGTCGGGCTGATGACCGGCACGATGATCCGCCAGAAGATGGTGAGCTCGTTGGCACCGTCTACCCGCGCCGCCTCCAGGAGGTCCGACGACACGCTCTTGAGCGCCGCGGAGAGAATCACCATGCAGAAGCCCGTCCACATCCACACATAGACGGCGATCAGCGCGAAGTTGTTGACCTGTGGATTGATCAGCCAGGTCTGTGGCGGGAGCCCCAGCTTGGTGATGATGGCGTTCAGCAGGCCGACTTGTGTCTGCCCCTTGGGGGCGTACTGGTACATGAAGTTCCAGATGACGCCAGCGCCGACGAACGAGATCGCCATCGGGATGAAGATAGCCGCTTTCGCGGCACTCTCGATCCTGACACGATCCACCAGCACGGCGATCACCAGTCCCAGGAACACCGTCACCACCGTGCCGATCACCAACCAGAGCAGGTTGTTGCGCACGATCTCCAGCATCGCCGGATCGGTGAAGATGTGGCTGAAGTTCTTCAGAGCGACGAACTGCGTGGAGGTATCGTTGAAGAAACTCAGCCAAATCGTGTTGAGCACAGGATAGATCAGGAAGACCGCGGCGAAGAACACCGCTGGGGCGATCCACACCCAGGCGATAAGCTGCGACTTGCTCGGGGAGCGCCGCGGGCGCTTCTCCTTGACGGCCGCCGCGGTCCCGGTGATCGTGGCCATGCGCGCCTCCCTTCGATTGACCTGCTCTTCGCCTGATCTGGCCCAGTGCAGCATGGCTATGCAAGTGCCAGACCGCATGCGGTCCTATTTTCCGTCGAGCCGGCGCCGCCCGGCGGTTGTGCCTGACACGGCGAGCATGCCCAGCACACTCGTCGGCGGCGCCGCTGGTTGGGCAAGGCTACGAGCCGTAGGCCTGGCTGGCGGTGCTCTCGATCGTGCTGAGGACCGAGTCGAGCTGGCCCGTGTCGCCGATGAAGGTCAGCATGCCTTTCCAGAAGGCCTGCTGCACCTGCGATGGCATCAGGTCGCCGGCGCCAAAGCGGAAGGTTTCAGCGGAGATGAGCATCTTCGCGGAGTTCTGCGCCACTTCATTGGGATAGGCGCTTAGATTCACCGATTTGTTTACCGAGGTGAAGCCCCCACGCTTGACCCAGATCTCCTGCGCAGCAGCCGTCTCGAGGTATTTGACGAACTGCTTGGTGGCGTCAGTGTTCTTGAGCGCTGTCACCACGTCCGCGCCGCCGGTTACGCCGCCCGAGAACGACGCGTTGAGCGTCGGGAAGGCGAAGAAGTTGTAGCCGCTGCCCGCCTTGAGGTCAGGGAACTGCGCGGTGATGAAGGTGGCGGCGAAGTCGCCGAGGTAGTTCATGTAGGCGTCGGGCGGATTCTTGTACGGCGAGTAGGTCGCGTTCTGGAAGTTGGTCGCCAGGATGGACTGCGGCGCCCCGTTGATGTAATGGTTGCCTGTCACGATCTGGCCAAACGTCTGGAACGCCTGCTTGATGCTGGCGTCGGTCCAGGGGATCTGGTGTGCCACCCACTTGTCGTACATATCCGGCCCAGATTGCCGCAGATAGATCTCCGCGACCCAGTCAGTCGCGGGCCAGCCGCTCGACGCTGCGCTCTCGACGCCCATGGACCACGGATACTTGCCGCTGCCAGCAATGGTGTTGGAGAGGCTGATGAGGTCGTCGAAAGTGTTCGGGATTGAATAGCTGTTACTCTGGAACTGGCCCGGATTGTACCAGACGGTGCCCTTGTTGGCCGCCTTGTAGAAGATGGCGTAGAGCTTGCCGTTGTACGAGCCCAGGTCAATCCAGGGCTTGGCGTAGTCGTTCTTGACGGTGCTCATGTCCAGCATGCTGTCCAACGCTATCAGGTGGCCTTGCTGGGCGAGCTGCTGCATCTTGCCCGGGTTGGGCAGGATCGCGATGTCGGGAGGGTTGTTGCCGCGAATGCGAGTAGTCAGCACGGCGTCGAGGTCGCGGGTGGACTCAGTGCTTACCTTAATGCCCGTCTGCGACTCGAAGGGTGCCACCACAGCCTTGAATGAATCCAGCTCGGTGCTGCCCCAAACGTTGAGAACGTTGACCGTGTTCGCGTTGCCGGTGCCGCCGCCGCACGCAGAGAGCAGCGTGCCGGCCGCGCTGACCGATAGCCCTAGCGCCAGCGCACGCTTCATGAAGTCGCGCCGGCTCATCCCTTGCTGGCAGTACTCCTCGACGAGCCCGTCCAGCTCGCGGCGCTCGTGGCGATCAATCGGCCGCATAACAATCTCCTTCTCGCGGCGAGCTGATGGGGTCAGCCGACCTGCCGGCAACGCATCCTCGCCGCCACTTCCATGCCCGGCCTCGCAGCCCGCGGGCGTCCCTACGGTACGAATCCCTACACGCACTGAGCTCTTCGTGAGCGGCACCTCGCGTGCAATACCAGCCAACTGCCGCACAAACCGTGCCGGGCAGGATGCCTGGTACAGCCGCTAACAGCTGTAGACCGTTCCCTGCCTGCGTTCAACCGCTGACGCAGAGGGCCAGCGCGCAGACACGGCCGCCAGTGCCAGCGCAGAGCTCGCCCATCGCTTGACCGTGCGCGTGTGTGAAACAATTCCCGCGGCTACGACTTGCTAGAGAGCGCCTTGCGAGCCTCGCTGACAATCTTGGCGATCGCCTTGTTACGATCGCTCTCTTCCTTGCTGAGCCCCACGCCGCGCACCGGCAGCGTCGCCTCGTATTCGCGCAGCCGCTGGCTCGCGGCCGCCTTGCCCTGCCGGCCGGCTCGCTCGGCATAGCGCGCCGCCAGCTCGCGGGCCGGCACCGCCTGCATCGCGAGCGCCGCGGCCCAGATCGCCTCGGCATAGGCGGCCGCATGGGCATCGTAGTAGCTTGCGCGCGCCTCCTCATCGCGAACACCCGCGCCGACACGCTCGATCAGACTCAGCGCCTCTGCAGTGCGCTCGCTGGCGGCATCCAGCTCGCTGGCATCCAGCAGCAGTCGCGCCTCCTCGCTCGCAACCGCGGCCAGCCCTAGCACGTCTTCAATTGTCTCGTACAGCCGCCGCGCCTCAGCAAGCTGCGTGCGCGCCTCGTCACGCTCGCCGAGATGGCGGCGCGCCTCAGCCACACCCAGGTGCGCCAGCGCCAGCGCCGCCGCGTCATCGCTCACGCGCAAGCGCCCAAGTGCCTCGGCTTGCGCGATGGCCGCTTCATCCCACAGACCGCGCCGCGCCAGCACACGCCCCAGCCCCAGTGCCACGAGCTGTTGCGCCAGTGCTGCTTCAGCCGCTTGTGGCATCGTCTTCACCCGGTTGAAGCTGGTCACCGCCGCATCGAGGTTGCCAGCCTGCAGGTCGGCCTCCGCCACGCCCAGCGCCGCCTCGACGAGCGGTAGCGCATCCGCTTCGCGTTCGGCCTCCGCCTGCGCATCCGTCGCCTTGGCCCGCGCCTCCGCCAGCCGGCCCAGCGCCGCCGCGACCGCGCCCTCTAGCAGCGCCACCGCCGCCAGCGACCCTCTCTCGCCGCCCTCCGCACTGGATCGCGCCGCCAGCGTGCGCGTTTGTGCGGCCTGCTCGGCAGCGGCATCTAGCTGGCCGCGCGTGAGTGCCAGCCGCGCCAGCTCGGCCTGGGCACGAGCGGCCAACCCCAGCCGCCCACGCGCCTCCAGACCGCGCACCGCCTCGCTCAGCAGCGCCGCGGCCTCGGCATTGTGCCCGCGCGCCCGCGCGATTTGTCCCAACCCCAGGCGCGCCGTGGCTTCAACCGCTGGCTGCTCGGCCTCAGCCGCGGTGTCGCGTGCCTGCGCAAAGAGATCCTCGGCCTTGCGCGGCGTCCCCTGGCGGCGATAAGCCTCGGCGGCGCCCGCCAGGGCGTGCGCGTACGGGACGATGGCTCGCAGGCTCCGCAGGGCGCGGGCGGCCCGGTCGAAGGCAGTTGTCGCCTGCGTCAGCAGACCCCGCCGCATCTGCGCTGCCCCCAGGACTCGATTCGCTTCGGCCTGGCCCAGCGCACTGCCGAGCGCGTCATAGGCGGCGAGCGCTTTCAGGCCATTGGCCAGCGCCTGCTCCAGCTCGCCCCGCCGCAGTGCGATCTCCCCCAGCCCCAGCGTCGCGTCAGCCACACCGAGGTCGTATTCGATGGTGGCTGTCAGCGCGACCGCCTCGGCGAAGCGCTCCGCCGCCGCATCCAGCCGCAGCTCTTCGCTTGCCAGCCGGCCCATACTGTTGAGCGTGTCTACCTCGCCGAAGCGATCCCGCGCACGCCGATAGAAATCGAGCGCGCGCTCGTAGGCGGCTTGTGCCTCGGCGAAGCTCGCGCGGCCCGCCAGCATGTCAGCCAGCGCCTTTGCCGCGTCCGCTTCGCCAAAGTCGTCATGCACCTGGCGATACAGCCCCAGTGCCGCCTCGTAATAGTGCGCCGCTTGCTCCAGCCGGCCGCGCTGCCGCTCGACATGTCCCAGCGCCAGCGACGCGCTTGCCTGGCCCTCGGCACGCTCGGCCTTTTCGAAGAGCCGCAACGCCAGATAGTAGTGGTGCCAGGCGCTTTCGAGCTGGCCCCTCTGGCGCTCAATGTGGCCCAGCGCTACCGTCGCTCCGGCCTCACGCCCGGCGAGCCCGGCCTCCTTGAAGAGCGCAATTGCCCGCTCGTAGCTGCCGGACGCCTGATCCAGCGCACCGTTCTGCCGCTGCACCTCGCCCAGCGCCTCGCGGCTCTCCGCTGTGTGCGCGGTATCCCCCAGGCGCCGGAAGATCGCTTCAGCCGTCACCAACGCTTCCGCCGCTTGCTCCAGCCGACCAGCGGCCAGGGCCGCGGTTCCCGCTCGCAGACTGGCCAGCGCCTCGGCGGTCGCCGCATCGTGCGTCTGTGTCATTGTGGTATCCTCCCGCCGCATCGGAGGGGACTGTGAGGTGGCGCGCGGCCTCATGAAGTCGCCGCAGCTACGCTATAGAGTAGTCCCGCAAGTTCTCGCTGGGCAACGCCGCGCGACATTACCCTCAGCATTTCGAATGCACGCGGTTGGTCCGCCACCTGTTTTATTGGCACGCGCTGGGCCGCGGACTCGTTGCCCCAGCGCGTGAGGTGAGTCGGACATCGAGTTGCATTATGTCAATTTTTGACACCCTGGTACACACCTTGCAGATCAACCGGGCGCGCGCAGTGCGAGGGTGCGCTGCGTCACCGGTCACGCGACCACGGCGTCCATCCAGTGCGGCGCGCAGACTCAGAAGGAGCGGCAGCAATGATCATTACGCCCACCGAGACGTTCCTCGGCGCGCTGGCTTTCGCGGGCGCCGCCGGTGCACGGCGGGGCTGGAACCGTGAGGTCATCACCAGTGCCATCGTGCTCAGCGACGTCCTGTTCCTCTCCAATGGAGGCGGGAGCTTTCTGGTGAACCTGTTCGGCGGCGCGCTCGGCACCGCAGGGTCCGCTACGTCTTTCGGCGGGCCGCTCTTCGCGGGGGGCGGCGGAGGCGGCGTTGGCCCGGCAAGCGCGCCATCAGGGAGCTACGCCTACACATCCACGTCGGCCTGCTTAGCGGGCCTCACCCATACCATCTCGAATTTCACGTTCATCACCCTCAGTTGGCTTGGCTACCGTGCTGGCACACGCTACGGCCCCGCGCCCAAGGCTTCCGGCCACCGCGTCGCCGGCGTCGTGCCTGGCGCCGTCAATGGCGCGGCGATGGCCTATTACGTCAGCAATAACATCCTGCCGGGTACGCCGGTGCTGTTCAACACACCTGGCGGCTTCGATACATCGTCCTACCTGCCAGTCGTCTTCGGCGTCGGCCTGGGTGCGTTGCTGATTGTGCTCTTCGTCGCTGGGCAGATGAAGAAGGCTACCGGCGGCAAGTGACGCACGGCTGATGACGAGGAGCGCATATCGTGAGCGGAGCCGCGGGCACCCCGCCCGCCCCGACCGGCGGGAGCTGGCGCAGCCATAGGCGCGTCGTCCCCAGGACGATCCAGGCGCCGCCGCCGCCGCGTGGCACCTTCATCTTCCGCGACCTCAATCCCGGCGAGCGCATCATCTGGATTCGCCGGCAGTCGTACCTCTTCCTGCTTGCCACCGCCGCGCCTGTCCTGCTGCTCGGCCTTGGCCTCTTCCTGCTCGACGCCCTCCTCGGTGCGAACGTACCCAGCATCGTCCACTTGATCGGCCTCGCGCTGATGGCCTTGCTCGGCGTGTACTGGCTGATTGCCAATCTCTGGCCCTGGTTCTTCCAGTTCTACGTCCTCACGAATCAGCGCGTCGTCAAATCTACCGGCTTCTTCTTTCGCCACCGCGGCGAGATCGGCCTCAAGACCATTGCCCAGGTGCGTGTCGAGCGTCCCAACGTCTTCTATATCGCGCTGGGCATCGGCAACGTCGTCGTCCGGCCGATCGGTCCGGAGCTGGAGTTGACCGGCCTCGCCCACTCACGCGACGTGGGCGACAGCATCCTCGCCGCGATGGAGGATCCCACCTTCGGCCTGCCGCCCGCTGCCGTGCCGCCCGCTCCGCAGGTGCCACCCATCAAGAGCCGCAAGCTGCAAGCAGCGCTCGACGATCTGGCCCATCCCCTCGCCATGCCAACGGGCTCGCCGCCGATCATGCGAGCGCCGTTCCTCGGCTTCCTGCACCGCCGCATCCCCATGCGATTCCTGCAGGGCGAGTCGGTCGTCGAGGTCGTCTATCGCCACTGGGCCGTGCTGGTGAGAGACGAGATTCCCGCGCTCTTGATCTTGCTGGCCGGCGTCATCGCCAGCATACTGTTGAGCAGGACAAACGGCGGCGGGAATCTCACCATGTGGGTGCTCGCCGGCGGTATCGTCTTCGGCGGCATCATTGGCGTGCTGCTCTACATGAACTGGGCCGACGATGTCTTCATCCTGACGACCCAGCGCGTGATTGATATTGACCGGCTGGCCTTCATCCTGGCCGAGTACAGCAAAGACGCCCCCTACGCACGCATCCAGGAGGTCAACGTCCACCGCAATGTGCTCGGCAAGCTGCTCGGCTTCGGCTCGATCGTGGTAGACACCGCCGGCCGCAAGTCGCCGCTGGCGATGGAGAACATTCCCCACGCATTCCGCGTGATGGACCGCATCTTCGAGCAGATCAACCTCCTGCGCGAGCGCGATCAGGTGCAGGCCGCCAACAGGCAGAAGAAGGAGAATCTGCTGTGGATGGCGACGGTGCTCAATGACCTGCAGATCACCGTACCCGACCTGCGCGGGCGCTCGGTGGTGGCGGCCGCCGCCGAAGCGCGCAAGTCTGGCCTGAAGCTGACGGTCGAGCAGGAGCGGCCGGTCCCCGGCCAGCCACCGGGCACCGTCATCGAACAGCGGCCAAGCGCCGGCACAACCGCGCTTGCCGATGCCGAGGTGCGTGTGGTGCTGTCCGGCCGGCCGGTCGGGGCTATCCCGTAGGGGGCCTTCACCCCTGGCATGTGGCGTCCGCCGGACGCACCTTCGAGCGGGTGCGCGGCGAGGGGGAGGACAGAACAGATCAGACAGGGCGCGTTATGGACC